>CAMFVG010000027.1 GCA_945992055.1 uncultured Clostridia bacterium | reverse complement strand
GCAACACCTCTATCACCAGTTCAAATCTGGTTGGCGCCTCTCATGGAAAGCACTCCGGTTGGAGTGCTTGTTTTATTGGAACCGGAAAAGATGTAAACAAGGAGAAACAAGAATGAAAGAAGAATTATACACAATTCCTTTGATGGATGCGTTTCGAGCAGGAGATGAATGCCCTTTTTGTTATATTGAGCGAGATGTGGAAAGAAATGCACTTGATTTTGTGCTAGGCCAAGACGCCTCTTATATGCAGGACCACGTGCGGGCAGAAACTGATAAAACAGGATTTTGTAGGAAACATTATGAGAAAATGTTTGCATATGGAGAGACGCTCGCAAATGCTTTGATTTTGGAAACGCGTTTGAAGTATTTGATGAAAGAAATGAAAAAAGAGATAAAGAACTATGCTCCGACGACAAAGGTTGGACTGATGGATAAGATTTGCAAAGATACTGCTGTTTCAAAGGATAGTAATAATGTAAGTCGCTGGGTGCATGGAACGGAGGAATCGTGCTATATATGCAATCATGTTAAAAGGAACTATGAACGGTATATTGCAACCTTTTTCTTCCTATATAAAAAGGGGGATAGAGAATTTCTCGATCTTGTAAAAAACGGGAAAGGAATGTGCTTACATCATTTGGCTGATATTTTAGATGCGACACCTCTTTATTTGGGGAAAAAGGAGCAACAGGAATTAAGAAATATTCTCTTTAAGCAAATGGAAGAAAACATGGAACGTGTTCTAGAGGACATTGAGTGGTTGGAGAAGAAATTTGATTATCGATATAAGGATGCGGAATGGAAGAATTCAAAAGATGCTGTTCAGAGAGCTATGCAGAAGATTACCGGAGGATATCCGGCAGATCCGCCGTATACACAACGATAAAACTTTTGATAATATACCTTGACGTACATAGTATTTAATGATATCATCATCAACGGAAGAAAATAAAAATCTCTTATTCAGAGTGGTGGAGGTAAAAAGGATCTGTGAAGCCACGGCAACCCCGGTGACGGAAGGTGCCAACCTGAGCGAGTAATCGAACAATAAGAGGATTGTGTTATACGAAATGTAAACAGTCCGACATTGTTGGACTGTTTTTTGATTTATAGGAAACTTCGTTTCCATAAATCAAAAACGCTCCGCAAGGATGCGCACTTCGGCGTAAGCAGAAGATGTCGCAAGCGACCGCCGAAGGCGCGAGAGTCTGTCAAGACAGACTCATGGTCCATTTGATAATAAGAGAGACAAAGGAAGAAAGGAAAGAACAAATGGAAAGATTATTATTCACTTCAGAATCTGTAACAGAAGGTCATCCGGATAAAATCTGCGACCAGATTTCAGACGCTGTTTTAGATGCATTGTTGGAACAGGATCCAATGAGCCGTGTGGCTTGTGAAACTGCAGTTACGACCGGGTTGGTTTTAGTTATGGGAGAAATCACGACAAATGCATATGTAGATATTCAGAAAATTGTAAGAGATACCGTCGATGAGATTGGTTATAATCGTGCAAAATTTGGCTTTGATGCACACACCTGTGGTGTAATTACTGCAATTGACGAGCAGTCAACAGACATTGCTATGGGTGTAAATAAGGCGTTAGAAGCAAAAGAGAATAAAATGTCTGATGAGGAGTTAGAGGCAATCGGAGCAGGGGACCAAGGAATGATGTTTGGTTATGCATCCAATGAAACGGAAGAATTAATGCCATATCCGATTTCTCTTGCACACAAACTGGCATTGCGCCTGACAGAAGTTCGTAAAAACGGAACATTAACCTATTTGCGTCCGGATGGAAAAACACAGGTGACTGTAGAGTATGATGAAAATGGTGTACCTGAAAGATTGGATGCAGTTGTATTGTCTACACAGCACGATCCGGATGTAACACAAGAGCAGATTCATGCAGACATCAAAAAATATGTGTTTGATGAAATTTTGCCAAAAGATATGGTGGATGAAAATACAAAATTCTTTATTAATCCAACGGGGCGTTTTGTGATTGGTGGTCCAAATGGAGACAGTGGTTTGACTGGAAGAAAAATTATTGTTGATACTTATGGAGGAATGGCACGTCACGGTGGAGGTGCTTTTTCTGGAAAAGACTGTACAAAAGTGGACCGTTCTGCTGCGTATGCAGCGCGTTATGTTGCAAAGAATATGGTAGCAGCAGGATTGGCTGACAAATGTGAAATTCAGTTGTCTTATGCGATTGGAGTAGCGCAACCGACGTCAATCATGATTGATACTTTTGGCACGGGAAAATTGTCAGAAGAAAAATTGGTTGAGATTGTAAGGGACAATTTTGATTTGAGACCGGCAGGCATCATTAAGATGTTGGATCTTCGTCGCCCAATTTATAAGCAAACAGCAGCTTACGGACATTTCGGACGTAATGATTTGGATTTGCCATGGGAAAAATTGGACAAAGTAAATATCTTAAAAGCATATTTGTAAAAAAAGTTTATTTGGGGCATAGCAGAAAAGAATTTTGCTATGCCTCTTTTTAGAAAAAGTTTATAAATATTTCTTTTTGCTTTGGTGTAATGCGTTTGTAGCCGTGTTATAATGAAAGTAATTCTGGAATGAGGAGCGTTTTTATGAAGCTAAAAACACGATTGGTTATAGGGTTTGTGACAGTAATGATCTTGCCGTTACTACTGTCTCTTACAGTTATTACTATTTTTGGACAATTTCAGATTCGCTCGATTGAACGTACTTATGGTATTACAGGTGCGGATTATACTATTATTACAAATCCGATTAGTGCATTGAACATGGTAACAGAGCCGGCGTTTCATCAATTGTCCATTACGGCAAATCGTGATGCGGGACAGATGGAGGACTATGCTTATTTAGACGGTATAAATAACGGTTTAAAGGCTGTGAATTCTTATTTGGTTGTGCAAAGAAGTGATGCCATCATTTATAAAGGTGGAGAAGTATCACAAGATATCCGAGAAATCCTACCGGAATTTGGTGCGCAGGATTCTTCTTCAGATAATGGGATATATATCGGTGGAGATATTCAGGTATTGATTAAGAAGATTGATTTTCATTACACAAACGGAGAACGCGGAAGTGCTTTTATTGTAACAAATGTGAATGATGCGATACCTGAAGTAAGAGAGTATATAAGTAATATGCTTGTGGCAGTTATCTTGATTTTGGCCTTGACGGCAGGTGTTCTTATCATATGGATTTATCGAGGAGTAGCAATACCTCTTAACAGAATGAAGATTGCAACACAGAATATTAAAGACGGTAATCTGGATTTTGAATTGGAAGTGGAAACCGAAGATGAAATAGGACAGCTTTGTCGCGACTTTGAAGAAATGCGACTGCGTTTGAAAGATACATCTTCAGAAAATGTGGAATATGATAAGCGAAGCAAAGAATTGATTAGTAATATTTCGCACGATTTAAAAACTCCGATTACTGCAATCAAAGGATATGTCGAGGGTATTATGGATGGTGTTGCAGATACACCGGAAAAAATGGATCGCTATATTAGAACCATTTATAATAAAGCTAACGACATGGATATGCTGATCAATGAGTTAACACTATATTCTAAAATTGATTCTAATCGTATTCCTTATAACTTTAGTACAATGTTTGTAAACGATTACTTTGATGATTGTGCTGCTGATTTAAAAATAGACATTGAAGCCAGAAGCATAGAATTTGATTATCTCAATTATGTAGAAAAGGATGTCAAGATTATTGTAGATCCGGAGCAGATGAAACGAGTAATCAACAATATTGTTTCCAATGCGGTTAAATACATGGATAAGCAGGAGAAAAAGATACATCTTCGCGTAAAAGATGTAGGGGATTTTGTACAGGTAGAAATTGAAGACAACGGAAAAGGAATCGGAGCGAAAGAACTACCATACATTTTTGAAAGGTTCTATCGCACAGATACCTCCAGAAATTCTGGTACAGGTGGTAGCGGAATTGGTCTTTCTATTGTGAAGAAGATTATTGAAGAACATGGCGGAAATATTTGGGCAACCAGTAAAGAAGGAACAGGGACGATTATGTATTTTGTAATAAGAAAATATCAGGAGGTGCCGATACGTGAGTAGAATTTTAATTATTGAAGATGAAAACGCGATTGCGGAGTTAGAGCGAGATTATTTAGAGTTAAGTGGTTTTGAAGTAGAGGTTGCAAATGACGGGCAAAAGGGATTGGAAAAAGCATTGTCCAATGACTACGATTTGATTATTTTAGACTTAATGTTACCAAATATAGATGGTTTTGAGATTTGTCGAGAAGTACGTGCAGAGAAAAACACGCCGATTATCATGGTTTCTGCAAAGAAAGATGATATAGATAAAATCAGAGGACTAGGGTTGGGTGCAGATGATTATATGACCAAGCCGTTTAGCCCAAGCGAATTGGTAGCTCGCGTGAAAGCCCATATGGCAAGATATGAGAGATTGGTAGGAAGTGCGGTAGAAGAAAACAAGATTATAGAGATTCGGGGAATTAAAATTGATATAACTGCACGCCGTGTTTGGGTCAATGGAGAAGAAAAAACGTTTACAACGAAAGAATTTGATTTACTAACGTTCCTTGCATCCCATCCAAATCACGTGTATACTAAAGATGAACTCTTCAGTGAGATTTGGGATATGGAATCCATCGGTGATATAGCGACGGTAACAGTTCATATTAAGAAGATTCGAGAAAAGATTGAATTTGACACATCTAAACCACAATACATTGAAACAATCTGGGGAGTAGGTTATAGATTTAAAGTTTAAAATAAAAAGGGATGAGAAGATGATAACAAGTACAAGTAATCCGCAAATAAAAAGGTTACTTCAATTACAGAAAAAAAGTAAGGCAAGAATGGAAGAAAGAATGTTTGTGGTTGAGGGACTGCGTATGTTTTTGGAAGTTCCGACAGAACGGGTAGAAAAGGTATATCTTTCGGAAACATTCTATAATAAGAAGAATCAAGAATTAAATCTGAAACAATTTTCTTTTGAAATCCTTTCAGATCATGTGTTTCAATACGTTTCTGATACAAAAACACCACAAGGAATTTTATGCGTGGTTAAACAAAAAACTTATGATGTGGAAGAAATTTTACAAATCCAAAGACCGCATTTTATAGTGTTGGACAATCTACAAGATCCGGGCAATCTGGGAACCATTGTAAGAACAGCAGAGGGTGCCGGTGTGGATGCAGTTTTCATGAGCAAAGATTGTGTGGATATTTATAATCCAAAGACAATCCGCTCGACCATGGGTTCTATTTACAGGATACCTACTATATATATAGAAGATATTCTAAATTTGTTGGAACGATTTAGAGAAAAGGGAATCAAATCCTATGCCGCGCATTTGGAAGGAAAGAAGGCATATGATCAAGAGGATTATCAGGGAGGAACAGCTATTCTTATAGGAAATGAGGGTAATGGATTGCGTGATGAGGTTGCCCAAAAAGCCGACATCTGGGTACGTATTCCGATGCAAGGAAAGGTGGAATCGTTAAATGCTGCAATAGCTGCTTCAATCCTTATGTTTGAAGTGGCAAAACAGAGAAGATAAGTGAAAAAATGGGCTCTTCGATTCGTCGAAGAGTCTTTTTTTGCGCAAAATTGTACTAAAAAAAATACAATCCTAGGGTTGACACACCAAAAAAAGCATGTTATTATCGCAACTGTTGCAAGGAAATGTAACAATTATGTAACAATTTGTAATAAAAATGAATTAAATGGGCATAATAATGTAATAAAAATATGCACAATGAATTGTTGCAAAATTAGGAGGTAATTATGTTTTTTGGGAACAAGAGAAGGATCGTAAGTCTTGTACTTGCTGCCTGTTTGCTGTTTTCAGCAGAGTTTGAGGTATTTGCAGCAGATCCGCAATCTGAAGCTCAGACAGGTACAGTAGTTAATTATGAAAATGTAGAATCACCATTTACGGAACTTTGGGGACAGATTTCACAAATGGCAGTGACTGCAGTAGATACGCAAGAATGGTATGGAAAAGCGTTAGCAAACACAGATACAACAGTAGATATACATGCCGAGGCAGCTGGAGCTGTAATCGCAAAAATGTATAAAAATACTGTGGTAACCGTAATAGAAGAAGGTGCAGAATGGACAAAAATTTCTTCCGGAAGCGTGGAAGGATACGTCAGAAATGAAGCCTTATTGTTTGGAACAGCAGCAGTAGAAAGAGCTAAAACAGTATGTGCACAAGGCACACAAGATGCAAAGACAATTGAGCAGATTCAAAAAGAGCAACAAAAGGTGCAAAAGCATAGCGATCTAGTATTGATTGCTGCATTAATTTATTGCGAAGCAGGGAACCAACCTTATGAAGGAAAGGTAGCCGTTGGTGCAGTTGTTCTGAATCGTGTTCGAAGTGGACGTTTCCCGAATAGTGTGGAAAGTGTGGTTTATCAAAGAGGACAATTTACACCGGCTATGACAGGAAAGTTGGCGCGAGTTATTTCGTCAAATCGCATTCCAAGTGCATGCTATGAAGCAGCACAAGATGCACTTAATGGAGCAAATCCGGTAGGAAGTGCAATGTTTTTCAATACCAGAAGTGGTAGTTTTAAATTAGGTGATCATTATTTTAGTTAAAGTGGGGAGAGTTTAGGAGTAGAATTTTTAAAAATTCTGCTCCTTTTTGTTTTATTGCATTTTAAAAGGATGTATAGTAGAATAAATATATCAAAAGATAAGAAGGTGAGGCGATAACATGGGAACAACATTTTGGCTGATTGTATTTGTGATTTTTTTGCTTGTTGAGATAATTACAATGGGTTTGACAACGATATGGTTTGCTGGTGGCGCATTAATTGCTTTTCTTTTGGCACTTGCTGAAGTAGGTCTGGTAGTTGAAGTGATTGCATTCTTATTGGTTTCCACTCTTTTATTAATACTTACAAGACCGATTGCGATGAAATTCTTTAATCAAGAACGTCAAAAAACAAATGCCGAAAGTCTGATTGGGCAAAAGGCAATAGTGTTGGAAGAAATAGATACGATCCGCGGTTTGGGTCGTGTAGAAATAAACGGTATGGAATGGTCAGCGAAAACAAATCAATCCGATGCACGGATTGAAGTAGGGGCAGTCGTTCATATAGAGGAAATTCAGGGCGTAAAATTAATTGTCAAGAAAGAGGAGGTATAGGTATGGGATTTTTAGGTTTAATATTAGTTGTTATTTTAGTAGCGTTGTTGCTCTCGTGCGTGAAGGTAGTCCAACAGGCACAAGCGCAAGTAGTGGAAAGATTGGGTGCTTATCAGGCAACATGGGGTGTAGGACTTCATTTTAAGATTCCGATTATTGAGCGTGTGGCAAAAAGAGTTGATTTGAAGGAGCAAGTGGTGGACTTTGCACCACAACCGGTTATCACAAAAGATAATGTTACGATGAGGATTGATACGGTTGTATTTTATCAGATAACAGATCCAAAGTTATTCTGTTATGGAGTAGCAAATCCGATTATGGCGATTGAAAACTTGACGGCGACTACTCTTCGTAATATTATCGGTGATTTGGAATTAGACCAAACACTTACTTCCAGAGAAACGATTAATACAAAAATGCGTGCATCGTTAGATGTGGCTACAGATCCATGGGGTATTAAAGTGAACCGTGTGGAATTAAAAAACATTATTCCGCCGGCGGCAATTCAAGATGCCATGGAAAAACAAATGAAAGCAGAGCGTGAACGTCGTGAAGCGATCCTTCGTGCAGAGGGTGAAAAGAAATCAACGATTTTGGTTGCCGAAGGTAATAAGCAATCTGTGATTTTGGAAGCAGAGGCAGAGAAACAGTCTGCGATTCTTCGTGCGGAAGCAGAGAAGGAAAGAAAAATCCGTGAGGCAGAGGGCCAGGCAGAAGCAATTCTGAAGGTGCAACAAGCCAATGCAGATGGTATTCGGTTCTTGAAAGAAGCAGGTGCTGATCAGGCAGTGCTTACAATCAAGAGTCTGGAAGCGTTTGAAAAGGCAGCAGACGGAAAAGCAACTAAAATTATTATACCTTCTGAACTGCAAGGGATAGCAGGTCTGGTAAAATCTGTAGCAGAAGTTGCAAAAGAAGAATAAGTTCATGTATTAGGGTATGCTTTTGGGCATACCCTTTTGTAAATAAGGAGGTGCATATATGGAGCCTGTATTGGATTTGACAAAAGAATATGGCATCGTGTTAGACGGAGGCGGTGCACGAGGTGCTTATCAGATTGGTGCGTGGAAGGCACTTTCAGAAGTGGGATTAAAGATCAATGCCGTGGCCGGGACTTCAGTAGGGGCTTTAAATGGTGCTCTTATTTGCATGGGAGACGTAGAGAAAGCAGAACACATTTGGAATGAAATTAAATTTTCTAACGTGATGGACGTAGATGATGGATGGATGGAAAAATTATTTCAGAAGGAGAATAGTATCCGTGAAATAATCGGTGAAGCAATGCGTTTGATTGCAGAGGGAGGTGTGGACATTACTCCACTGCGAAATTTGATTCATGAAAATGTAGATGAAAAGCAAATTCGAGAATCCGGAATTGAGCTATGTCTTTTAACGTTTTCGGTTTCCAAAATGAAAGAAATTGATATCAGTATTCATGATATTCCGGAAGGTTTGTTGGAGGATTTTTTATTAGCCAGTGCCTATCTAATCGGGTTTAAAAATGAGAAACTACATGGTGAGACTTATATGGATGGCGGCGTCATTAACAATCTGCCAATCAATTCTCTTATCGAGAGAGGATATAAGGATTTGATTCAGATTCGAATCTATGGTCCGGGAAGAGTGCCTAGAGTGAAAATAGACGAAGAGACAACGCTCTACCAAATTGCACCGAAGGTAAAGCTGGGAAGCATTATCGAATTTCACAATAAGCGAAGCAGGCAGAATCTAAAATTGGGGTACTATGATGCGAAACGCGTGATTTATGGACTCGCAGGGCGAATTTATTATATTGAACAAACGCGCGAAGAGTGGTATTATGAGAAAATACTAGAAGGTTTGAGTGATATTGAAAGGGCAGAGATTATCTTTGTATTACGATTATCACGAAAATGCTCGGACACTGAATTTTATCTTGCAATGTTGGAGGCCAGTGCAAAATTATTACGCATTCCCAAGTATCAGATTTATACAGTGAGTGAGTTGGAGCAAGAAGTATATGGAAAATTTGAAGTACGAAAAGACAAAATAAATTTACCGAGGTTTGTACATTTGTTTATGGACATCAGAAAGGATTACAAGATGAATTTAAAAGGACGTCATTTTTTAACACTGAAAGATTTTACAGCAGACGAGATTCTGTACTTGATTGATTTAGCAGCAGATTTAAAAGAGAAAAAGAAAAAAGGTATTACGGGAAATTCCTTGAAAGGCAAAAATATCGCATTAATTTTTGAAAAGCCGTCTACGAGAACGCGTTGTGCATTTACGGTGGGTGCCAGTGATGAAGGTGGGATTCCGACATATCTGTCTCAACATGATATTCAATTAGGGTATAAGGAGAGTGTTAAGGATACTGCGCGTGTGTTAGGACGTATGTTTGATGGAATTGAGTTTCGAGGGTTCAAGCATGAACATGTGGAACAACTTGCTGAATATAGTGGTGTTCCGGTGTGGAATGGTTTGACAGATGAATATCATCCGACACAGATTCTAGCAGATTTGCTCACGATGAAAGAGCATTTTGGATATTTAAAAGGCTTGAACTTTGTATATTTGGGAGACGGACGCAACAACATGGCTAACAGTTTGATGATTGGTTGTGCCAAAGTAGGTGTGAATGTTTCTATTATTGCACCAAAGGCCTTGTGGCCGGAGAGCGGATTGGTAGAATTGTGTAAAGGGTATGGTAAAGAGTCAGGGGCAAATGTAGTCGTAACAGACTCTGTAGAGGCTGTAAAGGGCGCAGATGTGTTATACACAGATGTGTGGTGTTCTATGGGGGAAGAAGATAAGACAGTAGAGAGAGTTGCTCTTTTGCATCCATATCAGATCAATCAGGCATTGATGGATAAGACCGAAAAAGAGGGAACGATTTTCATGCATTGCTTACCGGCAGTAAAAGGAAATGAAGTAACGGAAGAAGTCTTTGAGAAATATGCGGATGTGGTATTTGACGAAGCAGAGAATCGTTTGCATACAATTAAAGCGGTGATGGTGGCTACGCTTGGAGAATAAAGGGATTGTATATTATAAGAAAATAGATTCTACAAATACAGAGATTTGCAGATTAGCCTCAAAAGGTGCACCCCACGGAACTGTTGTAGTTGCCGAGGAGCAAACTGCGGGAAAGGGGCGCAGAGGTCGTAGTTGGGAATCTCCTGCAGATGGAAATATCTATATGTCGATTCTTTTGCGACCGAAAGTGGAACCTGAGAAGGCGCCTATGCTTACTTTGGTGCTTGCATATAGCGTTGCAAAAGTAATGCAAACATGGGGAATTGCAAATGTGCAGATTAAATGGCCGAATGACCTTGTCCTTTCGGGGAAAAAGGTTTGCGGCATTCTCACGGAGATGCATCTCGATGGGCGCGATGTGGATTATGTTGTGGCTGGAGTTGGCATCAATGTGAATACGCAACATTTTCCAGAGGAACTTTGTGGAAAAGCCACATCATTGTATTTGGAAACAGGAAAAACAATAGATAGACGATTGTTGTTGGAAGATATTCTCAATGTTTTTGCGTTGGAGTATGCCTGCTTTGTGGAAACGGAGGATTTGTCCTTTTTGCAGGAGGCTTATAATGAAATGCTAATAAATGCCGGTGCAGAAGTGTGCGTGTTAGAGCCAGATAGGGAATACCGTGCACAAGCCGTTGGGATTAATAGAAACGGAGAATTGATCGTAAGAACGGCACAGGGAGAAGAAAAGGCGGTCTATGCCGGAGAGGTATCTGTACGAGGAGTTTACGGATACGTTTAGGAGGAACTATGTACGAAGAAAAAGTTGTGTTATGTGGTGCAAATGCATATGAGAGAAAATTTTATTTAAATCCGGATTTTGAAGCATTGCCGGAGAGTATCAAAGATGAATTAAAAATCATGTGCGTGTTATATACTGAAGATGTCGGAGGCATATTGACGCTTGTATTTGAAGAAAACGGAGAACTTTGTTTTGAAGTTACACATGAGGAGAATGATTTCTTCTTTGACGAAATAGGAAGTCATTTGAAGATTAAAGAGCTTCAGAAAACGAAAGAAGAGTTATTAGAAGCACTGCAACTTTACTATAAAGTATTCTTTTTAGGGGAGGAAGTATAATGTTACTGGTAATTGATGTTGGGAATACCCACATTACCTTGGGTGTGTTTGATGGTGAGCAGGTAAAGGCGACTTTCCGTGCCACAACAAAGCAACCGAGAACATCTGACGAGTATGGCATTCAGCTCTGTGATTTGTTGGAGCATAGAAATTTTGATATTAAAGATATTACAGATGTCATCATATCCTCTGTAGTGCCGGATATTATGCACTCTTTGGGTAGTGCTATTATTAAATATTTTCATGTTAAACCGATTATACCGACGACGTTGGATATGGGACTGAAAATTAATACGGAGCACCCGAAAGACATCGGACCGGATCGTGTTGTGGATGCTGTGGCTGCATATGAAAAATATGGAGGACCGGTTATAGTAGTTGATTTTGGGACAGCAACTACATACGATATCGTGACTGCAGATGGAGTGTTTGAAGGCGGTGTGATTTCCCCGGGAATTCGTACCTCTGCGAGAGCCCTCTGGGGCGGAGCAGCAATGCTACCGGAGATAGAAATTCGTAAACCGTCATCTATCATTGCGAAGGAAACGGTATCCAGTATGCAGGGGGGATTGGTATTTGGTTATATTGGACAGACAGAGTATATTATTCAAAAAATAAAAGCGGCAGGATACGAAGATGCGAAGGTAGTTGCAACCGGCGGATTGGGCAATATTATTGTGCCTGAAACCGATGCAATCGATATTTACGATCCGATGCTTACTCTGGACGGACTTCGTATGATTTACGAAAAGTGCAAAAAGAAGGCAGAGAACTAGAATGAGAAAATTAAAAATAGGAAATGTTGAACTTGCAAATCCTTACATTTTAGCACCCATGGCAGGCGTAACAGACCTGCCATTTCGCTTGCTTTGCAAAGAGCAGGGTGCGGGGCTTTTGTGTATGGAGATGGTAAGTGCAAAAGCGATTCAATACAATAATAAAAACACAAAAGCGCTCCTTACAATTCATCCGGAAGAAGCGCCGGTATCCTTGCAACTTTTTGGCTCTGATCCGGATGTTATCAGTGAGATTGCAAAACAGATTGAGGAGTTACCGTTTGCTATTTTAGACATCAATATGGGATGTCCTGTTCCGAAGATTGTCAGAAATGGGGAAGGTTCAGCTCTTATGAACCAACCGAAATTGGTGCATGAAATTGTTCGGAAAACGGTGAAGGCCATTCAGAAACCGGTTACTGTAAAAATCCGAAAAGGTTTTGATGAAACAAGTATAAATGCAGTGGAAATTGCAAAGATTATCGAAGATGCCGGTGCGGCAGCAGTTGCAGTACACGGAAGAACTAGAGAGCAATACTATTCCGGAAAATCCGACTGGGAGATTATTCGCCAGGTAAAAGAGGCGGTGAACATCCCGGTAATTGGGAATGGAGATGTGGTATCAGGAGAAAGCGCTATTGCCATGATGGAGCAAACCGGGTGTGATGGCGTTATGATTGGGCGTGGTGCACAGGGAAATCCATGGATCTTTTCAGAACTGTTGGAGTATGAAAAAACCGGTGTGATGCCGGAGCGTCCAAGCAATGAAGAACTGAAAAAGATGATGCTTCGTCATGCGCGTCTTCAAATTCAGTATAAAGGGGAATACCTTGGGATCCGGGAAATGCGAAAACACGTTTCTTGGTATACCACAGGGCTTCCAAATTCTGCAAAATTGCGAGGGGAAATCAACGCTGTCGAGTCTTATGAAGAGCTAGAATGCTTGGTAAATGAAAGGCTGTCCATTTGACTGGGAAACATAGAAAATTTTCTTGACATAGATTACCCTTACGTGTATAATGTTGAAATTGCGAGAATAGAATGACTTATCGAGAGAATCGAGACAAATATACAAGAAAAAACATGTCAGAAAGGAAATACGAAAATGACAGTAAAAAAGACGATTCTTACGTATGCAGGTTTGAAAGCATTGGAGAATGAATTGGAGAACCTGAAGGTAGTAAAACGTAAAGAGGTGGCTCAAAAAATCAAAGAGGCAAGAGAGCAGGGCGATTTGTCAGAAAATGCAGAGTATGATGCTGCAAAAGATGAACAACGCGATATTGAGGCACGTATTGAAGAAATTGAAAAGATTTTGAAGAATGCCGAAGTGATTGTGGAAGATGAAGTAGACCTTGACAAAATCAATATCGGTTGCGCAGTTGTTTTGTACGATGAAGAGTTTGAAGAAGAAGTAACATACAAGATTGTAGGCTCAACAGAAGCAAACAGCCTGTCAGGAAAAATTTCAAACGAATCACCACTTGGAGCAGCATTGCTTGGTAAAGGCGTAGGAGATGTAGTGGAAGTTGAGACACAAGTTGGAGTAATGACTTACAATGTGTTAAAGATTGACAGAAGTATTTAGTTACAATAGATGAGGAGGAACGAACGTGGCTGAACAAAATAATGTACAGGTACAGGAACAAGATATTAACCAATTAAGAAAAGTACGTCGCGAGAAATTAGCTGAATTACAGGTAAATGGACAAGACCCATTTGTGATTACCAAATATGATGCCGATGCACATAGCCAATCTATCAAGGACAACTTTGAGGAGATGGAAGGAAAGAAAGTTTCAATTGCAGGACGTATTATGTCAAAGCGTGTTATGGGAAAAGCTTCTTTCTGTCATGTTCAAGATTTGGAAGGAACCATCCAGTCATACGTTGCCAGAGATAATATTGGGGAAGAAGAATACAAAGCATTTAAGAAGATGGATATCGGTGATATCGTAGGTATTAAAGGCGATGTATTCCGCACAAAAATGGGAGAGATTTCCATCCATGCAGAAGAGGTGACTTTGTTATCAAAGAGCCTTCAGATTTTGCCTGAAAAGTATCATGGATTGACCAATACAGATTTGCGTTATCGTCAAAGATACGTAGACTTAATTATGAATCCGGAAGTAAAGGATACCTTTATCAAGCGTTCTAGAATCTTAAGTGCTATCAGAAGATATTTAGATGGACAAGGATTCCTTGAAGTGGAAACACCAATGCTTGTTGCAAATGCAGGTGGTGCGGCAGCAAGACCGTTTGAAACACATTTCAATGCATTAGATGAAGATTTCAAACTTCGTATCTCTCTTGAATTGTACTTAAAAAGATTGATTGTCGGTGGTATGGAACGCGTTTATGAAATCGGACGAGTGTTCCGTAATGAAGGTCTTGATACAAGACACAATCCGGAATTTACATTAATGGAATTATATCAAGCATATACAGATTATAATGGTATGATGGACTTAACAGAGAATCTTTACCGTCATGTCGCTCAAGAAGTACTTGGAACAACAAAGATTGTATATAACGGCGTGGAAATGGATCTTGGAAAGCCATTTGAAAGAATTACCATGGTAGATGCTGTTAAGAAGTATGCAGGTGTAGATTGGAATGAAATCCATACATTGGAAGAAGCGAGAGCAATTGCGAAGGAAAAACACGTGGAATTCGAAGAACGCCACGGAAAAGGTGATATCTTGGCATTGTTCTTTGAAGAGTATGCTGAAGAGCACTTGATTCAACCTACTTTTGTAATGGATCATCCAATTGAGATCTCTCCGCTTACAAAGAAGAAACCGGAGAATCCAGAATATACAGAACGTTTCGAATTCTTTATGAATGGTTGGGAAATGGCAAATGCTTATTCAGAGCTCAATGACCCGATTGACCAGAGAGAACGTTTCAAAGCACAGGAAGCGCTTTTGGCAGCAGGAGATGAAGAGGCTAATACAACAGATGAAGATTTCCTTAATGCGTTGGAAATCGGTATGCCTCCGACAGGTGGTATCGGATTTGGTGTCGACCGTATGTGTATGCTCCTTACAGATAGTGCGGCGATTAGAGACGTGTTGTTGTTCCCGACAATGAAGCCCATCGATTAAATAACCCTTTATAATTCTTCATAATTCTCGATAATTCGACTTATGAACGGGTTTACACCAGAGG
>CAMFVG010000026.1 GCA_945992055.1 uncultured Clostridia bacterium | reverse complement strand
TGGGATATTTTATGAGGTATTTAGTTAACCCCACAAATATCAACCGTCATTACTCATATGAGCAATTTCTCGATGAGGAACTTTTGATTTTAGATACAAGAATGAATGATATGCGGATTTATCGCGGAAAAGTGCCAACGTTAAGAGCACAGCGTGATGGAATTTATTATACCAAAAATCATCAGTTACATAGTTTGTCGGGATATGAAGCTCTCCTTCTTCAGGGCTTTCCAAAAGAATACGCCGATAAAGTCAAAGGGGTGGTTGATAACCGACACCTTCTTATGCAAGCGGGAAATGCTATGACAGTGAATGTTATAGCTGCACTTGGGAAATCAATAATAACTTTTTTTAAAGAACAGGAGAATCTATAATGGCTACTTGGGAAGATTTTGAAATTGAATGTACTGAATATTTAAATAAGCGTTTTGGAGCATACGCAAAGTTTATTCATCAGGGCGGTGCAGATTCAACTGTTCCTGACATTTTGGTCAAAACCAAGACTGGGGCAACGTTTTACATAGATGCAAAGCATTCTCCCGCACAATGCGGACAGTTTGTATTGCTTCCTAACATTGAGACGTCCACTTTCGAATACAGCCGGCAAAACGCAAATAGGCTTAATGCATATGCAACAAGAATAATGGAATACATGAATTATTCTTTTGATGAATATCGCGAAGCAGGAACGGCGGGAAAGGATATTGATATGCCCGACCGAGATGAAGTGTTCTCTAAATGGGTTATTGATACGTATAAATCGAAAGGTGCACGTTTCTTTATTACAAACGGCTTCACGATACTACCGATAGAACAATTTCAAAGGTATTTTGATATAGCTGCAAAATATAGAATAAAAAGAAGCGGCTCAAGCAGTGTAGGTAAGAGCCGCATAGAAATTGTTTCTGATTATATATCAAAACACAATTATAGTGTTGTCAAAACAAGAACTGAAGGAGATAAACTGTTTGTCAGTTCTTCAAAATACCTTCATGATCAGCGTTTTATACTGAATGCCTATGAGTATATGTTTTCCCTTCGTGGCCAAGAATATGAGATTCGCAAATCGTCAAATACATACAATGCAAACGTTATATTCTCAATCGTGAAAAAGGAACATACGCCGGGATTATCTGACTCTGAGTTTATTTCTGCTTTACAGCAATAGCTTCATCACAGAATTCGACATATTTTTTGATAGAGTGTCGATAGGTGCTCATATAGTATTTACCAATGGGGAATTTTGCATGGGGGTATTTCTTCATGTTTTCATTATTTCCCATGTTTAAAAAAGCGTCAAGCAAGAACTGGCATCGGTCACGGCGGTATTCTTCATCAAGATCGCAGTGACCGAGTTCGCTTTCAACTCGCTTCAATCTTGCAACGCAGTCTCCCTGCACTTTTTTATTTGTGCCGTTCTTTAAAAGCCAATTTCGGAATTCTACTTCATTCATGTGTCTTTTCCTCCATCTTCTTGCCAATTTCGATAGCAATATACTGCAACACATCAATAACCACTGAATTACCAAACTGCTTATATGCTTGGTTAGCACTTTCGCAAATAATGTAGCTGTCTGGATATCCCATTATACGAGCACATTCTCTCGGATGGAGTTTTCTTGGACGTCCGTTAACTAAATAACCTCCGGTTTTGGCAAAAACACCACCACCATAAGCGGAAAGAGTAATCGCAATACCTTTTGTGCTATAGATTCTCTCGCCCTGTCCACCTTTATTGACGATGCCTAACCTAATCGAAGAATCGCTATATTTATCGTCTGCCTCTCCATTATAATAAGTGTCTGGTCTATTCACATAAAGATGCTCTACCAATGATTCATCATCGAGGAGAAAGTCTTCAACATGTTTGGTAAGTGGGAAGGGCTTAGGATACGAAAAATCGTCTATCTTTAGGTCATTCCTAAAACAAACCATATAAATACGTTCTCGTTTTTGAGGAACTCCATATTCGACAGAATTAAGTACTTTTTGATTAAAAACATAGCCAAGTTCTTCCATTGTTGCCTTTACGACTTGTAGGGTTCTCCCATTATCGTGTGTTGCAAAATTCTTGACATTCTCCATAAATACGATTTTGGGCATTTTTGCCTTAACAATTCTTGCGACATCAAAGAAAAGAGTTCCTCGGCTATCTTCAAATCCTCTTTGTTTTCCACTTATAGAAAATGCTTGACAAGGAAACCCCGCGCAAAGAATATCATGATCAGGGATCGTGTTTTCGTCGACTTTTGTAATATCTCCTTCAGGAAGATCACCAAAGTTCCTCTGATATACCTGCTGTACAGGCTCATCCCATTCGTTTGAGTAAACACACTTCGCTCCTAATGATTCAAGGGCAATTCGAAACCCTCCTAACCCGGCGAACAGATCAATGAAGGTATAACCTTCCAAGTATTTCTTTTCGATTGCTATCATTTTGCACCTTCCCGCCCGGTAAAACGGATAGAATATAATGAATCGTGACCTGATAAATTGCGATTCATGTTGATACATATGATCATTGACAATTATAGCGCACTGCGCTATAATTGTCAAGAGGTTTTCAAATAATCAGAGAAAGAAGATCATTCAAATGTCGGATATATACAGCAAGGAAGAGCGTTCACTTATAATGAGCAAGGTATCTTCTAAAAATAACAAGAGCACTGAGTTAAAACTGATTCGGTTTTTCCATGCTAACGGTATAAAGGGGTGGCGGCGAAACTATAAGGTTATAGGAAAACCGGACTTTGTATTTCTAAGCAAAAAAATAGCTGTATTTGTTGATGGCTGCTTTTGGCACGGCCATGACTGCAGGAATCTTCGACCAAGTGACAATAAAGATTATTGGGATGCTAAAATAAGTAGAAACATTCAGAGGGATAAAGAAGTCACTAATCTATTTGAGCAACGTGGGTGGACCGTAATCCGTATTTGGGAGTGCGAATTGAAAAAGAAAAACCTTGAAATCTTAAAAAGCAAACTAAAGAATCTTCTCGAAACGAAAAACGAAAACTGATCAAACGTCTAACCTATAGCCTCGCCACGCAATTATCTAACCTGTAGCCTCGCACTTCGGCATTTTCGGTGTGCAGGATAGATGATAAAAAAGTTTGAAAGGGATTCCGGGCTGCCGCCGGTTTTTGGGGGCGACCCTCGGAATCCCTTTATTTCAGTACATTTCAGCCCTTTCCGGCGTCGGTTCTCGTCATCAATACTACTGTCTCCACATGGATTATGTGTGTAGGATACTATC
>CAMFVG010000025.1 GCA_945992055.1 uncultured Clostridia bacterium | reverse complement strand
GCCGGAACTCTGCCCATATTTCCAACAAAAACAAAGAACCCAATAAAGGTAAAGAGCAATGCATAATCTACTTTTGCAAACACCTTTTTATCTAAAAGAAAAACGGTCAAAAGCACTGTCAACAACATCACATTCCACGGAAGCAAATGCGTAACTGTAAGCACGCATATAACGAACAACAAACCATAGATTAGCAATTCCTTGATATGGCTGGAAATTTCACCTTCTTGCTCCAAAGATACCGTAATCTCTTTCTCTCCTTTGTATGGGAATAACATGCACCAAACTCCAAGCATCACAAAAGAAACCACCGTATACGGAAGCATCAAAAGAAGAAACTGTAAAAACGACATGGCACTCTTGCCATACAAATATAAATTTTGCGGATTCCCAATCGGTGTCAACATACTTCCCAGATTTGCGGCAATCGTTTGCATCACCACAACCGGTACCACTCGTTTTTCTGTCTCATTCCCAAGCACCATTTTTAAAACAATGAACGTAAATGGAACAAACGTAATCAGCGCCACATCATTTGTAATAAGCATGCTCGAAAAAAAGCACAACATAACCAAAATAAATACAAGTCCCCTTATATCCTTCACTCTCTGTAACAACATCCTTGCTATATAATCAAAAAAGCCAAGTTTTTGCATCCCTGCCATAACAGTCATTAAGCAAAACAAGATGGCCAAGGTGCGAAAATCAATATAGGCAACATATTGGTTATCCGGTTGCACAATAAAAGAAGACGCAATTGCCAGCAGTATTGCAACACATAATACAATTTCTTTTTTACACCATAACAAAAAACGTTTCATTCTTTTCCCCTTCATCCTTTTAAACATTACATTTACTCTATCAGTTTCGCCTTTAGATTACAATATTTTACACTTTTTTTATTTGTATTTTTCTTGACTTTATGATATATCTATTCTAGACAACAAGGAGGATTTAGTTCATGGATGAAAAACTTCGTTTATTTCTAAAACACCATAAAATACATCTGATTATTATAGCACTGGGTATCGCACTTTTCGGTTCTTTCATATACAAGGAAGCTACTTCTCCGATTGTTCTTTTAAGTGGAATGGTATTGAACGCAGATGATGATAATAAGGATTCCGTATCAGAACAGCTTACCGCTGATTTTGTACAATCCTATCAATACGAGTCGAAAGATGGCAAATTTATTTTAAACGATGATTTAACCTGTAAACCGGGAAGTAAAGAGGATGCCGATGCGACGATTGAGTGTGTCAAAGAAATCATGACGAACAAACACTCCGAACTTTTAGATTTCGTAGTAGGTCCTTCTTCTGTAATGACAGATTTGGTTTATAACACTACTACTAGCACGGAAACAGTCTTTACTGACCTTCGTTCTGTTATGACAAAGGAAGAGCTTGCCCTATATGAACCATATTTCCTTTATATAGACCAAGATGTAGTTGCACAATTGGACGAAGCTTATGAAACAAAAAAAGATACTTCTTCCGTCAAGTTGCCAGACTGCAAAAACCCAGAAACAATGAAAAGTCCAATTCCGGTTATGATTGATTTGAGTACATGTGAAAAATTAGCAGGTTTTTATGCAGAAGACAGCGAACCACTTATTTTTGCAATTGTCGACGGAACACCAAGCCGTGAAAAAGTCGTCAATTTCCTCGAATATCTTATGCAAAAGGAGGATTAAAGGATGGGCATTCGTGACGAAATCAAAAAAGAACGAAAAGCTTATTTTAAACAGGCTACTACAAAAGAAAAGATAAAATACATTCAGGATTATTACGGATTACGCATCTTTATTCTGCTTATAGTTCTATTGATTATTGGTATGATTATTTACAACGCTTGCACGAAACCCACAGGGATTCTCAATGGTACCTTTGTGAACATGAGTATTTATAACATGGATGATGACCCAAATGAACTTGGTGATGCTTTCTTGAAAGCAGAAAAGATGGATACCTCTGATTACGAAACATCCTTTGTTAGTAACTTGAGTATCCTAAACAGCGAAGGCACAGAAGCATATGAGATGCATCAAATGTTATTTACTCAAATGTCAGCCGGAGCCTTAGACTTTTTGGTGGCAACTCCGGAACTTCTGCTCACCTACGCTTATGACGAATCATTTACTGATTTATCTACGGTTTTGACCAAAGAGCAAATGGAACAATACAAACCATATTTTCTCTATGTCGACGGAGAGCTTGTAGAAAAGCGTGCAAATCCGGATGTTAGTCTAGAAGAATTATCTGCAATGACTTTCCCGGATTGTAGAAAACCGGAAGAAATGAAACAACCCATTCCGGTAATGGTTGACCTGACGGAATCAGAAAAGGTACAGAAACTATACAATAAAAAAGCATCCGATTTATGCTACGCAGTGATATATACCGGAGCAAATCAGGAATATGCTTTGAAATTTTTAAATTACATTATGAAATAAAAGGGAAAACAAAAATGAGATATCCAACACGGATATCTCATTTTTTATTCCTTGAAATTATTGAATTGCTTTTTTTCTTGTGGCAATCTGCACAAACAAAATAATTCCTACCAAAACCACACCTACGATATCTGTAACTGTTCCCGGATAAATGAGTAGCAATCCACCTACTACACACACAATTCTCTCATACCATCTCATATGATGTAGGAAATATCCCTCCAAAGCAGCTGATACTGCAAAAATTCCAACAAATGAAGTGATACAGATAAGAACGACTTCTACTACTGTAGTATCAATAAATAACATCGCCGGATTCAATGCGAATACATAAGGAACAATGAACGCTCCAATTGCTAGTTTTGTAGCCGTAAAAGCTGTCTTCATTGGGTTCGCCTGCGCAATCGCCGCACCAGCATATGCCGCAAGAGCTACCGGAGGTGTCAAGTCCGCAACGATACCGAAATAGAATACAAAGAAGTGAGCCGCAAGTGGCGGAACACCCATACGAATCAAAATCGGAGCACAAGTTGCTGCCATAATACAATAATTAGCTGTTGTCGGAACACCCATACCAAGTACAATACAGCAAAGCATCGTCAGGAACAGTGCAATAATTACTTGATTTCCTGCTAACGCTACGATTCCATTAATCATTGCGTTCGCAAGTCCTGTCATGGTAATCGTTCCTGCAATAATACCTGCTACACCACATGCTGCAGCAACGGTAATCATTCCCTGACCTCCTGCTGCAAGTGCCTCAAAAATCCGCTTCGGTGTAATACGGTCTTCTTTATTAAAGAAACTAACTACAATCGCTGCTACAATAGCAATTGCCGCCGCATACTGAATGGAACGTTGACTGGTTCCAACCAAATAAATCAAAAGTATCAACGGAATTAATAGATAAATCTTTTTCAACAATGGCAATATCTTTGGCAACTCATCCCGTCGCAATCCACGCAAGCCCTCTTTTTTCGCTTCCAAATGCACCGCGATAAAAATTCCTGCAAAATAAAGAACTGCCGGCAAAATTGCACGAACTACAATATTGCTATATGGAACTCCCACAT
>CAMFVG010000024.1 GCA_945992055.1 uncultured Clostridia bacterium | reverse complement strand
TATCCAATCCGGAAAATTGATTTCCCATCCATAATCGCGTATCTGAATACCCGCCGCCTTGTAAATTCCGGTTAAATTTCGGCTTTTTCCGCTAACAATGCCTAATCTTTCCATATGTACGCTCTCTGGATTCGCACCCAGCATATATGCAGTTTCGCTATACCCACTATGACCATCTTTTAGTTTCTTCTCGCCACATGCTAAAATAAATTTTTCATCTTCTGACGTTAGTTCTGCAAACGTACCGGTTCCTTGCTGCAAGAGTTCCCTTGCCATTCGTTCCATAATCCCGCATTTAATATTTACATTGACTAACACATAATCGTGTGGCTTGTTCTCCAATTTGCGTAAAAAAGCTGAAATCCAAGAAACATTTCCACCATGACCATTATATATCATTATCTTTTTAAATCCATTTTTTGCAATTTGCTCACAGAGTTCTTCCAGCAAACGCATTTGTGTTTCTAATGAGATGGAAATACTTCCAATCGGAGTTCTTCGTGTATTTTCCCCCAAATCTCCAAATGTAAAATCCGGGAACACACATACAGTTTCTAATTGTGATGCTATCCATGCGATGTGACTTGCCTGCAATATATCGGTACCAACCGGCAAATGCATTCCATGTTTTTCCACGCACCCCATCGGAATGATGCAGGTGTCTTTAGATGTTTCACGCAACGTTATAAAATTTTCACTAGTGGTATAGAGCCAACGGGTTTCCATAACTTTCCTCCGAAACTGATGAAAAGGTTCATAAAACAAAAAGCACCAGCGCCCTTATAATAAGGACTCCAGCACTCTAAATCGGAGTGACAGGATTCGAACCTGCGACCTCTACGTCCCGAACGTAGCGCTCTACCAAGCTGAGCCACACTCCGCCATATAAAACTACGGAAAAGGGATTCGAACCCCTACTAACAGAGTCAGAGTCTGCTGTGCTACCATTACACCATTCCGCATTATCAATTGTCGAACAAATTACATTATAACAGTATTTCCCGAAAAATCAACCAGTTTTTTAGAAAAAAATATTGTAAAAACAAACGTTTTGTGATAAAAAAATAAAGTAAGATATTTTTATCTTTTCACTTACTAATTTACAAATAGAAAGGGCAATCGAAAATGGAAAAACTCTATGTAGGTAAAACAAAAGACGTATACAAACTTGACAACGGTAACGTAATGTTAAAATTTAAAGATGACTGTACAGGTAAAGACGGTGTTTTTGATCCAGGTGAAAACTCTGTTGGTTTGACAATCGAAGGAATCGGAAAAGCAAATCTCGAAACATCTATTTACTATTTTGAATTATTAAAAGCTGCTGGTATCAAAACACACTATGTAAGTGCAAACTTGGAGGATGCCACAATGGAGGTTCTTCCAGGAACTGTATTTGGACATGGACTTGAAGTAATCTGCCGTCTTGTTGCAACTGGAAGTTTCATCCGCAGATATGGTGAGTATATTGCTGACGGAACAGTTTTAGAGGGTGGATATGTAGAATGTACATTTAAGAATGATGCTTTGGGCGATCCTCTTGTAACAGGTGAAGGTCTCGCTGCATTGGGTGTAATGTCACCGAAAATGTTCGAAAGCATGAAAGAACAAACTCTTAAAATCACAAAAATCATTGCTGATGATTTGAAAGAACTTGGTCTTGACTTGTGGGATATCAAATTTGAATTTGGTTACAACAATGACGAAGTAATCTTAATCGACGAAATTGCTTCTGGTAACATGCGCGTTTATAAAGATGGTAAAATTGTTGATCCTGTTGAATTGACAAAAATCATCAACAACAGATAATCGGCCGAAAAGCATAATGAAAGGACTCTACGTTTAGAGTCCTTTTTATTTACTATAATTGAATATCTCCTTCAAATGAAATTTCGGCCGGTCCGGTCATATACACCTTGTTGGTTTCTCTATCCCATTCAATCTGCAAATCACCACCAAGCAATTTCACTCTCACTTTATCTTCAGTAAATCCATTCAAAATGCTCGCAACTGCAACTGCACAAGCGCCTGTTCCGCAAGCAAGTGTTTCACCCGAACCGCGCTCCCAAACACGCATTTCGACCGTATTCCGATCAAGAATCTTCACAAATTCAGCATTTACACGTCTTGGAAAACGTTCATGATGCTCAAATTTCGGTCCGACGGTTTCCAAATCGAATCCCTGCACATCTTCCACAAAAACAACGCTATGCGGATTTCCCATGGAAACACACGTCATATGATACTCCGTCCCATCTACAAGAATCGGTGTGTCGATTGCGGATTCCCCGTCTGCGATAACTGGAACATTCTCCGGAAGCAATTCCGGACTACCCATATCTACTCTTACCTGCTTCACCTTGCCATCTTCAATAGTGAAATCCAGATATTTGATCCCGGCTAATGTTTCCACCGTAATACTCGTTTTATCTGTCAAACCATAATCATACACATATTTCCCAACACAGCGAATTCCGTTCCCACACATCTCACTGCGGGAACCATCTGCATTATACATTTCCATTTCAAAATCAGCCGCTTTAGAAGGATTAATCATAATCAATCCATCGGAACCCACACCAAAATTTCGGTTACTCACTTTGATGGCAATCTCACTTGGATTTTCTATCTTTTCTTCAAAACAATTAACATATACATAATCATTCCCAAGACCTTGCATTTTTGTGAACTTCATCTCTTCGTTACTCCACCTTAATTTTTTTTACCATTTTAGCACATCATATATTCTTTTGCTATCCGCAAACAAAAATTAATTCATTTTTAATCCTTGATCTGCCTTCCTGTCACATCCAAATGATAGCTTTCTTTATAAATCAACTGTGAAATCGGAACAATCTCATATCCTTTTTCTTTTAAACATTCTATCACTTTCGGCAATGCCTCCGCAGTATATTTTGCTCCGTTATGCATTAATATGATAGATCCGTTTCGCAAGTTTTTATGTTCAGTTACTGTTTTAATTATACTATCCACTCCGTAGTCCTTCCAGTCCAAACTATCTACGTCCCATTGTATCGTATAATACCCGCAAGAAGCAGCATTCCGAATTACTTCATTGTCATAATCACCATATGGCGGACGAAACAATTCCATATCCGTACCGGTTAATTTTTTCACCTTTTCGTGGACTTTCAGTAATTCCTGTTGACAATCATCGTCATTTAACTGACTCATATTTTTATGGTTCTCACTATGGTTCGCCAAATCATGTCCTGCTGCTTGAATCTTCTTTACGTCTTCCGGAAAGTTTTCTACCCATTCACCGGTCATAAAGAAAGTAACGTGGATATCATGCTCTTTTAAGATATCGAGTATTTGCTGCGTATCTTCATTCCCCCACGCCGCATCAAAACTCAGTGCCACCTTCTTTTCCTCCGTTTCCACAGAATAAATAGGGAGTTCCTTCCCGTTTACGGTATTTGTCACCGTAACTACTTTAGAAACTCCCACGCATGCAGTCAAAATCAGTACTCCGCATATTGCCCACATCTTTATTTTTTGTTTGAGCTTTTCTTTCATACAATTGCTCCACATATTTATTCATATAAATATATGTATGTTTTTCTACGAAAAGAATATTTTGCATTTTTTATAAATCAGACGACATATCACTCCCAAAAGTAACGCCGGCAATGCTACTACCAGATACCACACAGCATGTACAAGTGCCGAAGAATTGTAATAGATAAAAACACTCGGTATAAATACTATGGCAATCACAAATGGATAAAGATATTTTATCTTTTTATCCGAAAGCACACCTACCAGAAATGCCAATAAAACAGTTGCCATTAGAATTAAAAGCACCATACCCATTGCATCTGTCGGACCTGCAAACAGCGGAAATATATAAAACATATATAATTGTAAAACAAACAGAATTATTTCTTTCTTATACTGTTTCATGATAATTCCCCTATTTTTTTCTTCTCACAAAACGAATTTTGCAAACATCATCTCCATTCGCAATCGTGGCAGGCAAATCTAATTCGCATCCGAAACTTTCTGCAATGCCTCTGTCTCCGCACATTGCATGGTCACAGAGAATCTTGATTTCCTCATCTGTACACCCTTGTTTCTGCCATGCTTTTACCAATGGACAATAATGAAAATCAATATCCAGATTATCGTCTGTACATTGCTTGATATCCATCTCAAAAACCCATTGTGCAGCTTTTCCAAACAATGTCTTCTTTAACCCTTTAAGAGAACTTCCCCCACCGGCTTTCTTTCGAAGATTTGCTCCTTGATATAATCCGCAACGCTTGATTGCATCCGGTGCATAATCCTTTGAATCCAACCCTTTTTTCTTTGCTTCGTCGCAAAGCAGATACATCCAAAGGGCCCTATGTTCCAATTGTTCTCGGATTGCAACAATTAGTGGATTCTTAATTTTGGGCTCATTTTTAATCATTTCATTTCCTCCCGTTTGTGTTCTTTTTCTTATCCAAATTATAGCATTCTTCCATATTTCATTCAATGTTAGATGAATATCTTTCCTGCTTTTGCAGATAATACCAGATAACACTACAGAAAGGAGATGTCCTATGAAGCAATTTGTATGTGAACCTTGTGGCTATATCTACGACCCTGCTTTAGGTGACCCGGATAACGGCATCAAACCAGGAACTCCATTTGAAGACTTGCCGGATGATTGGGTATGCCCCATATGTTTTCTCGGAAAAGATGTATTTGTAGAAGCAAATGATTAAAAATGCTTACAGGATTAAAAAATGAAGGCTACTGCATATTCGAATACAGTAGCCTTTATTCCAATCATTCTTCTTTTGTCTCTAAACACTCCTGGATTGCTTCATTTAGCGACAACATTTTATCATCCAATTCTGCAATCATATCCGCACATTCCCGTAATTCATGACTGATATAGGAAGGTGCATTACCTTCAAATTTATAGTAAATCTTATGCTCTAAAGTAGCCCAAAAATCCATTGCTATGGTCCGAATCTGAATCTCCACTTTTGTTTCGACAACACTATCAGAAAGAAAAACCGGAACTGAAAGCACCATGTGAAAACTTTTATAGCCACTTTCTTTGGGATTTTTGATATAATCTTTAATCGAAACTACCTTCAAGTCGCTTTGATTACCAATCATAGCTGCAAGCCGATAAATATCGGATGTAAAAGAACATATTAATCGTACACCTGCTATATCATTGATATACTTAATCATATTCTCAACGGATGTTTCATAACCATATCGTTTCAATTTTTTAACGATACTTTCCGGTGTCTTGATTCGTGTCTTAATGTGCTCTATTGGATTATACTGATGTACATGTTGAAATTCATCATTTAAAATTTCTAATTTTGTTTCTACTTCTTTGAGTGCGGCATTGTAAAGAAACATAATTGTCTTCCAACTATCCACGTCCTCATAATTTTTTATTGCATCTAACATACAATGCTCTCCCCTATCTCTATGAACTACTTATTCATTATACCATAGGAAAGAAACACTGTCATAGTTTTCACGGAAATTTTATAAATCTAATTTCATATCTCCGTACTTAATCCATTGCTTCTTACGCATAAATTCAGAAATCAAAAGTGTTACAATGGCAGGCAAAATAATCTGAATCAATAAAATCTTGATAAAAACAACTTGTGCTGTTTCCGGTCCTACCATCGTCTGCCACGTCATAATCTGTCCTACCAAACCTGCTGTACCCATTCCAGAACCGGTTGCATTATTAGTCATTCTAAAAACCATTGTTCCCACCGGACCCAAAATTGCACTGGATAAAATTGCCGGAAGCCAGATAATTGGCTTTTTCACGATATTAGGCACTTGTAGCATAGAAGTTCCTACTCCCTGCGCAAGAAGGCCACCCACTTTATTTTCACGATAACTTGCCACTGCAAAACCTACCATATTGCAACAACACCCAACTGTTGCTGCACCTGCTGCCAATCCGGACAAATTCAAAATCACTCCAAGTGCGGCAGAACTAATCGGCAAAGTCAAAATCATACCCATCAAAACAGAAACCACGATACCCATTAAAAATGGTTGCTGCTCAGTTCCCCAGTTGATCATCTGTCCCAACATTTGCATAAATTTTGAGATCGGAGGTCCTAGAATCAATCCTACAACAGCCCCTGCTCCAATCGTGACGAGCGGAGTCACAATAATATCTACTTTTGTCTTACCGGCTATTAAATGCCCCACTTCAATTCCAACATAGGCTGCCAAAAAGGCCCCCAACGGCTCCCCCGGACCCGCAAATACCATGGCTCCGTCTACCAAAACCGATCCTGCTAAAATTTTGCTTGCAAACGCACCAATCATACCTGCTGTCGCCGCCGATAACACAACCATTGGACTTTCTTTAAAACGGTATGCCACACCAACACCAATTCCTGCACCGGTAAGAGCTGCCGCAACTTTTCCTGCCATAAATATCAGGTCTCCAACATCTCCGCCAACCAATGTGCCAATTTGTTGAATAATAGTTCCAATAATGAGTGTTGCAAACAAACCATGAGCCATTCCTGTTAAACCTTCAATAAAAATATGATTTGCTAACTTTTTTAAATAATTCATATTGTCGCCTCTCTTCTGTAAAGTTTTTATTATACATCTGTCTTGTCACCTGTGTAGTCTATCACAACAAAATAGGAAAATCAACCAATTTATTTATATTCTTGAAACTCGGCCGCTAAATGGTGTATACTGTCCAAAAAAGTAACGAGAGGACCTAATTATGTTTCGATTATGGGGAAAAGTTTTCAAAGATAATAAAATGATACGCGATACTGTCATCTGCAATACTTCTGATGACACTAGAACACACAAAATCTTTCATGCATTAGAAGAGATCTGCCATGAATTCGATTTGAGCAAACCAATCTGGTTGGATGCGACAATTGAAGACTTTAAAAAACATGACAGAACCCGTTTTTACCAAGACAATTTTATGGATTGTATCGATTTTGATTATTTAGAAATTCACATTATAGAAGAATAATAAAGGAAGGAGTTTAAAGCCCCTTCCTTTGTTGATTAATCCATATGATTCAATACTTCCTCCGCAATATTCCTTGCGTGATCCGAAATACGTTCCAAGCATACTAACGTGTCTAAAAATACGATACCGGATTCTGTATTACATTCATTATTCGTAAGACGTTTGATATGTTTTGCGCGAAGTTCTGCTTCCAATTCATCTGCCAATGTTTCTTTTTCAATCGCAAGTAATGCTTTTTCTTTGTCTCCTTCCACAAATGCCTCCATTGCATATCGGAAGCTGTCTACACAAACCTCAAACATCTCTCGCAACCCTGCTGCACCCACCTCGGTAAATGTAAGTTTCTTTTCCACCATGGTCTCTGCAAATTCAGAGATGTTTTCACAATAATCACCAACACGTTCCAAATCGGATACAACCTGTACTAAACGTGCCACATTTTGATGTTCCTTATCACCAATCTGTAATCCTGTGATTTTTAGCGCATATTCCGTAATACCTGCACAATATTGATCCACAATATCCTCATCCTTGCGCACGGCTTCAATGTCTTCTCGCTTTTTGGTAAACAGCACATTTCTTACAACTTCTAACGTTTCCCTTACCATGGCGCCCATTTTTCCTACTTCCGTAATCGTTGCCTGAAGAGCAATGGCCGGAGTTTCTAACATTCTGTCATCCAAGGAAACCACTGTATCTACTTCATCTGCTTGCTCTACTCTACCAATTTTTTTTGCAAGTTTGATAATCAGTCCTGAGACTGGAAACAAGAGCACTGTAGTCGCTATATTAAATACTGTGTGGACAGCGCCAATCTGCGTTTGAGTAATCGTTCCAAATGCCCAATCCGGTTTGACTGTAAGAAAGAATGTAATTACTGCTGCGCTAAAGATAATAGTTCCAATAATGTTGAATAACAAATGCATCAATGCGGCCGTCTTTGCATTCTTCTTGGCACCTACACTGGATAATATTGCAGTAATACAAGTACCGATATTCTGACCCATAATAATATAAACTGCCGCATTAAACGGCACCAATCCCGCTGCTGCCAAACTCTGCAAAATACCAACTGACGCCGAAGAACTCTGAATAATAGCAGTTACAACTGCACCTACAACAATGCCAAATATTGGGTTTCCTCCTAAAGAAACAAATAGATTTTTAAATGTTTCCGATTGTTGCAATGGCTCTACCGCATCTGACATGGTAGAAATACCAATAAACAAAAGGCCAAAGCCAATCACTACACTGGCAACATCCTTGCTGGAGCGCCGTTTCCCTACTAACATCACAATCACGCCTGCCATAATTGCAATAGGGGCCAATGTACTTGGTTTTAAGAAGGCAGCCCATTCACCGGCGGACACTATCCAACCTGTAATGGTCGTACCAATATTGGCACCCATAATAACGCCCATAGCCTGCGTCAGATTCATGATTCCGGCATTTACAAAACCAACTACCATGACTGTTGTTGCCGAGGAGCTCTGAATAACAGCAGTAATCAAAGCCCCCAATAAAACTCCCAAAATCTTATTCTTTGTCAATGCTTCCAACAAGGACTTCATACGGTTTCCAGCTGCATTTTCAAGCCCTTGCGCCATGATTTGCATGCCATATATAAACATTCCCAGACCGCCTAAAAAAGGAATAATAATGTTAACGTATTTCATAGATATTTCCTCCCAATATTACTTTCACCATAACATGATTATTCCCAAAAAACAATTTCCTATTTTTTCATTTTTGGTTCAAAAATAAGTGATGCTAAATACCCAAAAATCAGTGCTGCTGAAATTCCAACTGCACTCGCCTTGAACCCACCAAGAAAAGTA
>CAMFVG010000023.1 GCA_945992055.1 uncultured Clostridia bacterium | reverse complement strand
GTGCATATGTGAGTACATGGGCCTGTCCCGGTGTCAAACCCGTTTCTTTCCATTTGTCCACATCTTTCCCCGAACGCACGCCACAATAATCAGTTGCTTTCGCTAGTGCTTCTGTAGTCAGATTCACGACAAATTCGCCCGTCTCTTTCATCATGCTATAAGAATATCTTTCCGGTCTCACTGAAATATAAAGCATTGCCGGATTGGTACAAATAGTACCTGTCCAAGCAATGGTAATAATATTTGTTTTCCCTTGTTTATCCCCTATGCTAACCATAGCTGCCGGAAGTGGATAAACCATATTCCCGGGTTTCCAAATTTGTTTTGCCATATCTTTCTCCTATTGTTGCAACGAGATGACGAAAGTAGGTATTAATTGTTTCTTACGTGAAACAACTCCTGATAGAACAATGTCTTCCGTATCCTGCGGAAGATCAAACGCTTCAATTACCTGTTCCTTTGCGCCCTTTCCGTAGCATAATAATTCCGTAGATTCTTCTACAATATTCGTCAACATGAAAAAGACCATATCCAATCGATGCAAGTAAGAAGCCTTTTCCAAATATGGAAGAATACGCTCTTTAATTTCTTGCAACTCTTCGGCATGCATAGAGTTAATCTGTCCCACACCAAACTTCACATCACTGACTGCAAAATGTTTGAAGTCTTGGAAACAAATCTCTTCCGGTGTCTTGCCCTTTAGGTTACTTCCTGCCTGGAACATATCTTCCGCCAATTCTTCCATGTTAATTTCTGCAATTTTTGAAAGTTCCTCTGCCGCAGCACGATCCACAAGTGTACAAGTCGGCGAACGGAACAATAATGTATCTGAAATAATTGCTGCACAAAGGAGAGAAGCCATTGTTTTATCCGGTACAATTCCGTTTTCTTTATACATATCATAGACAATCGTCGCAGTGCAGCCAACCGGTTGATTTCGGAAAAATACCGGCCCTACCGTCTCCAAACTACCCAATCTGTGATGGTCAATAATTTCTAAAATATCCGCTTCTTCAATTCCGTCCACAGCTTGTGATTTTTCATTGTGATCGACCATAATTACCTGTTTCTTCCTTGCCTCCATCAAGCGACGACTGGAAATCAATCCATAAAAATCGCCTTTTTTATCAAGAACCGGGAAGTCACGGGTACGTTTTTTTGCCATCAAATCTTTCACAGAATCCACATAATCTTCTGTATTAAATATAGTAAGACCATCCTTCGTCATAAAATGTTTGACCGGAATACTCTGATTAATTAATCTGGATACCATAAACGTATCATGTGGCGTAGTGATAATTACAATCTCTCTCTCTTCTGCCAATTTTTTAATGGTTTTAGAAACTTGTGCTCCCTGACAAATCACCAAACAGCTTGCTTCCAACTCAATCGCACACAATTGCGATTCATAGCGATTTCCTAAAATAACTAAATCATCCTTTTCTATGTATGTCTCCATCATATCAGGACTCGATGCTGCCACTGCCACTTTCCCTTTTACAAAGTAGGCATGGGGATTACCCACAACGATTTCGCCATCTAATGTACTGACAATATTCTGATACTGCGTTCTCGCATTTGCCAAAATATGATTGTCATAGACATCCATGTACGACATTGCAATATCACCGGTTGTAATCACACCTTCTAACTTTGCATCTTTTGTGATAGCCACCGTATATACATTTTTTTCCTTCATCATTGTCCATGCTTCCTTGATAGACATGTGACTGCTGATACCAGGTGATCGGTTTACATCTACATCCGTAACTTGCAATTGCACATTAGACAAAAGTGTCGGTGCTTCTACTTGAAAACGTCCCAGCACATACTGTGTCTCTTCGTTTAACATACCTGCACGTTTTGCAATGTATTTGCCATCCCCTATCTGTTGTTTTAAGTTCGCGTATGCTATTGCTGAACAAATAGAATCCGTATCCGGATTTTTATGTCCTACAACATATACTTGATTCATTTTTTCATTTTTCATGGTATTACCCCTCTTCATATTTATAGGTTGCCATTTTTATCCCGTTTTGTCAAATATTTTCACATATTTATATGTCACACTCTCTAAAATATGATATACTAGGTGCATCCCAAGAAAGAATATGAGGTATACAACATGAGTGAAGAGTTATTACAAACAGAAACAATGGCAGATTTAGAGGAACACTTTGACGATGCGAACCCTTGGAATATCGTTGCTGATTATGTAGAAAAGAAAACAGTTCTTACCGTAAAGGTCGAGGGAATTGTAAACGGCGGTGTTATCGCAATCGTAGAAGGCATTCGAGGATTTATCCCGGCTTCTCAATTATCCTTATCTTACGTGGAAAATTTGGAGGAATACTTATTAAAAGAAATCGAGGTTCAGATTATTGAGGCAGATCAATCAGAAAATCGATTAATTATGTCTGCTCGTGGTCTTTTGAAAGAAAAAGAACGCAAAGAAAAAGAAGCATTGGTTGCAAGCGTGAAAGTGGATTCAATTCTAACCGGTACTGTTGAAAGCCTTCAAAATTATGGAGCTTTCATCCGCTTGGAAAACGGGCTTTCCGGACTCGTTCATATTTCACAAATTTCTGATAAACGTATCAAAACACCGGCTGCAGTATTAACCGTAGGTCAAACTGTTGATGTCAAAGTAATTGGCATTAAAGACGGAAAAATTAGTTTAAGTATGAAAGCTTTGATCGAACCGGAAGAAGAAGAGGTCGAAGAAGTGGAAATTCCAAAAGCAGAAAACATCGGAACAACGCTCGGCGACTTATTTAAAAATATTCAATTATAATCAAAAGGAGATACGCTTCGTATATCGCGTATCTCCTTCTTTTTATTCATCAAATCCGACAATGAGATAATATCCCCGCTCTGTTTCGCGGATCTCATGAATCGTTCCTGTTGTTGATTTAATTCTTTGATTGCTTCGGTAAATTCCGGACATGGCAACCGACGGTTCTACAATATAGCTAAAAAGACTTCCACTTACTCTCTCTGTGACTTCTACTTGTTGTCCCTCTTCTACCAAGCCCTTTCGCTCCATTTTAAACATTTCTTCTCGCATAAGTTTATGATCTTTCCTTTTTACCCATTATTTTTTTCAATAAGTTAAATACAATCGCCAAAATCAGGCCTACCACGATGGCAACAACCAGATCAAAAACAACAGTCAATACAAAAGTAACTATCAGCACTACAACATCTGTTTTTGGTGCTTTTTTTACCAAATCGAGGAATTCTCTCCATCCACACATATTGTAAGCAACGATAAAAAGTATTGCCGCAATAGTCGGCATTGGAATAAGCGCCGCATATGGCATAAGTAAAATCAATACCAAAAACAGTACAACCGAATGTACCATTCCTGCCACCGGAGTTCTTCCACCATTTTTTACATTAGCCGCTGTTCTGGCAATGGCTCCTGTTGCCGGAATGCCTCCGAAAATAGCAGACATAATATTTCCTGCACCTTGCCCAATAAGTTCTGCATTCGGATTATGTGTATCTCCCACCATTTCATCAGAAACCACACAAGACAATAAGGACTCCACTGCAGCCAAAATAGCAATCGTAAATGCATTTGGAAGGACGTCTATCACTAATTGCAAATCAATCTGTGGTAATGACGGCATAGGCGGTTTATTTGATATGTCATAGAGGCTGCCAATTGTATTCACGTCTAATTTTAAAAATTTTACTAAGAGAATTGTCACAATAACAGCAATCAGTGACGGCGGAATCTTTTCGTTTATCTTCGGCCATACAATCAGCACTGCCAATGCCAAGATTCCTACAATCAGTGCAATAACATTAATCGTTCCGATAGAAGAAAAACATTCCTCCAATTTTTCAATTGTTTCTATCGGAGAATGCTTAAAAGTAAGTCCCATAAAATCTTTAATCTGTCCAATTACAATTGTAACGGCGATCCCGCTTGTAAAGCCCGTCACAATGGTATGTGGTATGTACTTAATCAATGCCCCCAATCGGCAAACACCCATCAAAATCAAAATAATACCGGCCAATATGGTCGCCACAATCAATCCCGACATCCCTTTTGTTGCAACAATTCCTGCTACAATTGTTGCAAACGCTGCAGTAGGTCCAGAAATCTGAACACTACTACCACCAAACAGTGCGATTACAAACCCTGCTATAATTGCGGTATAAATACCCTGCTCCGGTCCTACGCCGGAAGCCAATGCCAATGCGATCGATAACGGCAGAGCTATAATAGCCACGATGATACCGGCTATAATATCTTTTACAAGTTGTTCTTTTGAATACGTTTTCATCATTGCCAAAAATTTCATCTTCTGTTCCCTCTACTCTCTTCTACTTTCTTATGCTTCAGAAAATGCCACTCCCGGAAGTTCGCTTTCCGCAAACACTCCTTTATGTTTTGCATCCGCTTTTACCGCCGAATAAAACTCTGCAAATGTTGCATACCAATATGGATTTACATAAAAAATACTTAAAATTCCACCGGTGAATGCGGACAATACGAACCACCCAAAGAATGATAACTCTAACACAAACGCTTCCATTTTATGCCCTTTCATCATTTGCTCACTCAACTCAAATACACGTTTTCTATCCAATTCCGGGTTTTCTGCTAAAATGTATGGCACTAACATATATGCGTAAGATTTGATAATTCCCGGAACAAAGAGCAGCAAATACCAACCAAACAAATACAGACTTCTCAAAAACATAACCAAAACAGTATGAGCATATCTTCCTCCTTGGAATCCGTAAAATAATTGTGAGAAAGCTGTCTTATGTTCTCTATTCTCCAAAAAATAACGACTGTTTCCTACCATCACAACATTTGACACCAACGTAGTAACACATACTCCAACCAAAAGACCAATGATTGCCGAAAGAATTACTACAAACAAAAATGCCGGGGTAATCTGTCGCAAAAGTTCCTCGAGGGTTATATTACCCATAACTTCCACAATTTCTTCTTCAGAAACGTTGAAATTAAAACTGGTCGCAAGACCTCCTCCCAAAAAGCCTGCTAACACGCAAACCAACACGCATGTCCAATAGTTTCTTTGAAATGCAATCTTTCCGTTCTGTTTCAATAATTGTCTTGTCCACATATTGATTTCCTCCTTCTATAATTAATGTGGTTTGAAGCCTTCTCCCCGAACCTGATTTGCCTCCATTGTTACCAAAAAAGCTTCTTTATCTACTTCTTTTACCGCTTTCTGAACCATATGCATTTGTTTATAACTGGAAGCACACATTACGACTTGTTTCTCGTCTTTTGTGTGACTTCCTGTTGCCTTCAATATCGTTGCACCGCGATCCGTTAATTCGTAAATTTTCTCCGCAACCTCGTAGCCATGTTCTGTTACAATCATCGTTACTTTTCCTGCATCTAATCCGTACATCACTTTATCAACTACAACTGATATGATATAGGTGGATATCAAACCATAAATAATCTTATCAATATCTCCGCCCATTAAAAATCCACAGATTAATAACACGGAACAATCAACCATTGCGATGATTCTGCCAAGTGAAAGATGTGGTTTCAATGCACGAATCGTCATTGTGACAAAGTCAGTCCCGCCTGTCGATGTGTTTCTCATATACATCAAACCATATCCCAGACCTGCAATCAATCCCATGCAAATGCTGGATAAAATCATTTCCCCGCGATAAACCGGCAATAATGGTGCGATTACATCCATAAAGAAATTAGAAATTAATAACGTCTTTCCCGATTTCAGCATAAATTTTAATCCAAGTACCCTGCCACATATTAAAATAATTGGAATATTCATAAGGGTGGTCATGGTACCTATCGGCAAATCAAAGTAAAGATACAAAACTTGCGCAATCCCTGATACACCGGTAACCGGAAATTCTGATGCTGTCGCAAAATTATAGATACCGATTGCTACTAAAAAACTTCCTATAATATCCGCCAATAAATCAATTCCGAACTCTTTAACTTTTTTCTTATTCATGCAAATACTCCTCTTATCCAAAAAAGAGCACCTTGCCGATGCTCTTTTCTTTACTCTTGGCCGTTAAAACAGTATGTGCATACCTTACATGGCTCGATTCCGATAGATGCCAGCAAATCATCCAAACGGTGATATCTTAATGTTGTAAAATTCAATTGTTTGCGAATATCTTCTAACATAGCTGCATAGCGGTCACTATTTGGATCCGTATATTCGTGCAACACATGTTCCACATTTTCACCTTCTATTGCCTGAATTGTCTGTCTTGTAATAAGGTCCAATTCTGACTTGGAACGTGTGAAATTCAAATATTTACAACCGTATACCAACGGTGGACATGCCGGTCTGATATGCACTTCCTTTGCTCCACTATTGTACAAAAATTCCGTTGTCTCTCGTAACTGTGTACCGCGCACAAGGGAATCATCGATGAGCAACATGCTTTTATCTTTAATCAACTCCGGAACTGGAATCAATTTTCTCTTTGCAACTAAATTTCTCTGTGCCTGATCAGAAGGCATAAATGACCTTGCCCAGGTAGGCGTATATTTAATGAATGGTCGTGCATACGGAACACCCGATTCATTGGCATACCCAATGGCATGTGCAATCCCCGAATCTGGAACACCGGCAACCATATCAATGTTTATGTTATCTGCATCATGTTTTGCCAACATACTGCCACATTTGTAACGCATTTCTTCTACGTTCACTCCCTCATAGGAAGATGTCGGATATCCATAGTATACCCAAAGGAAGGAACATACTTTCATGTCTTTTTTTGCCCCGGAAACCGTTTCCATTCCTTCCGGTGTGACATACACAATCTCTGCAGGACCTAATTCCTTACACTGTTCATATCCCAAACTATAAAATGCAAAATTTTCAAAAGAAATCGCGTATCCATTTTCATTTTTACCGACAACAATAGGTGTACGACCATAACGGTCTCTCGCTGCATAAATCCCTTCCGGTGTCATAATCAACATGGACATGGAACCATCAATAATTCCTTGTACATATCGAATTCCTTCTACAATAGAACCTTTCTGACAAATCAAAGATGCCACTAACTCTGTCGCATTTATTTGACCACTTGTCATCTCCTGAAAATGGCTATGCCCATTTGCAAAAACCACCTTTAATAGAGAATTCATATTGTTAATCTTACCAACTGTAACAATGGCAAAACTTCCCAAATGTGACTGAATTAAAAGCGGTTGTGGTTCAAAATCCGAAATACAACCAATTCCCAAATTTCCTTTCATCTCTGCTGCATCCCGTTCAAATTTTGTACGGAATGGTGAGTTTTCTATATTATGAATCGCACGACTAAATCCATCTTTTCCATATGTCGCCATACCACCACGCCTTGTTCCTAAATGCGAGTGGTAATCTACCCCATAAAATAAGTCCAAAACACAATCTTTCCTTGATGCTACGCCAAAAAATCCACCCATGTATTTTCTCCTTTTCTAATCGAGTGTTAAAAATATCATTAACAGAGTTAGTGTATCACAATTTGTCACTGTTCGCAAAGTATATTTTTGAATATCGACTATTGTATCCCTTTTGAAAATCGAATATAATTATTATATAGATCTTTTTCCGAGAGAGTGGGTGATAAAAATGAAACTCATACATAATGACACATACAAAATAGCGTTAGAAATAACAGGGTGCAACGGCATGGAATGGCCTTTTTACACCTCCAAAATTGTAGAGTGTACCAATTTGGAAATTCTGCATGCAATATTAACCTGTGGCATGCCTTCTCAATTCATTTCTAAATGGCATCACGAGAAACGAACGCAAGAATTTATTTCTAAAATCTCCATGTTTGAAACAAATCTGCTCGCCAGCGACGGTTACTTGGTGAAATCTCCGGAAACGGAATATCTGGATGCCAGTGAAAAAAGTGTCAATGCCTACTATCTTGGTCTTATATTCACAAAATTATTTAGTATGAAGGAATTTGATACTGACTATTTTCTCCATACATCTCTTTTTGAACAAGTGTATGGTCCGGAAACCATTTCTTGCAATGGACGTAAAAAACCTTCTTTTATCGGCTACAAGAAGTCCGCAAACGAATGGAGTGTATGGGAATCCACCGGCAAACGGGATCATGCCCCGAAAGCTCTGGATGATGCATATAATCAAGTGCTCGCGATTCGTGAAGTGAATGGAATGGCGCCAAGTTATGCCATTGCCTGCATGACTTATTTCGACACAAAACATGGCGAATTACAAGGCATCTTAAGAAATGCCGCATCAGGAAAAAAAGCGAACATTACTTTTGATAAAGAACAATATCTGAATTTGTACTATCGCCATATTTGCGAAATCTTTGATGAATCTTTACGCCGCAAACCATTTGACAGTGTGATTGATTACATTGAGGGCTACTTGGAGATTGAACTGGAACTATTCGGGTTGGATATTATTGGAACCAATCAAGATGAATATGCCCAGAAACGCCGCATCAAACTGGGCGTGCCAAAAGAGATTCTTGGGTTCTTTCAGTACAATAATGGACGATTTTCTGAAAGCTCATCCATTTCTAATATTACAGATTCGCTAAATATGGAAGCAAATTCGTTCCAAGACAAAAATTTCTTTATGGGAAAAGATGGCATCTATTTTCGCATTATATAACCAATATTTGACTATTTACTTTTTCCTCTTCATATGATATACTCGTCAAGTATGTTTTAGAGGGGGGTGAAATAATGAAGACAACTTTGTTTGTGGAATACTTTGGAAAGCAAGTTTCAGATAAAGAAATGGTTGCTGCAGTAAAAAAAGTTTGGGCGGATGCCGGAAACAAAATGGGCGATATTAAAACAATGGAATTATACATAAAGCCTGAAGAATCAGCAGTTTACTATGTTATCAACAACACGGAAAACGGAAAAATTGATTTTTAATGACAAAAAGATGAGAATCGCGTTGATTCTCATCTTTTTTTATATTTCTGTTTCCATAGCCACATGAAGAATGCCTTCTTCCCAGAATTCCTCTGACATAACCTGGAATCCAAATTTCTCATAAAAACCAATCGCATGCGTCTGTGCGTCCATGCAAAGCTTGCTACATTTCATTCTCGTCTTTATAACAGGTAAACTTTGTTCCATCAACTGTCTTCCCAGTCCCTTACCATGTTCCAAAGTCAAAACCCTACCAACTCTTATGGCTGTTTCATCACTATCTTGATAATAGGCTCTCAAATATGCAACAACTTTGTTTCCTTCTTTCAAAAAACAATGAAGACTCTTATAATCCACATCATCCATGTCCTGATAGCATATATTTTGCTCCATCACAAAAATTTCTGCTCTTGCTTTTAAGATTTCATAAACTTCTATCGTTGTCAATTCCGCGAATGTTTTCGCCGCAAACTGTAGTTTTGACAAATCTTTTATATACCAAACATCACAGGAAAAATGCTCTGTTTCCAGATATGGTCTTTCTAATGGTTCAAAATTATATTTTTGATAAAATTTATTGGCTGCAATCATATTGCTAAAAGTTTCCAAGTAACACTTTTTATAATACCTCTTTGCATAATTAAGGCAAAGGTTCATAAGCTTATGTGCCACTCCTGTTCCTCTGGCTTCCTTCAAACAATACATCTTTTGCAATTCACAGACTTCTTCTGTCAAAGGTCCAATTCCGGCTCCCCCTACAATATTGCCTTCTTGATTTTCCACAACCCAATACTTATACCCAGGCTTATTATATATTTCTGAAAATCGTCCCAAATCCGGGTCACACCAAGCAGTTCCTTCCCGATTTCCTCCAAATTCCAGGAGGCAGGTTCGGATTAAGCTTTCTACCTGTGCATTATCTTTTTCTTCGATTTCGCGTACTTTAAAACAATTCATACTTATCCATTCCTTTTGCATCAAGATTTCATCAGTTCATCCGTTAAACGAAGAATTTCAGGAGCTATTCGCTCTCGTCCTTTCTGTAATGTACGATTATAAACCGGATAAGCAAAACATACAAGTGTAATTCCTACCACACCAACGATAATACCGATAAGCATTCCGATTTCTTGGTGAAATTCCAAGATTTCACTTAAGTTCGTCATGACGAGACTCATACCTAACCCCAAAAGTAATGCACCGCTAATACCAACAACGAGTGCTGCTGTTGTAGCTCTCTGTGTAACGCTTTGATCCAATTTTCTTAGTTGTTCCATCTTATCTTCTTCGGGTGCAGCATATTTCTTGCGAATATTATTAATCTCCTCTTGTTGCTTTGCTGAATACGTATAATTGAAAGTTTCCTTATTTCCCATTTTGAGTTCCTCTTAACTTCTTTATTTCTTTTGTAGACTTCATTATCATATAGATAGACATTGCGACAACAATAATACTTACTCCTGCTCCTGTTAAAGCAATCATAAGCCATTTGTTTTCCGGCGACATATCTTGCCCAAATTGCGCAAACATTGCCGTTTCAAGTGTCAACATGGAGACAAGTGCTGCTGACAGTGTAATCACCTTTGCCATGGTCATAACCGGGCTTTTATATTTACGATATTTTACAAGGTTGACAATTGCATTGGTCGTAATATAAAAAGTATATAATGCCATCACGTAAATCAATATTCCGTGATATTCATAACCTTTATTTTGATAAAGAATCATTAGTACTGCACCTGACAATGCAAAGTTTATCGTTAACAGTATGTAAGAGCAGGATACTGTACGTTTTAATTCTCCCATTCGGTTCTTGCCAAACCCATTTCCTTTCGCATAGCGGACCAACAAAAAACGCATACCGGCAAGAATAATGTAATATACCGCCAGACAGACAAACCACATAGAATGATACAGCACATATGATAATGCATTAACTCCTACATATAAAAGATTCATACTAAAAGAACTATAAAGTGAAATTTGAGTGCGGAATGCTGCATCTGTCATGTAGCGCTTTCCAAATGGATTTTTATATACCTTCTGTTTGATTGCTTTGTACTGTTTTGGAAATACAATTAAAAAAAATATGCATACCACAGACAATGTGTAAAATGCTACAACATAAGAAACATATGCAATCAAGGATTCACTAATCCCTTTCGTAAATACGAACACAAGAGTTGTTGCACTAATAACACTTAAAACAGCGATGACCCAAACCGGAGGAAAGAGCAATTTTTTCCCTACTATCTTCCATTCCATATTATACCCTCCGTATTTTTACCGAAAAAGTCGTACCTTGGCCCACAGTACTTTCCACACTGATTTCACCTTGCATGATATCCACAACGCGTTTCACAAGCGCAAGACCTAACCCATTCCCTTGTGTGGAATGCGATGTATCCCCCTGATAAAATTTTTCAAAAATATGGGGGCCAATCTCCGGGGAAATACCACAGCCCGTATCTTTTATCGTCACAATCGCATGATGTTTGGTTGTAGTAAGCATGACACATACTTTGCCATCCGCTTCGGTAAACTTAAACGCATTTGAAAACAGATTATTCCATACAAGGCTCAACAGCTCCTGATCTGCCTTCACCTTGACACCCATATCAATATCAGATTCTATGTCAATTCCTGATTTTTCCCATATATTCTCAAACTGTAACAAACACTCACAAAGTTGCTCGCCAAGATCAAATTCTGTGACCTGTGGATAGATTTGTTGATTTTCCAAGCGATTGAGCTTCAATACATTTGTCATGAGTTCTGCCATACGTCTGGAATTGTCAATCACACCTTTTGCATATTCCATTCTTTTCTCGTCAGTGAGATTAGATGCTTGTAAGAGCGTACCATAATTTTGCATTACCGCAAGCGGAGTTTTCATTTCGTGAGAAACATTGGCAATAAAATCTGTGCGTAAAGTTTCTACACTTTGCAATTCTTCTGCCATTTTATTAAAGCAATCTATAATTTCGTTAAATTTTTCATCCATACCGAATTCGCTTACAGGTGCAATGCGCACGTCAAAATCACCTTTAACAATTCTTTTAGCTGCTTCTGTAATATGCCTTGTCATTCTTTGTGTCGTGAATCTTCTGCGAATAGCATCAATCAAGGTATAGAGAATGCTAAGTACAATCACATTGGCAAACGTAAGTTTCGCTGCTGTCCCTATATTCTGTGCTGTGTATTCTATATGCAAGTTTTCTGACAATATGTGTAAAAACAGCGTAGTTGTACAAGTGACCAGAAATGCAACGAGAAGGAAAAAAAGTAAATAACCGTAAATCCCCCTCAGTATTCTATGCGTTAAATTTGATTTCCTCATTTCAACACCGCCTTATATCCCAATCCATGAACTGTCACAATTTCAAACGTATCACAAGCTGCAAGTTTTGCCCGTAGTTTAGTCATATACACGTCCACTGCTCGTGGAGCTGTTTCTGTGTCTGCATCCCAAAATTCATCCATAAGTTGTGTTCTGGTAAACGTTTTCTTTGGGTAAGAAAGCAATTTATATAGAATGCTAAACTCACGATTCGTCATCGGTATTTCTTCATCGCCCAGATACGTAGTATGTTCATCTGCGTCCATTACAAAATTCCCAATCTCCAACTTTCTGCTGCTGGCTATTTTTGCTCGGCGAAGCAATGCCCCAATTCGAAGGAACAACTCATCTAAATCAATCGGTTTTACCATATAATCATCCACACCTATGCGAAATCCTCTTTGTTTAGATGCAATGTCATCTCGGGCAGTCATAAACAGAATCGGGATATCTTCATTAAGTTCCCTAACATTTCTTGCAAATTCAAAACCATCCACACCAGGCATCATGATATCAGATACAATAAGGTCAAACATATTGGAATAAAGTGCATCATATGCTTCTTCCCCATTCAAGCATCCACTCGCCTCATAACCATTCTGATTCAGGAACGAGCAGACTGTTCTATTCATCTCTATGTCATCTTCTACAACTAATATCTTAAACATTGTAATTCCTCCGCCAATTTCTAGATTTATTATATATCATACCTTTTAAATGTTAAAGTTTTGTTTCTGTTTCACATTTTACACAACAAAAAAACAAAGCGCTCACTTTGCGCTTTGCTTTTTTCATTATTCTCCCATAATTTCGTCACTCATTCTCAAAATCTGATCCGCATATTTTTGTTTGCGACCTCCGAGAATCTTTTTATATATTGTATAATTGGCAATTACCATGATTAAGCCAATAACACCAATGATAATTCCAGGGATCATTGGACTCTGCATACCCACCATTGTTCCAATCTCCGTCATAACAAGACTCATTCCGCTTCCCATAATGATTGCACCTATACTTCCGAAAACATATGCAAATACATTCGCAGGACGTTTTACTTTTTCATCCATTGCTTTCAGCGCATCAAGTTGTGTATGTTCTTTTTCTGTGTATTCTGTACGAATTTTTTGCACGAGGAAATCTTGGTCTTTTCTATTCATCATCTTTTCCTCCTGCTAATCTTTCTTTGGCTTCTTCTACAGTTTCACCCTCTTTTGCAAAGAGTTTTTCCACACATTTATCCGTTACCTTATTAAATCCAGAAACAGCGCCCTTTTCAACTTTCTTGTATCCCTCCACGACGCTATCCTCTATTTTCTTGTAACCTTCAACCACCTTTTCTGCAATTTTTTCATTTACATCTGCCATTTTTTTCATTTTATATTTCTCCTTCACAATTTCATTTGATGATTGTATCTTACAAAGGATTTGTTTATAAAATGCTTGAGAAATGTTAAAGTTTTGTTAAATATAATTTTTTATCTGTCCTCTATTCCCTCCGTCTTAAAATAGGCCTTTACTTTTCCTATGGCCATAATATGCTCCTCTGCTTTTCTAATGAGATATGTTGCTGTACCATCCGCATGTTTATCCATGTTGCTTTAAAATCGTTCATCTGCAACATACATCTGTCCAATAGGGGGCATTCCCCCATTGCTTCATCTTATTTTTATTGTATCACAATTCAAGCAAAAATAGCGGACAGATATCTGTCCGCCAACTAACGAATGGAGATTCCACTCAATATAGTTTATCTTGAATACATTTTAATACTTCACTATTTCTTTCCAGCGCTCAAAGCTTCTGAAATGATAGTAACTACTTTTTCATAACATCCACCACAGCCTGTTGAACAATGTGTTGTATTTTTTACATCCTCAAATACATCCAACAAGTTCTCGATCTTACTATGTGTTTGTAATGCTTCTAAAATATCAAAATATGATACCTGATTACATTTACATACCACATAATTTTCTTTTGCATCTACATCTAATGGTTTTAAATCACATACTGGTTTTTCTACAACATCTGTTTTCCACAATCCGTGTAAATTACAGTATGCATAAACTGCCACTGCTTTTTCTCCATTTAATTTAAAAACAGCAGTTGGCGCCTCTCCAGGATTCAATTTTTTGCATTGACTGCCACTTTCAGTTTCCACTGAAATCCATTCGATATAATGTTCATCAACCATTGGATGCTCCACTTCTCCTACAACAACTTTCACTTCAGTTGCAGAAACTTCAACTACTGGCACATGCTTCTCTGCACTTGCATCTACAGTGTTTGGAACCAATTCCTCCATTGTTTTCCCACAACACATTACCGGAACACCAGATGCCGAAATCATAGAAATAATATTGCCACATTGATTACATTTATAAATCTTCATATGACGCGCCTCCTTAATATGTATTCTATTAGTTTTTATTATATTTTTTCACACAACTAAAGTCAACAGATTATAATTTATTATTTAGGAATCTTCCATTTTCTATCTTTGAAAATATCAAGGGGAGCAAGTCTTCCTTTTTAATATTTAATACATATTGAAATTCCTCATAAAGAATTCTCTCTGCCTCTTTAAAAAAGCGTTCATCTGAAATATACAAATGCTTCCCGTCGGCCTCCCGTTTCTGCTTTTGCAAATAAATTGCCTTTATCATGCCAATCAATTCCCCATGGTTGCCTCCTGCAATAATCTTTTTATATTGCTCTTTTCGTTCATTTTCATTTTCCACCCAAATAGCTTGTTTTTGTGGCATGGATTCAATCAAGTGATGTACTTCCTGTTCCGAAAGAAGTTTTCTCATCTTTCCTAATAACTGCTCGTTATGCGTTGACACATACAAAGTTGTTGCAGAATCACTCACAGGTTTTAAAACATAAAACTCCTTCTCCGTTCCCATAAATTCTTTCATTACAATATCACCAATCTTACAAACACCATGCAAGCCGTACACAACTGTGTCATTTATTTGAAACATTTCTCCACCGTCCTTCTGAAATTTGTAAGAAACTGGACTTACGTTTTTTTCTAAAAACGACACGTTTCTGATAGAATTATATCACAAAAAAATGGAGTGATGTAAGTGTTTTATTTACTTAAAACTTTTCACCCAATTGCTCAACGAATCGTAGTGTGTGTTTTCACGCACGGTATTTAACATACAGTCGGTTACTGGTCCGTTCTGCCTCATTTTTTCTAAAATCAAGTCCCATTTTATCGTTTCGCTTTTTTACTGTTTTTCACTTTCACAATATCTTCTTTATCAATCCATTCCTCGGTATAACCACACACACAGCATATATATCGGTTAACATTAACCGCAGAGAATATCGTTCCCTTTGTCATGATATTATTCCCGGTTCCGTACGGACCTGCATATCCGTCAATTCTTACGATGTCTGTCGAATTACATTTCGGACATATTCTTGTATTTTTCATAACTGTTCTCCTTTTGATTCTGAATCTGGTTGCTGTCCATCATGCGCCAACCATTTACATTCTGTAATCTCCATCCCAGTAAATGTTGCTTTGAATGATGAATTTTCAGGACTACATGCATAAATGCCAAAGCGGATTGTACTACCTCCATTCCACATGTGGCATACACGCATCTGCTTAAATGCAACACCATCTTCTGAACATTCTATACAGTAATCGTCTTCACGACGACTGAATCTGTACCACATCGATTTTATATTCGCATCAATTTCAGTAGTTGCCCAATCGGAATAACCATTGTTTGTAACAACACTACCAAGATGCTGAAATCTTTCATTTTCATATTCAATAGAACCTTTGAGCCAATTTTCGCTGTCAAGGTACATTATGATTCCACATTGGTCAAATCTGTATTTACTCTGGAACTGTGTTTTAACGGTGAATGAAAAGTATTTTTCATCCGTTTCCATCTGCAGCACAGGGGCATTATCATTTCTGAAATGATAATATGTCCTCTGCCATAAATCGGTGTGCGGCTCCGTAACAATTTCAATGGTATCAGTAGATATTGTGTAATCCGCAGGTTCTCTTATCCATTGCAATTTATTTATATTAAATTTCATAAAAACACCTCTTTATATTCCGATTTGGTTACATCCATTATACCACACATCACTTTCGCACCACAACGGAAGAAGCCGTTTTGGATCATGCTTCGCATGACCAAGCGGCTTCACATATTACTCTCAATAAATTATCCCACAAAGCGGAACACGGTGAATAGAATTAATGCTATTAAATCTATTGTAAATAATGCAGCAAATGCTATTCCGAGAATTTTAAGTATCTTGATAACAATTCCAGCAAGCTTTTCGGTGTTGCTGACTCTCTCTACCAACACATGATTAATGTCGTTATCCAACAACTCATCAATACTGATATTCAATATTTTTGATAAAAGTTTCAATTGTTCCGGATTAGGTGCAGTCTCTCCCAACTCCCAGTTTGAAATAGTTTGTCTTGTGACATTTACTTGTTCCCCTAATTGTTCTTGTGAAAGTCCTTTTTTCTTTCTCAAGTCTAAAATCTTATTTCCCAATGACATAATCATCTCTCCTTTCACAACAATTATAAAAATCTATATTCACCAAGTCTACCAAATGACTTTGGAACTTTGTCAAAGACTTTTAACATTATGATAAATTCATAATCATAATATCTTTTCATTTGCGTGAGCATAATAAATAATTTTAGGATTATAGTTCATAACAATATTCCAATCCTTCTTTAATCTATCATTACTTTCATAGCCACCAAGATATTCGATTGGTTCTAAATCACCAACAAAACACCTTCCGTCATCTAAGATGAGAGATATACTGTCGTAGGAATGACTTGGCGTAGAGATGATTCCCCCTGCAAGACCTATGCTTTGAAGGAATTCTCTGCTTTCATTACATTCTAGGATTATGGAATCATCCACATTAATGGGTTTGTAATCTAATCGTTTATCCCTACTGAAAATCTCGTCTGCAAAATGAACATATTCGACTTGAGTGTCAACCAACAGCAGTTTTACCCCCTGCTTCATAAGTTCGCTTACAAGACCAATATGGTCCGGGTGATAATGTGTTGCTATAACATAGGTTATATCACTGAGTTTTATGCCGTGTGCTTTAATCTCCTTATAAAATGCACACAATGTGCCTGCATAACCAGTATCAACCAGCACGCCACCGTTTATTCCTCGAATAAAGAATGTATTTGTATTGCCGTATTTCAATTTACTTACCACAGACATTATGTCACCTCTATTGGAACTTTCTTCTATTTCTTATACTTTGCTTCAATCTGCAAATACACAACCATCATTATAATAAGCCCAATCGCTACTGCGAAAATAATTGGAACAAATAACAATGAATTCTGTTCCAGAAACAAAAGCGGAACTCCTATAACTTCATATGTTCCTGCTGAAATAAACCACAATTTAGATACTGTGCTATTGTAACGTTTTACATCCTTTACAGCAGGTGGTTTACAACCAGTAAAGAGGCCTACCGCTTCATTTGATTTGCGGCAACTAATGCCTATGCCTAAAAATATAACAGTAACAATGCTCCAAACAATAAATCCAATAATCATCTTCTTTTCCTTCTTTTTATTTTCCGTTTTTCAAGCATTTTACAATTTGCAACGCACCAACTACAACCAACATTATCGGAATCAGAATCCAAAAACCAAATACCTGGATAATTTTTAAGATAGAAAGTGTTTCTCTATATTGAATCGCAGGAATTCCAATACCTATTACCACAAATAGGATGCCAATATATAATCCCAGCACATCCATTTTATATTTGTCAAAATGCCCCAATGCCGTCAACGCAGCCAAAACAAAGGTAAACGCTCCAAACGAGAAAAATCCTCCTATAAAAATCAAAATTGTATCCATCCTAATAACACCCAGAATCAATATTACAACACCTGCCAATAAAGCAATAAGCACCAATCCCGCACTAACAATCATTGCAAAATTAAATGGTGCCGCCTTGTTTTGCGATTGTATATTCAGAAGGTTTTTCTTTACCAAATAGATTCCAACCAGCCAAAACGGTAATGAAAATACGATTAAACTATAGTTTTTATCCCTAATGCTGATGTAACAAGCCACGATAAGAAATCCAAACAAGAACAACAAAAATCCACCTTTAAACAGTTTGTCAAATAATGCTACGCATCTTGTCCTTTTCATCATCAAGCCAATTTGTTTCCCCGCCATAGAAATACTACAAATCAGAAACGGAACAAATATTATCTTAGGACTCGTAGTCTTTGTCATAAAGTATAACAATAATATTGTAGTAAATATAGCCGTGATAAGTTTGCTACTAAAAAAACGCTTTTTCATGTTTCCCCAACTTTCAAATCTAAGGTTTTCTTTTGCACTCATTATAACATCTTAACTGACCCTTGTTAATAAGTAAAGCAAACAACTTGATCTATCAATTGCTTAACAACTTTGATATCTAGCGGAGTGTTCTGAGTTTCATACGTTATAACAACATCTCTTCCCAGCAGCAAATTATTGCTTACATATGCGTTTACTTTTTTAACAAAATCGTTGGCATAGTATGGGTCATCCATACGACCCGCATGCTCCCAATATGTAATCTTCCCAGTATGTTTATTTATAATTGTAAAATCTGGATATATAATCTTCTTTCGACCATTGTCCACAATCTCCAAAGGTCTTTCATATTTATATAAAATATG
>CAMFVG010000022.1 GCA_945992055.1 uncultured Clostridia bacterium | reverse complement strand
GAACATGACACTGTTTTCCTGCCACAACAACAGGAACAGAAACGAAACCGCCTTTTGAAAAAATCACATCCGGTTTTAAAGATTTAATAATTTTTCTGGCTTCGCCGAAGCCTTTTAATACACGGAAAGGATCCGTGAAATTTTGCAAACTGAAATAGCGACGAAGTTTGCCGGAAGAAATCCCGTGATAAGGAATTCCGAGTTGTTCGATTAGTTCTTTTTCTATGCCGTTGTAGGAACCGATATAATGGATATCATATCCGCGTTCTTTCAATCCCGGCAAGAGAGCAATATTAGGTGTAACATGGCCGGCAGTACCGCCGCCTGTCAATATAATACGTTTCATATTTTGCCTCCGAAATAAATTGGATTCTAATTTATTATATTAAACAGTAATCCAAGAAAGGTCAAGAGGAAGCAAAATGCAAAGAAAAAAGGAGACCAGAATCTATGAGTAAAAAATGGAAACATTTACTCCAAAAAGAGATGGAGCAAGATGCCAAGAGCATTATGGAAGAAGTGAATAGTGATCCGAGTCTCAAAGATGTGAAGGCTCCTGATGAGATTCATGAAAAATTAATGCAGCAGATACATGAGCACGAGGGTGTGTCAGAGCCACATGTATTAAGTGCAGAAGAGAAAGAATTGATTCGTCTTGGTAGAGTGTATCAGAAAAGACGTAGATGGAATCGATATGCGGTGCTTGCTGCAGCAGTTATCTGTGTGTTAGCAATGGGTATTACCAGTCTGGGTGGGCCTGAACGGGTGATTGAGGCTATGAAGCAGATGGTGGGTACCAGGCAACAAACACAGATTGATGTTGAAGGGGAGAAGTTAGTAAATTCAGGTATTTCTACTGAAGAGGAGGCATATCAGCAGATAGAGGATATATTCGAAATATTCCCAGTGAGATTCTATTACGTACCAGATGGCATGAAATTTTCCGAAATTGTGATAGAGGAAGAAACACATAATGCTAGGTTGTATTATGAAAAAGGAAGCGAGAAAAAGCTTTCATGCACCATGTGGTTTAATTATCGTCCAAGTTCAAGAGGCATGGATATAGAGGATACTATATTAGAAGATTATAATATAGAAGTAGCAGGCAATGCTGTGAGTGTAAAGAAATACGCAATTGATGGTCAGGATTCAGCAAGGTGGAAACTGGATTTTCAATATCAAAAAGTGCAATATTTTGTAACAATGGAAGGGTTTACGGAAGAAGAAGCAAATAAAACTATAAAAAATTTACATTTTTTTGAAAAATAGCGTCAAAAGATGAAATCTCCTGTGTCTATATAGTAAAGACACGAAAAGGAGATGATACAAATGAAAAAGAAACTGGTAGCTTTATTGTTGGTAATGGCGTTTGCAGTAACGGGAGCATATGCCGGAAACGTAGAGGTTCAGGCTGCGGGAGTGGAAGAAGATATGGATGTATCATATCTCTTATTAGAAGATGCACTCGTAGGCTATGCAGAACTTCGAACAAGAGGAGTGTATCTTTCAGAAGGCTACTCTTCCATTAGCAAAGTGGGAACCGGGAAAATCGGTTGTGGCGGTGTTACCAATGCAGCGAAGCGCTGTACGGTATCTGTTAATGCAGTTGTAGAGAGAAAATCAGGTAGCAGTTGGGTACGAGTAACTTCTTGGTCGCAAACGAATGAAAATGCTCTTACAGCATCAGTTAGCAAATATCTTTCTGTAACCAGCGGATATTATTACCGCGTGAGATCTATACATACAGCTGGAACAGATGGAAGCAGTTCATGGACAAACGGTCTCTGGATGTAATTCTTAATTGAATACTCCGAGCGATTGTCTTGTGACCACTGCAGACAACTGAATAAAGGTGTAATTTTATTAAATATTAAAAAAATAATAAAAAATAAGAGAACAACCTTACATTGAGAACCTCGAACACTTGCGGAAGTATAACCCGACCCTGCAGCGGTCACAATACAGTCGCTCGGAGAAAAGAATGGTTCATGAGAAAAAAGGCCCTTCACAGTGAAGGGTCTTTCCTATTTTTCAAGAGCTTGTTTCAAAGCGATCGATAACTGGTCCGGACAAGATGTTGGACGCGGTCCACAGTGAATACCTTCAATGCGGGAAATGGCCTCGTTCACATCCATTCCTTCGATTAAGCGGGAAACACCTTGTGTATTGCCGGAGCATCCACCGATAAATTGTACGTTGTGCACTTTGTTATCTATAATTTCAAATTGGATACCTTGCGAGCAGGTGCCCTTTGTTCTATATGTATACTGCATAAAAACCTCCTCAATATTTGCATTGCTAACACTCATTATAACAAAGTAATTGTGTAAAATCTATAATAATGCTATATTTATATGGTGAGAAAACGCTTTTTACCTAAGAAATCCATACAAAGTGAGGAAAAGATAGAATGATCGGTATTATTGGAGCAATGGAGGAAGAAGTTGCTGTTTTAAAACAAGAAATGAACATCCAAGAAGTTTGCGAGTATGCTTCCATGCAGTTTTGTAAAGGAACATTGTGTGGCAAACAGGTTGTGATTGTACGCAGCGGTATTGGAAAAGTAAATGCGGGAATTTGCGCACAGATTCTGGCAGATAAATTTGCGGTAGATGTTTTGATTAATACAGGGATTGCCGGTTCTTTGGATGCGGCAATTGATATTGGGGACATGGTTATTTCTACAGATTTAGTAGAACATGATATGGATGCAACTATTTTTGGAGACCCATTAGGACAAGTTCCGAGAATGGACACATTCTCATTTCCGGCTGATGCGGAGCTGATAAAAAAGGCAGTTGCCGCAAATGAAGAGGCCAACCCGGATATTAAAACTTTTACGGGGCGTATTGTCAGTGGGGACCAATTCGTGTCTTCATCAGAAGTGAAAGAAAAGTTGGTGAAAAATTTCCAGGCGAAGTGTACGGAAATGGAAGGTGCAGCCATTGCACATGTAGCCTATCTCAATAAAATTTCGTGCGTCATTATTCGAGCAATTTCGGATAAAGCCGACAATAGTGCGACGATGGATTATCCAACGTTTGAAAAGAGGGCAATCGAACATTCCGTAAGGCTTGTCCGCAATTTGTTGCCTCGCATTTAACGAAACGACGACAAAATTCGAGGCGGAATACATTTGTTTGTTGTAAAATTTTGTAACACGATTATTAGAGTCTCTCATCTTGTTTTGCTGTATAATTCCGATAAAGCAAAATGGAAAGGGGACTCTTTTTTATGTTAGGAAATATTGTAAAACACGAGATCATTTTTTATATCATGGGAATTCTGCTGGGTTTTAGCATTGTTGCAAAAATGATTGCCGTAGTTACTATCAGAAAAATGGTCAAAGCGGCCGGGGAAATACAAAAAAGTAATCACAAATTAATGAAATTAATTAAGGCTAAATTTGAACATGCGAGTTTGATTAGCGATAAAGTACATAACGTAGAAGCATTTGTAGAAAAATATATGTACGAATACAGAGTGTTTGGCATTCGATTACACACTTGGAGGAAGATTCCGCAGAAGATCATTTGGATTATAGGTTGCTTGGGCGTGTTTGCTGTGTTTGAAAGTTATCGCACAGAGGGACTGGGAATTTTGACTATAAAATACGCACAGTGGACAAGCCTTTTCGTGTTGCTTATACTGCTTTTGCATTTTATGATGGAGGAAAAATTAGGTTTACATGCAACGAAAAACTATATTGTAGAACATCTGGAAAACGTTTGTATGCATCGTTATGTGAAGAAGAATACGGTGGTTGAGGAAGTGCAAGAAGAGGTGCAAGAAGAGGCAGCGCCGGAAGAACCTGAAGAGGAATCAGAAGATGTGCAGATGGCAAAACAGTTGGAGGAGGAAGAACAAAAAAAGAGTGAGCGTGAGATGCGAATACGTGCCATTTTAGAAGAGTTTTTGGCTTGATTATAAGCATTAATTTTGGTAAAATATAAGGGATTGTAAGATTCACTGCAGAAGGGAAGGATAATGATGAGCACGAAAGTAAGATTTGATTATTCAAAAGCAGATTGCTTTATCAGAGAGCACGAAGTAGAGTACATGCGTAAAATTGCGGAAGATGCAAAAGAGGTTCTTGTAAGTAAGAAGGGAGCAGGGAATGATTTCCTTGGCTGGATTGACCTTCCTGTTAATTATGATAAAGAAGAGTTTGCCCGTATTAAAGCGGCAGCAGAAAAGATTAAAAACGATTCGGAAGTTTTGTTAGTTATAGGAATCGGGGGTTCTTACCTCGGAGCGAGAGCAGCGATTGAATTCTTGAGACATAATTTCTACAACATTGTATCAAAGGAAATTCGCAAGACTCCGGAAATCTATTTTGTTGGAAACAGCATTAGTAGTACATATATCAAACATCTAATTGATGTAATCGGTGATCGTGATTTCTCTATCAATATGATTTCAAAATCAGGAACTACGACAGAGCCGGCGATTGCCTTCCGTGTGTTCAAGGAATTATTGGAAAAGAAATACGGAAAAGAAAAAGCGGCGGAGAGAATCTATGCTACAACAGATAAAGCAAGAGGAGCGCTTAAGAATCTTGCTACAGAAGAAGGATATGAGTCATTTGTCGTTCCGGATGATGTGGGAGGACGCTTCTCTGTACTTACAGCAGTTGGACTTCTTCCGATTGCAGTGAGCGGTGCAGATATTGATAAATTGATGAAAGGTGCAGCTGCAGGAAGAAAGATTGCATTGGAAGCTCCTTTCGAAGAAAATGATGCAGTGAAATACGCAGCGATCCGTAATATTTTATACCGTAAAGGAAAAGCGATAGAGGTGTTGGCAAACTACGAGCCTTCTTTGCATTTTATTTCTGAATGGTGGAAACAATTATACGGGGAGAGCGAAGGAAAAGATCAAAAAGGAATCTATCCTGCATCCGTTGATTTGACAACAGATCTTCATTCAATGGGACAGTTTATTCAGGATGGAAGCCGTATTCTGTTTGAAACAGTTCTCAATGTGGAAACATCACAGGAAGAGATTTTGATGAAAGAGGAACCGGTTGATTTGGATGGCCTGAATTATCTTGCAGGAAAGTCAGTAGACTTCATTAATAGAAATGCAATGAATGGAACAATTCTTGCTCATACGGATGGAAAGACACCAAATATTATGATTCATATTCCGGAGCAAAGCGAATACTATCTTGGACAATTGTTCTATTTCTTCGAATTTGCATGTGGTGTAAGCGGATACATTTTAGGTGTTAACCCGTTTAACCAACCGGGCGTAGAAGATTACAAAAGAAATATGTTTGCGCTTCTTGGAAAACCGGGCTACGAAAAAGAAAGAGAAGAATTATTAAAGAGATTATAGGATGAAAAGCCAAAGCTGCCGATGGGAGCTTTGGCTTTCGCACATAAGAAAGAGGTAATAGTAAGTTGTTAAGGAATCAAATGTTGTACACGATTATCGATGATATTAAGAAGACGGTGCAAACGGATTGCTCCATTTGGAATCAACAGGGAAGGTGTATGGCGGCCACATGCAATCAGGTGGATGATGTAAAAGAGGATGTGGCCAAATTTTTGCAAATGGTAGAGTACCGAGATATGCAGGTTACAGAAAGAAATTCCTGCTTCGTAGTTCGTGACGAGAAAGAAATTATCTGTATATTTGCCATTCACGGAGTCATAGAGAATATTGAGATCATAGGGAAACTATGTGTCAATCAAATCGAAGCGACGAATCGGTTTTATGAAAAGCGCGTTGACCGCAATCACTTTGTGCAACAATTGCTCCTGGACAACTTGCTACTGGTCGATATTTATAATCAAGCAAAGAAACTTCATGTGGAAGTAGAAGACAAAAGAGTCGTTTTCGTTGTGGAACCAAAGCGTCAAAAAGATACACTCGTTTTGGAAACAATGAAAGGGATGTTTGCAGAGGAAAATAAGGATTTTGTCACTTCGGTTGATGAGGGACACATTGTTTTGGTAAAAACCATCGGAGAAAAGGAAGGATACGCTGAGATTCAGGGTATTGCGATGACCATTGTCGATATGTTGGCGGCGGAAGCTTTGGTAGATACCCGCGTTGCATACGGAACGCTTGTGACGGAATTAAAGGACGTATCGAAAAGTTATAAAGAAGCTAGCATGGCATTAGATGTGGGCCGTATTTTCTATCAGGAGAAGAACGTATTGGCTTACAACGAATTGGGAATCGGACGCTTGATTCACCAGTTGCCGATTTCTCTTTGCGAAATGTTTTTAAATGAAGTGTTTAACGGAACTGCGATAGAGCAATTTGATAAGGAAACACTTGTAACAGTAAATGCATTTTTTGAAAACAATTTGAATATTTCAGAAACTGCACGTCAAATGTATCTCCACAGAAACACGTTGGGCTATCGATTAGATAAGATTATGAAGACAACGGGGTTAGATGTGAAGAAGTTTGATGATGCACTTACCTTTAAGATTGCACTTATGGTTTCTGACCATATGAAATTTATAAAATCACAAGAATAATTAGGGCATAAATTAGGAGGAACCAGAATGATAAAATTATATGACAAAGGAGCGTTCCTTGTGAATGGAACGGAACTTGTTGAAGATGCTAACATTTGTCAGGGAATTACAAAAGAAGAAGCTGCAAAGCAGACGATTGCTTACAATATTTTAAAAGACCATAACACAGCTTCTGACATGGAACATCTTAAGATTAAGTTTGATAAATTGACCTCTCATGATATTACATTTGTAGGTATTATTCAGACGGCGAGAGCTTCTGGGTTGGAGAAATTCCCAATTCCGTATGTGCTTACAAACTGTCATAACAGCCTCTGCGCTGTTGGCGGGACAATTAATGAAGATGACCACATGTTTGGCTTGACTTGTGCAAAGAAATACGGTGGGGTTTATGTACCACCGCACCAAGCAGTCATTCATCAGTTTGCCCGAGAAATGCTGGCAGGCGGTGGCAAAATGATTCTTGGTTCGGACAGTCACACACGCTATGGTGCATTAGGAACGATGGCAATGGGTGAAGGCGGACCGGAGCTTGTAAAACAATTGCTGAATAAAACATATGATATCAAGATGCCGGGGGTAGTTGCCATTTATTTGGATGGGGAACCGAGCATCGGCGTGGGTCCACAGGACGTTGCACTTGCGTTAATCGGAGCGACTTTTGCTAATGGTTATGTAAATAACAAGGTGATGGAATTTGTAGGACCGGGTGTTTCTAAATTGAGCGCAGATTTCCGTATCGGAATCGATGTTATGACAACGGAAACGACCTGCCTTTCTTCGATCTGGAGAACAGACGAAACCATTCGAGAATTTTATGAAACTCATGGAAGAGTAGAAGAATATAAAGAATTAAATCCGGGAGCAGTCGCTTATTATGATGGAGTGGTTTATGTAGACCTTTCAAAAATTAAGCCGATGATTGCGATGCCATTCCACCCAAGCAATACATACACAATCGATGAAGTCAATGCGAATTTGAAAGACATTCTTCACGATGTAGAGCAAAGAGCACTTGTGAGTTTGGACGGAGCAGTGGAATATTCTCTTCAGGATAAGATTCGTGATGGAAAGCTCTATGTGGAACAAGGAATTATTGCAGGATGTGCCGGCGGTGGATTTGAAAATATTTGTGCTGCTGCTGACATCATGCGTGGCAAAAATATCGGGTCAGACGCTTTCACATTGAGTGTATATCCGGCTAGTACACCGGTTTACATGGAACTAGTAAGAAACGGGGCAGTCGCAGACCTGATGGCAGCAGGAACAGTTGTTAAGACAGCGTTCTGCGGTCCGTGTTTTGGAGCTGGAGATACACCTGCAAACAATGCGTTTAGTATTCGCCATTCAACGAGAAACTTCCCGAATCGTGAAGGTTCTAAACTTCAGAGTGGACAAATCTCATCAGTGGCACTTATGGATGCTCGTTCTATTGCAGCAACTGCAGCGAACAAAGGATATTTAACATCGGCAGCAGATGTTATGGATATACAATACAAAGTTCCGAAATATCATTTTGATGCAAGTATTTATGCAAACCGTGTATTTGACAGCAAAGGAGTGGCTGATCCTGATGTTGAAATCCAGTTTGGACCAAACATCAAAGACTGGCCGGCGATGTCTGCTTTACCACAAAACTTAGTGTTGAAAGTGGTTTCAGAAATTCACGATCCTGTTACTACCACAGATGAGTTGATTCCATCCGGTGAGACGTCTTCTTATCGTTCGAATCCGTTAGGACTTGCAGAGTTTGCTCTTTCCAGAAAGGACCCGGCTTATGTGGGACGCGCGAAAGAAGTGCAAAAGGCACAGAAGGCGATTGAAGCAAATACTTGTCCGTTAGAAGTGTTAGATGAATTAAAACCTGTTATGGCGGTTATCCGTGGACAATATCCGGAAGTGGGAGAAGGTAATCTTGGTGTGGGAAGCACAATCTTTGCAGTGAAACCGGGAGATGGCTCTGCACGTGAGCAAGCAGCTTCTTGTCAAAAAGTGCTTGGCGGATGGGCAAACATTGCCAACGAATACGCAACAAAACGTTATCGTTCTAACCTCATTAACTGGGGAATGCTTCCGTTTATCACAGAAGAAGACCACACGGCACTTAGCTTTAAAAATGGAGATTACATTTTTATTCCAAATGTAAGAAAAGCAGTCGAAGAAAAGCGGGATATTGTAAAAGCATATGTTGTGGCTGATGAATTGAAAGAAATTGAATTAAAACTAGGTGACCTGACAGATAATGAAAGAGAAATTATTCTAAAAGGATGTTTGATTAATTATTATAAGGGTTAATGAAAAGGTAGTGTTGCAAGTCGCAACACTACCTTTGATTTTTAAATAAAGGATTTAATATTTTCTTGATAATCCGAGAACGTTTATGAGAGCGTCCTGTAAAACTCGGGATACATTTATTTGCGCTTTCTCTGCTTCTACGTTTAGCCAATTCGGAAGAGTAACATTTCTTCGTACAGCTTTGTTGTCCATGCGCCTGCGATATTCCGTAAAATTGACATCGACTAAAGTTAGAATTCCAGTGGAGTAGTCAAAGACCTCCCGGTTTTCTTTTGCTTTTGCAAGAGCATCCTCCCGAGATGAGGGAGAAGGAATGCCCTTGCCATCATCTTCGTAATCAATGCCCTTTAAACCAATAGCATCGCGAGCCATCTCTATGGCATCAGCCATGGTTTCACCCTCTGTATATATGTCCATATCCGGCACATACACTATATAATCTTGTTTGTATTTCGCAATAAAAACTGGATATGCTTGTTTCATCATTAAACCTCCTTATAAGTTCCATTTTTTTAGTATGTTTTTTGCTGTTATTTCATTGATTTCTCTGTGTCTGGGGATCTGCTCTGTATCAGTTCCTCTTTTGTATGTATCATGGTTACCACCATGTTCCTTAAAGCGAAAACCTGCTTTCTTCAACTTCTTAACCAGGTCTCTTCTTTTCATATAATTCCTCCTTATAAAAATATTATACACATAAAATGTGTATAATGCAATGGTATAAAAATATTATGTATAATGTTGCTGTATTAAATTAAATAATATGGGATATTTTAGCGAATTGCTTTATAGATTTAGTGTTTCAAGAGCGAACTTATTGTATCATATAAAAACAATTTGAACAAGAGAAAGAGAATTTCTTAATGCCAAATATTCAGACAATTCAGGCAATACAACACAGAAGAAAAATAATTTAAAAAATATTTTAAAATAGTATTGACAAATAGAAAGAGCAGTGTTAATATGAGTACAACAAAACAAACCACTTAAGGAAAGAGGAATTTTCCGATAGAATTTTCCGAAAAAGAAGTTTTGGATTTTCAAGTAAGAGAGATTTGTTGATTCATATTTCTGACGAGAAAGGAAATAAAAATGAACAAACATCTGAAATGGGAAAGAAAATTTCAAAAGTAAGAAATCTAGAAGAAAAAGAATTTCCATTAAGAATATCAAAGAAAGGGAGGCTAGAATCCAGTGGACAATTCGGAATGCATAATTCAATATGTTAGTGGTATGGCAAATGTAACGACCTGTGATGAAAGCCTTTACCATAGATTATAATTCCAGATAGATATGAAAATGTAAAAAGGAATTTGGAGAGTAGATAAGATCTGGATGAAAGAGTAAAAGATGATATATTTGCAAACGTATTGAATATATACCACAAAAATATTAAAGTTATAAAAAGATGTGTAAAGAAACATCGGAAAAGTAGAAGGAAATGGATTGGAATAACTTTAATATCAGAAAGAAAGAGGCGACAGGTTTATATCACAAAATCCTCCAAATTAGGTTGAAAATAATAAATGAATAAAGTACATTGTTAAGGGGTAGTCATTACAAGAATGTGTGATGGCTACCCCTTCTAATTATATATCCAGTTTGTCAAATCCTGCCAACAATTCTTTTACAATTGCCAACATTTTTTCGCAATCGCCAGGACGAACTCCTTCTAAGTTCATAGGCATGAGAGGATCGTGCAATGACATACGAAGTAATAACCAGCCTTGTACATCTTCGCCATGGAATGATAAGCGAACTCCCTCATATGAGTTTGGTGCCACATCATATCCGGCTTCTTTCGCACGTGTCTCAAATGCTTCTAACACTTCTTTGCCGTAAGAAGCAAAATCTTCTGCGAAGATTTTCATACGAAGTTCTCTCTCGTCAAATCCTTTTGCTAATTTTTCAATAAAGGAACCGACCTTTTTTCCTTCCTTTGCGGCAAGAGCAGTAGCGATTAGAAGTTTCACTGCCATGTAAGCTCCGTCATCTAGGAAATAATTTTCGCTTAAAGCACCGTGTCCGGATGTCTCGATTGCAAGCGGAGAAGTGATTCCTTCGTTATTCAAACGAATGGATTCGTTGATTACATTTTTGTAACCGCGTTTAAAACGATGATGTTTTAATTTTAATTCGTTCTCCAAAAAGTCGGTCAAACGGTCCGATGTAACGGAGTCAGTTACAATTGTACTGCCTGGGTAATCTTTTGCTAAAATAGCAGCCATCATTGCGATGATGGCATCGCGATTTACGGCAGAACCATCAGGAAGTACTGCTGCCATACGGTCAACGTCAGTATCAAAGATAATACCAAGGTCTGCTTCGTTTTTCACAACAGCAGTTTTAATAGCTTCCATAGCTACTTTGTCTTCCGGATTCGGAATGTGATTTGGGAACATACCATCAGGTTCCAAGAATTGGCTTCCGGTAGTGTCTGCACCAAGAGGAGCCAATACCTGTTCTACAAAGAATCCACCGGCACCGTTTCCGGCATCCACTACAATGCGAAGTCCGGCAAGTGGTTTGTCATAATTTTCGGCATTTACACCTGCTTTGATTTTTTCGCAAAGGCTTTTTGTATAAACACTCAAACTGTCGCATGCAATTGCTTCTTTGTTGCAAGCTGCAAGCTCCAATGTTTTCGCAAGTGTTAAGATTTCTTTGATATCTGCTTTTTCCAATCCACCGTTCGGGTCAAAAAATTTCAAACCGTTACGATTGAATGGAAGATGACTTGCAGTAATCATAACAGAACCGTCAAACTTAAATTCCGGAAAAACTACCGTCATAAACATGGATGGAGTAGACACCAGTCCACAGTAGTAAAGAGTAGCACCGGCAGCGCTTGCTCCTGTGATAAATGCATTTTTCATTAAGTCGGCAGTGATACGAGAGTCATGGCCAACACCGATTTTCAATTCGGTTGCAGGTTTGCCGGATTTGGCAGAGAGCCATTTTACAAAAGCCTGTCCAATGAGATTTACTGCATCCGGAGTTAATGTAACAGGTTCGTCTGCGATTCCTTCTGCTGCAACGCCACGGATATCACTTCCGTTTTGTAATTTTAATAAGTCAATCATGGATATTCCTCCAATTATTTGTTTAATCTTTTTCCTACAGCTCCGCCTGGATGAATGAGAGCGAATTGTTCGTTTTGATACCCTGTTTCTTCGATAACAGCTGTTTGAAGTGCATCAAAAACAGCGGCCAATGCAGTGAAACTAGATGTTCCCTGACTGTTGTATCGGTCTGTTTCAGATGTAACCTTCATAGGAATTACGATATCTGACATTTCTGCTAAAGGAGAAGCCAAGTTTTCTGTAACACCGATTACAGTTACTTTCTTCACATGGCAAATATCTAAAATTTTAAACAACTCATCTGTTTTTCCACCGCGAGAAGCCCATACCATAACATCTCCTTCTTGAAGATAACCGGTTGCACCGTGGATTGCTTCTGCAGGTGAGATAAAACGTGCCGGACGTTCTACACAGCACATAGAGTGTGCAAAGTGCATACATGCAATTCCGGAGTGTCCGCATCCTGCTGTTCCGATACGTTCTGCTTTTGATAATGCTTCTACAGCTTTTGCGAATGCTTCCATATCCATTGCATCTCTTGTTGCAAGAATCGAATCACTTTCGATTGTAAAAGCTGCTAATGCGCGTTCCATTGTTTCTGCTTTCATAATATACCTCCCGTTTTATAACCAAGCTTTGATTTTATTATAGATACCAGTTGCATCAAGTCCGTATTTCTCAAGCAATACTTTTGCCGGGCCTGATTCCCCATATACATC
>CAMFVG010000021.1 GCA_945992055.1 uncultured Clostridia bacterium | reverse complement strand
GTTTTGGGTCTTGGCCGATACGGAAGAGCAGTAGCCGAAGAATTGGTAAGAAGTGGTGCAGATGTTATTGCAATTGATGAAAATGAAGAGTATGTGAATGATGCCAGTGCCACCATTCCAGTTTGCAAATGTGCAGACATTACAGACCCGGAAGTGTTTGAAGCGTTGGGGATTGCAGATGCAGATGTAGTAATTGTTGCAATGGCAGGAAATCTGGAGGCCAGTGTCATGGTAATCACCTTGTGCAAGGAAGTTGGTGTAAAGACAGTAATAGCCAAGTGCTCAAATGAAATGCATCGTAAAATTTTTAATCGCATTGGTGCTGATAGAGTGGTTTTCCCAGAAAAGGAATCAGGGACACGGTTGGCAAAAACTCTTTTGAGCTCTGGATTTTCGGATTTGATTGAATTGTCAGAAGATGTATCCATGATTGAAATGGATGTGAAAGATAGTTGGGTAGGGAAAACACTTTTACAGTTGGATTTAAGGAAGAAGTACTCGATTAATGTCGTTGCTATACGGGAAGGTAAAAATGTCGTAACGGACATTGACCCACAAGCGCCACTGGAAAAAGAGATGAAATTAATTGTAATTGCAAATTTAAAAAGAATAAAAAAGATAAAATAGAAAAGGAACTCAAAAGAGTTCCTTTTGTTATTGGGATTCCCAACGTCCGGATGCTCCGCAAGGAAGTACGAGTCCATTGTGGGAAACCGGAAGCCCGATTTCTTGAGAGTCTACCGTGCCGTTAAACGCTTTTAGTTCAGTTGCTAACATATAAGTCAATACAGCAGGAGCAAGCCCTGTTGTATAGGAGTTAATTAAGAAGAAAAGTGGTTTGTCGGATAAAATTTGAGTACACAGTTTGATTAACGGATGTATCATATCCTCGATCTTCCAAATTTCCCCTTTCGGTCCGCGTCCATAAGAAGGCGGATCCATAATAATGGCATCGTATTTGTTGCCACGTCGAATTTCTCTTTCAACAAATTTTACACAGTCGTCCACAAGCCAGCGAATCGGTGCGTCCGAAAGACCGGAGGAAGCAGCATTTTCTTTCGCCCATCCAACCATGCCCTTGGAGGCATCCACGTGGGTAACGTGTGCACCGGCTGCTGCAGCAGCTAAGGTGGCACCACCTGTATATGCAAAAAGGTTTAATACTTTGATTGGACGTTCTGCATGCTTGATTTTCTCGGAAAACCAATCCCAGTTTGTTGCCTGTTCCGGAAAAAGACCAGTGTGTTTGAAGCTAAAAGGTTTTAAGTTGAAGGTCAAGTCTTTATATTGAATCTGCCATTGCTGTGGCAAATCAAAGAATTCCCATTCCCCGCCACCTTTTTTGCTACGATGGTAGTGGCCGTTCCTATTTTTCCAACCAGGATGTCCTTTTTTTGTATTCCAAATAACTTGAGGGTCCGGCCTTACCAAAAGGTAATTACCCCAACGTTCTAGCTTTTCTCCATTCGAGGTATCGATCACCTCATAATCTTTCCAATTATCTGCAATCCACATAAAAATGTGTCCTTTCTAGTGTTTTAAAATTGTTTCCATAACTTTTCCATAAGCATTTGCCATCATAAGAAAGCCAATGTCATTTGGATGAATGTGGTCGACTGTGCACAAACTTCTTCCTACAGGTGCATAAATCGTACGACCATCAATATAATATACGTTCTTATCACCAGAAGCAACTGCATTGTCATAGGTGCGTTTGATAACTGCTCGTCTTTCGTCAACATTAAAAAATGAATCTGCGGCAGTAGCCATGATAATAGGAATATCAGGATGCTGCTTACGGATGATTTTGAACATTCGCTCGTGTGTCTCTTCTAAATGTTCAGTGGTTGGTGCGTTATGGTCATAGTCAAACAAGAATAGACTCATGTCTAAACTAGCAATATATTCTGCCATTTCGACTTCTGCAAAACCACCGGATGAGAACCCCAAATTGATAAAATCAATGTCAAAACGTCTTGACAATTGATTTGGGAAAGCGTTCCCAGGATGAGAGGCGCAGCCCCCTTGAGTAATGGACGAACCATAAACAACAAATGGTTTTGCATGAGTGTATGGCTTCGGTGCTTCAATCACTGCGTCATCATCTAAGGCAATAAATACATCGTCCACACCATTGTAAAGTGGAAAATTGATTAGAATATCGTGCATTTCCTTATCGCCGATTGTGATGGTGGAGTCGTAGGTGTTCCCGTAGGTTCGTTTTGAAGAATGACGGAACGAGTTTTTGTATTCACCATCTACATATAAGTCAAAACAGGCAAAACCGGTTTTTGGCATGTGGTCCATGTTGTCAAAAGGTGTAAGAACACTGCGTAAAAGAATCTGGTTGGCATTCGTGCGGAAACGGATGCGACCTCCGGAAGTGTGGCGGTGCAGTGCCGATACACTTGGATTGATTTTTTCGGCTACTTCAGTAGGCATCCTTTTGAACGGTCTTTCTTCGTTCGGACGGTATAACCCGTGCACTTGAAAAGGTTCTTCAGAAACATTATGAAATGTCATGCCATCATATATAATTTCTTCACCTAAAAAGTTTTTGTCGATTTTTGTAATATCAATTTTACTCATAAGCTCTCCTTTTAGCGTGTTTGTCCATCGCCAGTAATAATATATTTATACGTATTCATTTCACAAAGCCCCATAGGACCGCGAGCATGAATTTTTTGTGTGGAAATCCCAATTTCACACCCCAAGGCAAATTCGCCACCATCCGTGAAACGGGTTGAAGCGTTCACATATACGGCTGCGCTGTCTACCATCTGGGTGAAAAATGCCGCGTTCGCATCTGATTGTGTTACAATCGATTCACTATGGTGTGTAGAATGTTTTGCAATATGTGACACAGCTTCCTGCACGTTGTCCACAAGTTTAACCGCTAAAACATAATTTAAAAATTCGGTGTCAAAATCATATTCACCGGCAGGAATACCATCAATGATTTGTATTGCATCAGGATCCAGACGAAGTTCACAATCCGGCTTTCCGTCTGTGCGATTTGTGAGTCGTTCCTTTAATAGTGGTAAAAAACGGGAAGCAATCTTGCGGTTTACCAAACACACCTCGGTGGCATTGCACACAGAAGGTCTGCTCATCTTTGCGTTTTCTACAATATTCAAAGCCTGTTCTATGTCGGCAGATTCGTCTATATAAATATGACAGATGCCGGTCCCGGTTTCAATACAAGGAACAGTTGCATTCTCCACACAGGCACGAATGAGGCCTGCACCACCACGAGGAATCAATAAATCCACTTTTCCGGATGCGGTCATCAGTGCCGTTGCTTCGCTGCGGTCTGTGTTAGAAGGCATACCTACCAGGTCCTCTGGAAGTCCTGCCTTTGCGAGTCCTTCTTTCAATGCTTTTACAATAGCATTAGAAGAACGGAAAGCTTCTTTGCCACCACGCAGGATACATACATTACCACTCTTGATTAATAGAGCAGCGGCATCAGATGTTACATTTGGTCTGCTTTCGTAAATTACTGCAACCACACCGATTGGCACCGAAACTTTCTCCAATTGTAAGCCATTGTATAGCGTTTTGCTTTCTATTACGCGACCAACCGGGTCTGGAAGATTGCATACATCTTCAATACCAGAGGCCATGGCCTGAATACGTCCTTCATCCAAACGTAATCTATCTGCCATCACGCCATCCCCATAAGCTTCCAAGTCTTCCTTGTTCGCTTCCAAAATTTCGGGAATGTGTGCAAGAAGACTTTCTGCCATACAGTGAAGTCCGTGATTTTTTTCTGCTTCTGTTAAGGCTGCAGCCAAAGGTTTCACCTGAAGGGCTGCGTCTAATAGTTCCTGTACTGTCATATTAATTGTCCTTTCCAATAAAACGGGTTCCAACACTTTTTCCATCGAAAATATCATACAAAACAGTTGGATTACTTCCGTTTGCGATAATCATATCCATGCCGGCGTCTATACAAATCTGTGCCGCATTCAATTTGGTCACCATACCACCGGTGCCAAGTTTTGTGCCGGCAGTGCCAGCTAATTCCATGATATGCTCGTCGATTTTGTCTACGCTAGGAATCAAAGTAGCATCGGACTGTTTGTGTGGGTCTGCAGTATAGAGCCCATCAATGTCAGACAATAGGATTAATAAATCTGCATGCGCACCAACAGCGGTCATGGCAGAAAGAGTATCATTATCCCCTACTTTGATTTCTGAAGTGGCGATTGTGTCATTTTCATTTACAATAGGAAGAACGTTGAATTCCAATAAACGATCTAACGTGTTCTTAAAGTTCTCATAGCGTTCTGCATTATCAAAATCCGCACCAGTCATCAACACCTGTGCAACCGTGTGATTGTGTTCTTGGAAAAGTTTGTCGTAAGTGTACATCAATTCACATTGGCCGATAGCGGCAGCAGCTTGCTTAGAAGGAATATCTTGAGGTTTCTTGGTAAGACCTAGTTTTCCGATTCCCATAGCAATGGCACCAGATGATACTAGAATGATTTCCAACCCAGAATTTTTTAAATCAGACATTACCTTACACAGATTCTCAATTCTTCGAATATTAATATTTCCATTTTGGTGGGTGAGAGTAGAAGTTCCAACCTTGATTACAACACGCATAATTCTTTACCTCTAAAAGTTTTACTTGCTAGAGAGTATATCAAAATTTTGAAATCAAGTAAAGGAAATCGAGGGAGTTTCTTCTATATATAATGGGTATAAAAAAAGGATGGAAAAAAGATGAAAAAAAATTAAAAAAGTGCTTGCATTATGAAAATCTTTCCTATATAATAAAAAAGCTGTGACAAGATAGCGATGAAGCGTGAGGTTGCTACCCAGCGTGGTAGGTATTCCGTGGAGCGAATGTCAAGTTAGGAAACTGGCGACAAGTCACTGTACGAATCTATAACAGCCGTTGAGAAACGGTAACAACGTGTGAGTACTCACGACACACACGGGAGAGTGTACAGTCACCGCTTGTCGTACTAAACCCAAGTACGAAAAGGAGGCGACTTTTTTTATGGCAAGTCAAGTAATGAGAATTACACTCAAAGCGTATGAACATCAATTGGTTGATGCAAGCGCGAAAAAAATCATCGAAACTGTAAAGAAGAACGGATCACAAGTGAGTGGACCGGTACCACTTCCAACAAAGAAGGAAGTTGTAACAATTCTTCGTGCTGTACACAAATACAAAGACAGCCGTGAGCAGTTCGAACAAAGAACTCATAAAAGACTCATTGATATCATTGCACCAACACAAAAGACAGTTGACGCATTATCAAGATTGGAAATGCCAGCTGGTGTTTACATTGATATCAAAATGAAGAACAAATAAGAGTTCAGTAACACATTAACAAGCAGTATGAAATCCTAACATTTAGGATGAACACGAAAGTGTTCCGCTGTAAATCACAGGAGGTAGTAATAATGAAGAAAGCTATTTTAGCTACGAAAGTCGGAATGACTCAAATCTTCAATGAAGACGGAGTATTAACTCCAGTAACTGTACTTCAAGCTGGTCCTTGTGTGGTAACACAAATTAAAACAGTTGAGAATGACGGTTACAGCGCAGTTCAAGTTGGTTTTGTAGACAAGAAAGACAAAATCGTGAACAAAGACGCAAATGGTAAAAAAGAAGTTGTACACAGACATGGTGTAACAAAAGCAGAACAAGGACATTTTGCAAAAGCTGGTGTTTCAAGCAAAAGATTTGTAAGAGAATTCAAATTCGAGAATGCTGACGAGTACACATTGGCACAGGAAATCAAAGCTGACATCTTCGCGGCAGGCGACAAAGTAGATGCAACAGCAATCTCAAAAGGAAAAGGTTTCCAAGGTGCAATCAAGAGACATAACCAACACAGAGGACCTATGACTCACGGTTCTAAATTCCATCGTCATGCAGGTTCTAATGGTGCTGCATCTGACCCAAGTAAAGTATTCAAAGGTAAAAAGATGCCAGGACACATGGGATCAAAGAGAATTACAATTCAAAATCTTGAAATCGTAAGAGTAGATGCGGAAAACAACTTAATCTTAGTAAAAGGATCAGTTCCGGGACCTAAGAAATCTTTAGTGACAATTAAAGAGAGCGTTAAAGCAATCTAGTCTTGAATAGGAAAGGAGGAACACTTGAGATGGCAAACGTAAAGGTTTACAATATCGAAGGTAAAGAAGTTGGAACAATTGAATTAAATGATGCAATTTTCGGTGTTGAAGTAAATGAACACTTAATGCACATGGCAGTTGTTCAACAACTTGCAAATAAACGTCAAGGAACTCAAAAAGCGAAAACTCGTTCAGAAGTTTCAGGCGGTGGTAGAAAACCATGGAGACAAAAAGGAACAGGTCATGCAAGACAAGGTTCTACAAGATCTCCGCAATGGACAGGCGGTGGAGTTGTATTCGCTCCAACACCAAGAGATTATTCTTTCAAATTGAATAAGAAAGAAAAGAGAGCAGCTCTTAAATCAGCGCTCACATCAAGAGTTCAGGAAAATAAATTCATCGTTGTTGATGAAATGAACTTTGGTGAAATTAAAACAAAGAATTTCCAAGCTATGTTAAATAACTTATCAGTAGCAAAAGCATTGGTAGTATTAGAAGAAGGAAACAAAAACGCAGTATTATCTGCAAGAAACATTGCAGACGTAAAGACAGCTGCAACAAATACAATCAATGTATACGATATCTTGAAATATAACACAGTTATCGCAACAAAGGCTGCTGTTGCAGCAATTGAGGAGGTGTACGCATAATGGCTAATATTCAATACTATGACGTAATCCTTAAACCGGTAGTAACTGAAAAGAGTATGGAGCTTATGGCAAACAAGAAATACACTTTCTTGGTTCACACAGATGCTACAAAAGCTCAAGTAAAAGAAGCAGTTGAAAAAATGTTCAAAGGAACAAAAGTAGCAAGCGTTAATACAATGAATCTTGATGGAAAAACAAAGAGACGTGGTATGACATTTGGTAAAACTGCAAAAACAAAGAAAGCAATCGTTCAATTAACAGCTGATTCAGCAGACATCGAGATTTTTGAAGGTCTGTAAGATTGAACAAACAAGAAACTATACGCAAACAAAGCGTGACAACAAATAATCAGAAGAATGAAAGGAGTGACAGTAATGGGAATTAAAACATATCGCCCATATACACCTTCCAGAAGACATATGACTGGTTCTGATTTTGCAGAAGTAACAAAGACAACACCAGAGAAATCTTTGTTAGCAGCAAAAAGCAAAACAGCAGGTCGTAACAATCAAGGAAAGATCACAGTAAGACACCGCGGAGGCGGAGTTAAGAGAAAATACAGAATTATTGACTTCAAGAGAAGAAAAGATGGAATTCCGGCAACTGTAATCGGAATCGAATACGATCCAAACAGAACGGCTAACATCGCACTTATCTGCTATGCAGATGGTGAAAAAGCATATATCCTTGCACCACAAGGTTTGACAGATGGTATGAAAGTAATGAACGGACCAGAAGCAGAAGTTAGAGTAGGTAACTGCTTGCCACTTTCTGAAATTCCGGTAGGTACACAAATTCACAACATCGAGTTATATCCTGGAAGAGGTGGTCAATTAGTTCGTTCAGCAGGAAATGCAGCGCAATTAATGGCTAAAGAAGGAAAATATGCAACACTCAGATTGCCATCAGGTGAAATGAGAATGGTACCAATCGTATGTAGAGCATCCGTTGGTGTTGTAGGTAACGGAGACCACAACTTGATTAACATTGGTAAGGCCGGACGTAAGCGTCACATGGGTATCAGACCGACAGTTCGTGGTTCTGTAATGAACCCTAACGACCATCCACATGGTGGTGGTGAAGGTAAGACAGGTATTGGTCGTCCAGGTCCATGTACACCTTGGGGTAAACCAGCACTTGGTCTTAAGACAAGAAAGAAACACAAACAGTCTAACAAGTTAATCGTAAGAAGAAGAGACGGTAAAGGTATTAAATAAATCAGTTTACAAGGAGGTTAGAACCTATGGCTCGCTCACTTAAAAAAGGACCATTCGCGGATGATAGCTTACTTAAGAAAGTTCAAGCTATGAACGAAGCGGGTGATAAATCAGTTATTAAAACTTGGTCACGTCGTTCTACAATCTTCCCAATGATGGTTGGACATACAATCGCAGTTCATGATGGAAGAAAGCATGTGCCTGTATATGTGACAGAAGATATGGTTGGACATAAACTCGGAGAGTTCGTTGCAACCAGAACATATAGAGGACACGGAAAAGACGAAAAGAAATCAAGAGTACGTTAATTAATCGCAATTTGAAAGGAGGGTTCATCCATGGCAAAAGGACATAGATCCCAAATCAAAAGAGAGAGAAATGCGAATAAGGATACTAGACCATCAGCTAAGTTGTCTTATGCTAGAGTGTCAGTTCAGAAAGCATGTTTCGTATTAGATGCAATCAGAGGAAAGGATGTTACAACAGCACTTGGTATTTTAACCTACAATCCAAGATATGCATCAAGTCTTATTAAGAAATTATTAGAATCAGCAATTGCCAACGCTGAAAACAATAACGGAATGAACCGTGATAATCTCTACATCGCAGAGTGCTATGCAAACAAAGGACCTACAATGAAGAGAGTAAAACCTAGAGCACAGGGTAGAGCTTACAGAATCGAAAAGAGAATGAGCAATATCACAGTAGTTCTTGATGAAAGATAGAAAGGAGATTAAACATGGGACAGAAAGTTAATCCTCATGGTCTGAGAGTCGGCGTTATCAAAGAATGGGATTATAAATGGTAAGCA
>CAMFVG010000020.1 GCA_945992055.1 uncultured Clostridia bacterium | reverse complement strand
TATATGCTTTTCTTATATTATTTAGAATTATCTATCTGCCAATTCCCTAACAATATCTTCCCATGTTACGCCTCTTTCGACCATTAGCACCATTGCATGGTATAAGAAGTCAGAAAGTTCGTATTTAATTTCCTCTGGGTTTGGATTCTTCGCTGCAATGACTAGTTCTGTAGCTTCTTCCCCGACCTTCTTCAAAATTTTATCAATCCCTTTATCAAACAAATAATTTGTATAGGAACCTTCTTTTGGATTTAATTTGCGATCCAAGATTGTGTCATAAACACTTTGGAATACCTGAAGGGGATTCGTCTCATCATAACCAGCTTCCACCAAAGGTTGAAAGAAACATGTTGGTGAGCCTGTATGACAGGCAACTCCCACTTGGTCGACTTTCGCAAGAATTGTATCATTGTCGCAGTCAAGTGTTAACGATTTGACATATTGATAATGTCCGGAGGTTTCCCCTTTCACCCAACGCTCTTGTCTACTTCTACTATAATATGTCATTTTTCCGGTTTTCAGAGTGTAAGAAAAGGCATCCTCATCCATATAGGCCAGCATAAGAACCTCGCTCGTTTTATAATGTTGCACGATAACCGGAATCAATCCTTCCGCGTTTAGTTTGAATTCTGAAAATTCCATTTTATGCTCCAAACAAGCCATATTAATATCTACTTCTTCGCACTCATCCTTGAAAGCATAAAAATCAAAATTCGGATTGCTTACAAACGAACCGGACACTCCCTTGACACCATCACATTTCAATATGCGCAAAATTTCTGACTTTTCCATGGTATCTGTTACAACAACTGTAGGCAAGTTTGTATGCTCTGCTGTCACTCCCAAATCTTGACAGTTCACAAAAACAATCTCACTTACATAATCCCGAATCAAATCTTTTTGTTCGGATAACGTATCAAAATCATTCAGAGAAACGGCTATTTTCTCTTTTCCAAAACGTTTTGCAACTTCTTCAACCAATTCCACTCCCGAGGCCTTGGAAAAATTCAAAATTGCTCTTTTCGCTCCGGCATATAAAATTTTCTTCACATCTTCTTGACGACTAATATTACCCCCGGCAATCATAGGAATATGGATAACCCGACTGATTTTTTTCATAATATCTATCGCATCATCATGATCCTTATCATTTTCAGATAAATCAAAAACAATTAATTCATCGGCACCGGAGTCACTGTATTTTTCCGCCAACTCTACTACGTTTTCTGACAAAACTTCGTTATTATCAAACCATTTAACTGCCTTTCCTTGTTGTATAAAAATACACGGAATGACTCTTTTATAATTATTCACGTCTATAAACTTCCTTTCGTTGACCATACGTCTTTCATTCTCGGTTCTTCCATAGTTGCTATATCAAGAGATTTTCCGAATGCTTTGAATAACGCTTCAGCCATATGATGATTATTCCCTGCATCTAAAACTTTCAAATGCAAATTCATGGCTGCGCTGTAAGATAACGCATAGAAAAATTCACGGAACATTTCCGTATCAAAGTCTTCGATTTTTTCTACGGTAAAATCAGCCTGAAAATTCAAATAAGGCCTTCCTGATAAATCAATTGCACAAAGCGCTAATGTTTCGTCCATCGGAATCATAAAACTTCCATAACGTTTAATTCCCTTTTTATCTCCCAAAGCCTGTGCAATTGCCTGACCGAGCACAATCCCGGTATCCTCAATCGTATGATGACAATCCACTTCTAAATCGCCCACTACTTTTAAGTCCAGATCAAATAACCCATGTCGCGCAAATCCCTCTAACATGTGGTTAAAAAAGCCAACACCTGTATCAATTTGGGTTTTTCCGCTTCCATCCAGATTAATCGTCAATTTAATATCTGTTTCCTTTGTCTTTCTAATGCAAGTTGCAACTCTCTCTTTCATATTACACCTCTATTATTCAAAACGTACTTTGATCGAATTTGCATGTGCCGTTAATTGTTCCGCTTCTGCAAACATTTCAATATCTTTGTGTATTTCTTCCAACGCCTCTCTGGAATAAGCAATAATACTTGATTTCTTAATAAAATCATCTACACCGAGTGGCGAGAAAAACTTCGCAGTTCCATTTGTTGGCAATACATGATTTGGTCCGGCAAAATAATCACCCAGAGGTTCACTGCTATATTCGCCAACAAAAATTGCACCGGCATTTCTGACTTTCATCATAACATCATATGGATTCTTTGTCATGATTTCTAAATGTTCGGAAGCAATCTCATTTGCGATGTCAATCACATCCTCCATAGTCTCTGCCACAAGAATATAACCATAATTATCCAAAGATTTTCTCATAATTTCCGTGCGGCTTAATTCTTCCACAAAAGCCTCTACCTGCTCCGATACTTTGCAAGCAAGCTCTTCGCTGGTAGTCACTAATATTGCAGAAGCCAGTTCATCGTGTTCAGCCTGGGATAACAAATCTGCCGCTACATATCTTGGATTGGCCGTCTCGTCTGCAATGACCATAATTTCACTCGGTCCGGCAATCGAATCAATGCTAACGTGTCCATAAACTGCTTTTTTTGCCAATGCTACATAAATATTTCCAGGCCCTACAATTTTGTCCACTTTCGGAATACTTTCTGTTCCATAGGCAAGGGCTCCTATCGCCTGTGCACCACCCACTTTATATATCCGATCTGCGCCCGCCTCTTTTGCCGCAACCAATGTATTGGGATTTACCTTACCATCTTTCCCCGGTGGTGTCACCATAATAATCTCATCTACACCTGCAACTTTGGCAGGAATAATATTCATCAAAACGGAAGAAGGATAAACTGCCTTTCCACCCGGAACATAAACCCCTACCTTCTGTAATGGCGTTACCTTTTGTCCCAGCATGGTTCCATTCGGTTTGCTATCAAACCAACTATATTGACGCTGTTTCTCATGATAATCTCGAATATTTTCCTTCGCCTTTTTGATGATTGCAACGAAAGAAGCATCTACCTTTGTATACGCTTCTTGTATTTCTTCCTCGGCCACAAGAATATTATCTGCCGCAAGTTCTACTCCATCAAATTGCTTTGTATATGCGAACACGGCTTCATCCTTTTTTTCCCTCACTGCATTTAAGATTCCTGCAACACGGCTCTCATACTCTGTATATTGATTTGGACTTCTTTTCAGTAAATCTTCTAACAGATTTTTTTTCGTATTTTCATCTAATCTTTGTATTCTCATGATTAACCCTCCTCAAGAATACTTCTCAATTTAGTCAGCAAATCCTTAATTCTTTCATTTTCCATTCTCATACTCACCGGATTCACAATCATACGCGCAGAAAGCGGACATACCTCTTCCAAAACCTCCAAACCGTTTGCATGAAGCGTAGATCCCGTCTCCACAATATCAACAATGACTTCCGACAAACCTACCAATGGTGCAAGCTCAATAGAGCCATTTAACTTAATAATCTCCACTGTCTGATGCTTTGTATTATAAAAATAATCTTTCGCAATCTTTGGATACTTCGTCGCAACACGAATCAATTCACGATGTTGCAACAATTCTTTCGCCGATTTCGGTCCGCAAACACACATACGACATTTTCCAAAACGCAAATCGCAAACTTCATGCACCTTACGTCCTTCTTCTAGAATTGTATCTTTTCCTACCACACCGATATCGGCCGCACCGTATTCAACATAGGTCGGCACATCCGGACCTTTTGCGAGGAAGAATTTCAATTTCAATTCTTCATTTACAAAAATGAGCTTTCTGGAATTTTTATCCTGAATTTCTTCACATGTAATTCCTAATCGCTCTAATAACTCCATAGTCTTATTTGCCAGACGCCCTTTGGTCAAAGCAAATGTTAAATATCTCATATTGATTCCTCCGGCTTTACTTAATAGTCTTTGAAACAGTCCTGCCTGTTCCCGTAAGCAGATTCACCATCTCAATATCTTTTGAATCTCTTAAATATAACATACTTACACATAAATTTCTTTTTGCACACTCAATGTACTCTTCCAAATTTTTATCGGTTCTTTTTAAGACAAGCTCTGTTGGCTTTCCACTTTTTCTAAACTCTACCGCAAGTTTGATTGCTTCCGCCTGTCTGCTTTGCTCGTAAAGAATAAATGTATTTTTATATTTGTAAGGAATTTCTAATTTTTGTCTTGCAAATGCATTCATTAATTCATCTACTACAATAACAAAACCGATTGACGGAGAAGATTTTCCGAATTTTTCCAATAAGTGATCGTAACGACCACCTTTCACAATTGCATCACTGGTTCCATATGTATAGCCACGGAAAATGATACCCGTATAATAGCCGTAAGTACCACTCATACTCAAATCAAATGTGACATACTTATCCACGCCGAAAGCTACAAGCAATTGGTATAAATCTTCCAAACGCTTCACTTCTTCAGTCGCACTACCGTGTAATGCAGCTGCAATTTCATACGCATCCTTCAAAACTTCTACTCCTCCGGTCAATTCCGGCAAAATCTGAAAGGCTGCCTTTACTGCAAGATGCACTTGTTCTTTTTCCAATAATTCGTCTACTCCAAAATAATTCCGATTGCTAATTAATTCCCGCAATCGTAGTTCCGCATCTTTTTGCAGTTTTGCTTGTGCAATTAAGGTTTCAAAGAAAGCAACACTACCGATGTGTATCTGAAACTCTTTTAACCCTACTTCCTTTAAACTATCAATCGCCATGACTACCATTTCTGCATCTGCTTCCACGGAGTCCACGCCAATTAATTCTGCACCTGCCTGTGTATTTTCATGCAGACGTCCTTGATAACTGGAATGATTGATAAATGTATTCCCTTTATAACATAAACGAATCGGCAGTTTTTCCGTCTCATAAAGGGTTGTTGCCACTCTGGCAATGGACGGCGTAATGTCTGGGCGA
>CAMFVG010000019.1 GCA_945992055.1 uncultured Clostridia bacterium | reverse complement strand
GTCCAATACAGCTCAAAACATTCTCCGCAATGGAAAATGTGCTATCAACTTTATTGACGACAAACCAAAGACATTTAAAGAGGCAGTGAAATTGTCTTGGCCGGGAGATAAACCAAACGAGAAAATGCCAAAATGTAATTTCAAATTGGAAACCAGTATGATTGAGGAAGAAACCGGTGAAGCAAGACCTATGGTTCTTACCGACGCAATTGAAGCCGTTGAATGTACTTGGATGCGAGAACTTGACGGCGCTGATAAGGACATGCCGGGTGAGCTAAATGGATATGAGGGTCCATATCATGATTTCAATGGTATCACCAGCAAATTCGGTGCACATTTTATTCTGCGTGTAGACAAAATTCTTATGAAGAAAAAATACAGTGATGCCATTATCAATGGTGTGAAAGCAAAAGATTTCCCACCGCTTCCGGTTGATTACGGATACCGTGACAGTAAGAACTTCTGGTTCCACAGAAAGACGAAGATGAGAGCAGAGCTTTTACAGATGCGTCAAGCTTCCTTAGAATCTGTACGCTATGCCGCAGACCGTGCAGATGACAAGATTAAGTTTACCGATGAAGCACTTATGACGATTCTAGGAGTACCGCGTGTGTTCTTGTCCCTTGTTTTGAAAGGCTGCGTAGATTGGGCTAAAGAAAACAACGTAGAACTTATCACAGAAGAACACATGAAGATTATTAACGATAAACGTGCGAAAGAAAAAAATAAAAAATAAAAGGAGAGACGATTATGAAAGTTGTACTTGCAGGCGCATTTGGTAATCTTGGCGCCGAAATTCTGAAATGCCTTTGCCGTGACGGGCACGAAGTGGTTGCGGCTGATTTGAAGGAAACAGCAGTGGAAGGATGTGAGGGTAAATACACCTTTGCTCAGATTGATGCGACAAATCCGGAAACTTTGAAGGGCCTTTGCGAAGGCGCCCAAGTCGTAATTACGACCATGGGTCTTACAGGAGCATCTACCCGCTTTACTTCTTATGATATCGATTACAAGGGTAACATGAATTTATATGAAGAAGCAAAACGTGCGGGTGTTAAGAAATTCAACTACATATCCGTTATTTCCTGTGATGAACCGGGTGCCGAAAAGGTTCCGATGCTTCATGCAAAATATATGGTGGAAGAAGAAATTAAAAAACAGGATATGGAATATGTCATCTATCGACCTACCGGATATTTCTATGATATTGCAAAGGTATTCAAGCCATACGTGGATAAGGGTGAAATGCAACTTTTGAAGGGATACGGTCATGTGAAAGCAAACGTTGTTGATTGCCCTGATTTCGCGGAGTTTATTGTAGAACATATGATGGACACTAACGTTACCTATAATGTTGGTGGTAAAGAAACTTATACATATGAAGAAATGGCGGCAATGTGCTTTGAAGCAGCTGATAAACCATTGAAAATTAAATGGGCACCTATCTGGCTCTTTGGTATTCTTGCAAATCTGCCGAAAATTAAAAAGGCAGGAAAACATGACATTATTTTATTCTCAAGATGGACACTCAGTCACGACCTTGTGGGTGACACTTGCACTGGAGACAAGAGTTTTGCTGAATATATTAAGAACTATTTCGGAAAGGAGAAATAATTATGCCTTGGGGACTTTTGGGAATTATTCTTGCTGTTTGTGCCGTACTTTGTGCGGTAGGATTTTATAAATTTGTTTATTTTCTTTCAATTGGATATGGATTTGCTGTAGCAGGTGGTGGGATTGCAATCTTTATGATGAGGCTCATGAACCCAACAGCAACACCGATTTGGCTTGTGGCAGCTCAGGCACTTCTTTTTGTCGCATATGGTATTCGTTTGTCTGGATTCTTGCTTGTACGCGAATTGAAAAATGCTTCATTTAAGAAGACAGATGTTGCAAAAGATACACTTGCTAAGAACAACGGGAAGAAAATGCCTATATTTGTACTTGCAACAATTTGGGTGTTTGTATCCATTCTCTATACAGCGCAAGTAAGTCCGATGCTTTTCCGTTACAACAACGCATCAACAGATATCCTTGTTCCAGTTATTGGAGTTGTGGTATCCATTCTTGGTCTTGTTTTGGAAGCTGTTGCGGACAATCAGAAATCTGCTCAGAAAAAAGAGAATCCAAACATGGTGGCAACAAAAGGACTCTACAAGATAGTTCGTTGTCCGAATTACCTTGGGGAAATTATTTTCTGGACAGGAATATTTATCAGTGGCATTACAACATATGCAACAGTAGGGCAATGGATTACTGCGATTGTAGCTTACATCTGTATTGTCTATATTATGTTTAATGGTGCACAGCGCCTTGAAAAGCGTCAGATGGCACGCTATGGGGAGGATAAGGAATACAATGATTATGCGAACAAGACCCCGATCATTATCCCATTGCTTCCTATTTACCACTTGAATAAGAAGTAATCTCTGTGAGGAGGAGTCAAGATGAAAGATTTTTCGGTTACAATGGCACTTGTGGATTACATACCAGTCATTTTCTTTGCAGTAGCCGCCGTGATTTTGATGCGTGACTTATACAATAAGATGAGCAAAGGGGCTTTTGCCCTCTTTGCTGCAGGCTGCATAGATATTGTTTGCGCGGGTGCATTGAAGGCCACCTATAAGTTGCTTTATGCCGCTGTGGTTTGTGACTTTGAGGCACTCAACGCCATGTTCTTTCCGGTGCAGTCCAGCGGTTTTCTCCTTGCTGGAATCGGTATTTTGGCAATGGTTTGCCACAAGCAAGCCAAGAGTCAATTACTGGCAGTAGCACCGCCTGTGTTTAGCGGAACCTTTGTATTTGTTGCGCTGATGGTAGCAGGATTGGGGCTAATGGATGTGGTGCTTTGCATACTTTCCGTAAAATTGAAGAAACCGGCGGTGATTGTGTTATTTGCATTGTCCTTCGTATGTTCGCTATGTATGGGCTATTTGTCTCCACAGAATTTCGCACAAGCGGCGATGAACTGGATTGCAGAGGGGGTGAATGTAGTGGGGCAAGGCACGTTGCTGGCAGGTGTTATCTTACTACATAAAAACGGACTTGAGGGATTGAGATTGCATAATGGAGAAGAAGCATGATAAACAAATTATTAGAAATTATACAGACAAAATATCCGCTCCGTGAGTTAGAGATAGGCGAAATAAGGAGCCTGAAGGCGAACGGGATGACATTTTCCATTCAGGCATACAAAGCCAAAGGACTTGGTCATATTTCTGTGATGCAAGCCAAAGGCTTCTTCGGTCTTATGAAGATGGACACGCTTATTATAAATCCTACGGAAATTGATTTGCCGTTGTATTCCTATGATCGTATTTTCGCCATGGGAAACGATACTTTGATTGTGGAATTATATGATACTTTGGAGGGTGCGTATTCGGAAGATGCCTTGCAGGCTGTCAAAGGGGAATATATGGACCTTGTTGAACGTGACCCGGGTGAGCATTGGTATGACAGTATCAAACTTGCGGTAAGCATATCGAAGAAGGGTAAAAAGAATCAGAGCAGTCGTTTTGATGAACTGACATTGCAACATTTTGAGACATATTTATCAGATGATGCGATACCGGTATCTGACGCGAAAGTCAAACAGGAGAAAGCATCGTATTATGTGAATGGGCTTTTGGAAAAAGGCGGTCCATCTACGGATGTTTTTAAAAAGGCGTTGGGCGAAGAAAAAACGGCAAAACTTTTTGAGGATATCCTTTTTGGAACGAAAATTGAATAACTTTGAAAACCCCTGCATAGATTGTAAAAAAGCGATTTATGCAGGGGTTTTATTTTGAAGGATTACATCGAAGAACGGGCAATTGAGATTGCGAATTATATCATAGAGAACAATGCAACAGTCAGACAAACAGCAAAAGCCTTTGGGATTAGTAAGTCTACCGTACATACGGATGTAACAAAATGGAACGGTTTGTGTGGTGTGTGAAATAAATGGTTGAAAGATAGGCGATATGTCAAGGATTGGCATATCGCTTTTATAATGAGATGCGTAAGGTTTTAAATTAACAGTATTTGTAAATTTGATTGCTTTGTGATAAAATGAATGCTAACAAAACCTTGAATAAGATGAGAACACTAGGTGAAAAATATGGCTACATTATTTCATAAAGAATGCACAGCAAGTTATATAAAAGCTGATAGCAATTTTAAAATTTTTAATTTGCGAAACGAAGAATCACAGAATAAATATTATTCTGTGATTTGTTTGCTTCTAAATTTGCTACAAAGAGGTAATCCGACAGATTTATCATCGTATTTAAAGACAAGATACGAATACAAAGACTCGGCTCGATTTTTGCATTTGTTCTCAAAAGAAGCACCAAAATGGGGAGAACTGATTAAAGGAAATGATTATGATGAACAATACCCGGCGAGGGAGTTTTATGCTTCTGTTTTACCAGAATATTTTACGGAATACCCGTTTTTACAACAACTATTGATACCAGAAGTTCATATTAGTGATATTGTTCCTGGTGCAAGAAAAACATTTGCAATGCAACAAGTTGATTTTTTCTTGCCACATGCGAAATTAATTATCGAGATTGATGGCAGGCAACATAAAGGTGATGAACAAAAAAATTTGGATTCTCAAAGAGATGTTTTTCTAGAAGAAAACGGATATCAAACTGTTCGTATTCCTACGAAAGATATGTCTAATTCAAAAACATTATTGCCACATATAACAGAGATAAAAAATAGAATCAAAGAATTTGACTCAATCTTTAAACAGTTCAATGAATCTTATAGAAAATGTCAAGGAGCAAAGATAAATAAAGAGTTGGAAATGATAGCTACTATGCGGTTGCAGGTGACGTTGTTGCATATGTGTCTTTGTGGAATGATATCTCTTGAGGACAGAGAGTGGCATATTTCCATTAAGAATCATGAAGTTACAGGATATGAGCATGCCGCATTAGAAGATATGTTTTTGTGGATTGAAAACATATGCTGTATGGCAGGCATATCATTCCAGAGACCTTTCGTGGTCATTGAACAAGCAGAGAAAATGGAACGTGTAAGGACTACCAATATCAGAATTGAAATGTCAGTTTTAAAAAGAGGTACGCCTTGTAACATAGAAGGAAATTGGGTTTACATATATAACGATTGGCGTCAAGATATTGATTATTTTAAAATGCACATAGGGAACCGTCTTAGGTATGATATTTACCAAGCAGAGTCGGAAGATGGTTCGGATGAAGAAGAAAACGAGCAATATAATGCCAAAAGATGGGCTTTGCGTTTTATGCTAAAGAACATTTTTGGATTTGATGAGTTCCGACAGGGTCAAGAACGTATTATAATTAATGCACTCAAAGGTCGGGATACGATAGGTGTGTTACCGACTGGAAGTGGTAAGTCATTATGTTATCAAATGGCTGTATTATTACAACCGTGTGTTAGTTTCTGTGTGTGCCCAATCAAATCATTAATGGTTGACCAAGATATGAATTTAAAAACACGCGGAATTAATCGAACTGCCTTTTTGTCTAGTGACTTGTCTGGAGAAGAAAGAGAAAGAGTGCAACAAGATTTTAAAGAAGGAAAATATTGGTTTGTGTTTGTTTCACCTGAAAGATTTCAATCGACGACATTTAGAAAATATCTTGAGGATATGACAACTGTAGGACAGGTTAGATTTGCATATGCTGTGCTAGACGAAGTGCATTGTGTATCTGAGTGGGGACACGATTTTAGAGTTTCCTATTTAAATTTGACAAAAACTATAAGGCGTTATTGTAGTGGGATTACGATGTTTGGACTAACAGCCACAGCATCGTATAATGTATTAAAAAACATTTTGATTGAATTTCAAATGAAGGATAAAAGGGATGTTATATCAACACCATCATTTACACGCCCTGAGTTGAGTTTTTCTGTTGTGAAAATAACAGGGAAGGATGAACGAATGCATAAAAACGACCCACTTACAGACAAGGTGCGAAAAACAGCAAAGTATAAGGCGCTAAAACAACTTTTAAGTTCTTATGTAAAAATTTTCCCAGATCTGTTAGAAGACAATGGAAAAAAGTCTCGATGTGGTATTGGATTTTCGCCATATGTAAATGGGCCATATGGGTGTTTTGGTGTATCGGAAACGTTAAAAGAGGATTTTAAGGCAGACGTTCGATTTTATTCTGGAGAGATACCGAGGGACTTTACTGTTCTCGATAATACATTTGATGGGTATAAAAAAGAAGTGCAAGAAAAGTTTAAAGATAATGAGTTTGCACTTTTGTGTGCAACAAAAGCTTTTGGAATGGGAATTGACAAACCAAATGTGCGCTATACCATTCATCATGGTATACCAAGTTCGTTGGAGTCGTTGTATCAGGAAGCAGGACGTGCAGGGAGAGATCGCCAAAAGGCAACTTGTACAATTCTTTACAATCCAGAGACAAAAGAAGTAAGAAAAGATGTTGATAAGGTTTTGGGGCTAGAATCAAGTATAGAAGAATTGCAATATGTTACTGAGAAGCATCGTTATAGTGGACAGGATGCTATACGACAGATGTTTTTAATGGCTAACGGTATGACACCATTTAACATGGAACTGGAAGAGATAAAAAAAATACTTGGTAGATATGCGAGTCCTAATGCCCATAAAGTCAGAGTTAAAGCAGAAGGTATTTTGTCCGATGATTTGCAGTTGAAACAGAAGTATTTATATCACCTTTCTCTTGTTGGGGTGGTTGTAGATTGGACGGTGGATTGGAAAGGATTTAGTTTAGGCGTAGAATTTAGTGATTACACGAAAGATAAAGTTTATAAATGTACAGAACAATATATACAAAATTACGAATCAGATTATCAATTGAAAGAAGATTCAAATTATATAGAAGAGGTAGAAAAAAGAAAACGCAATGGAGAATCTTTGGACGAGGATAATAATTATATCCTTGTTGCATTGACTGTGTTTTGGAAATGGTACTACAACAATATTGTCTATTCTAGAAAGCAAGCTTTAAAAAACGTAATTGAAGCATGTGATGCCTTTACAAAAGAAACGGCAGACGACTTCAAAGAAAAAATGGAAGCGTATTTCCGATTGGGTGATATTGCGGACAAACTTGGAGTTGTTGCAGATGAACCGCAAGAATACCGGCATTGGTTTAAAATCCTCAATGTGGATACCATCAAAAAGGAAAAAGTCGGGAACATTCTTATGGGATTGAATCGTTTTTTGGAAAGTTATAGAAATAATGTTGGGCTCAATTATATATCAGGTCTCTTAAATATGATTAATGAACATTTTGAAGGAACAGATAGCAAGGACAGATTGTTGCGAGCATTGGGAACTATTTCTACATTCAAAGAATCCGATCGAGTATTTATTATTCAGGAATCTGCGCGTGTGATGTATGAATTGAGTAGCGAAGAAACACAGGAAGAATTCGCAGAATTTTTTGTGAATAACTTTCCACTTGAAGATGCAGAACGTTACATTTATAAAGTGCAAGGGGATAATTACTCTTTGAAGTTCTACATTGAAAAAATACTATCAAATATGATAAAAGAAATAGAGGATACAGATTATGGTAAACGTTGATGAAATGAATGAAAGTATAAAAAAGTTCTCGCAGGTGATAGCAGGTCTTAATAGACTAGATGATACTTACGCACAAATACGGGAAACAAGAGAAAGATTAGAGCAGGGAATAGATAAAGTTCGCGAGGTTTCTGCAAAACAAAATGAAATGGTTAGTGAAGTGAAACTAAAATTGCATGATATGCAGATGGACACCAATCGTAAAATTGATAGCATGCAAGACAATATGCGAGACAAACTTGTTTTAGTTGAAACGTCGATCAAGGGAAGTGTGGCTGACAGCCAGAAAGAATTGGCCCAAGATATAAAAAATCAATTGGATGAACTAAAGTCACAAATAGAACTAGAAGTGAAAAAGGCTAAGACAGAACGCATAATTCTCATGGTGGGAGTAGGGCTTGGTCTTGCTTTGATAGTTGTGCACTTTTTTGTTTAATAATTTAAGAATAAGATAATTAGAATAACCTAATACGCTCCTGCATAGATTGTAAAAAAGCAACTATGCAGGGGTTTTATTTTGAAGGAATACATCGAAGAACGAGCAATGGAAATTGCCAATTATATCATAGAGAAC
>CAMFVG010000018.1 GCA_945992055.1 uncultured Clostridia bacterium | reverse complement strand
GTATGCAGATAAAGGGCAGGGGAGAAGAAATGGCGGAAGCGGTTTTGCGGAAGGAGATTCTTAGATGATAAGAGGTGAAGACTTGAAAAGCAGCGTAGACTATTCGGAAGGTCAGAAGAGGGCTGCACATAGAGTTCTGGTAGAGCTGGTTAATATTTTTCAGGAGTATGAAGATGAAATCCGTGTGGTAGGAGGCTGGGTTCCGGATTTAATGTTTCCGGAAGAAGGTCATGTGGGAAGTGTGGATGTAGATATTATGATTAATCATCTGACTTTGCAGGATGAAGGCTATCAGAACATGTCGAGGATACTTCAGAAAAACGGATACAAGGAGCATCCGGAGAAATATTTTTCCTTTGTAAAGACAGTGGTAGTAGACGGAATATCTTATGATGTAGATGTGGATATTTTGGCGGGAATGTACGGTGGTACTCAACCGAAGAGAAGAAGTCAGCATGTGCAGGGCATTAAGGCATTAAAGGCCACAGGCGGTAATTTTGCATTTGAATTTCCGGCACAGAAGATTAGTGTGGAAGCAGAACGACCGGATGGAGCAACAGATGTTGCGAATGTCAGTGTTGTAGCTGTAGTTCCTTATATAATAATGAAAACTGCAGCAATGGGCAGAGGAAAAGCAAAGGATGCTTATGATATTTACTTTATCATCAAGCATTATATTGGTGGAGTAAGAGAACTGGCAAAAGAATTTGAACCTGTAAGGGATAAAAATATTGTAATAGAAGCGAAAGATAAGTTAGCAGGTAAATTTGCTTCTGAAAATCATGCCGGTCCAAAAGATGTGGCGGATTTTATGGATTTAGAGGATGAAGAAAGTATAGAAATGACCAAGAGAGATGCTTACGAACAAGTGCAGGCATTATTGAATTTAATATAGGTATTAAAAAACATCAGGCATGATGTGTGATGAAGACATGATAGTTATTGAGGAAATGGCGATATTGTATAGATGAAAGTAGGAAGCGAATACAAGAATTGGGAGAAGGTGATTTGTAAATGGATTTGGCGACAGCAATTGGATTGCTTAGCTCTTTTGTTACTTTAGAAGAGGCAGGAAGAAGCTGGGTGTTACTTATAAAAGACAAATTGAAGAGAAAAGAGATTGACATTAATAATTGGGATTCAGATGATCCTTTAGTTCAGGCTTGCCTCGATAGATTTAAAACTGACATGGGAGATAAATATAAGGATCATATTTTTTCAGAGGAAGAAATCCAAGAAATCACCAGGGGTTTTTTTGAGCAGAATAGAGAGCTGCGTATAGGGAATGAGGAAAAGAAGCAAATGACTCAGATTATTGAGGATATTTTATACGCATATAATGGGTATACGAAGTCTCTTATGTCGAGCGGCGAAAGAACACTACATAATACGTTATCATCGGATTTCTCCAAGATGATGGATAAGCTGGAGGTGATAGAAGAACAACCTCGTAAGGAAAATATTAAGAAGTTTTTGCATGCGATTGAAATAAGTAAAGAAATTGAACTTGGAAATATCGAAGAGCTTATTAACGGCGAATATGAAATTGACAGGTCAGAAATTATAGAAACGATACAGGTAGGACGAGAAAAATTAGTATCGATACAAGGAAATGCTGGTTCAGGTAAATCAGTTGTATGTAAAAAACTATTAAAGGGAAAAGAATATGTATTAGTAACAAGAGCAGAGAATTTATCCACTGGAAAGAAAGTAAATGATTTGTGGGATTGCGATATAGAGGATGCGATCCTGTGGTTAGAAAATAAACCACTATATATTTTTATTGATGCTATAGAATTTATTGCTGATTGCGGTGATAATGCATTTCCATTATTACAGGAGATATATAGGCTTGCAGATAAATACAACAATGTATATGTTATCACTTCGTGTAGAACCACTGATAGTTCTGCGTTTATGAAGATAAATACAAAATATAGAATCAAAACATATGAGATTCCGGATTTAACGAAAGATGAGATTGATAAGGTTGCACAAAAATATCCAATTATTTTGTCCTTGAATCAGAATAAAACATATTCGGATTTATTACGTGTGCCATTTTATCTCAATTTAATTATATCGGGAGGGTTTGTAAAAGAAAATATTAATGATGAGAATGATTTTAGAAATCTAATATGGGATAGAATTGTCTGCTTAAAGGATAAATGTAGAAAATACGGTGTTTCACAAAGCGATATTAGAGAAACTGTTGAACGTATTGTTTTTGAACGCGCTAGTAGTTTTGTTGTTGGTGTTGATCGTGATATTGTAGATAGCAATATTCTAGAGGCACTGAAATCGGAAGGAATTATTGTTGAGAGCAAGAATAAGATACGCTTGAAATATGATATTTTTGAAGATATTTGTTTTGAAAGATATATAGATAAGGCGTTCGATGCGTGTCGCGGATTATATAATAATTTTTTTGCTAAAATAGAGAAAATCGGACGTTGCATATATAGGAGATATCAGATTTGGATATCTAATAAGTTATTTGTACAGGAGGCTCGCGAGAAATTTGTATATACACTGTTAACCGATAATAGTATTGAAGTAAATTGGAAAAAACAAACAGAGATTGGGATAGTTAAATCAAAATATTGTGGATTGTTTTTTGAGGAATTTCGGGAGTTGCTTGATGAAAAAGCGATTGCAGATTTGATAGATATAACAAACTTATATGCATTTGAGGCGAAAATAAATCAGTCACCAACATTAATAATGAATGTAACACCGATTGGAGCTGCACGTGAATATTTAATTGGAATAGTTTTTGAGGAACGAATAAGTTTAGAAGATAATAGATCTTCTATTATTAAGCTGTGTGATGATTATGCAAATTGTTCTTATAAAACTACGGAGACTGAAGAAAAAGCATGTGAAATAATAATTGGATATATTGACAAGCTAATAGAAAAGAGTAAAGAGGAAAAATCATATTATCAACATGATGAAGAGATTGTACAGCTTTTTCTTATAGTTGCAAAAATGTCAAAAGCATCTAAGTCATGGCTGAGAGAATTTGTTGAAAATATGATAGAAGAATATTGTTCTGGAACTAGTAGAAGGGACAGTATTGCTGAAGAGATTCTAGAGGCAGTTGTGAAAAAATGTCCTATTTCTTTTGCTATGGAATTGCCAGAATTAGCGTGTAGAACAGCGGAAACGTTATGGGGACAAAGAGTGTCAAGAAAGCATTTTGCGTATAATGGATATGACCACAATAATGTAAGAGCGTATGGTTTATCTGACAATGCAGATCACTTCGATAATAATGAAAATGGCGTATATAATAACACTTTTCTCTGGTATGTTATGAGATTTAACTTCATAAAAGGACTTGAGTGGGCAATATCATTTGTTAATAATGCAGTACGGACGTTTGCAGAGAATAAGCCAGATGAGATAACAAATATAGAAATTTATTTTCCGAAAGAAAACAAGAAAAAAGTGTATTGGGGTAATGGATGGTTGTGGATGGCAGATATTATGGAACATAACCTTCCGGTGGTATTGACAGACATTGTTTTTGTAATAAAGAAGACAGTTATTAATACTATGAGAAATTCTTTTGATGGTGCATATATTAAGGGTTTGGCAGAATATGTTAAAAAAACTATATATGAAAAGGCAAACAATGTATTGCTTTTGTCTATTATTGAGGCTATTGGGATGAATTATCAAAAAGAAATGCCGGGGTATGCAATAGAATTAGCATCAAGTATGGAATTAATATATTATGATATTCATCGTAGTGGTGAATTTATGTCTAATCCGACAAAAGAACTGTTGGAAAAACAGATAATGCTATCGATGGGAGTTCCCGAAATAACCAGACGATATGAGAAAGATGAGAAGTGTGCATGTAATTTACAACAATATTTTGCTAATTCATATCTTTATGGAGATGATGCAATAAAAAATAGATGTCATGTTATTTTAGATTACTTATATTCTATTTACGATGAAAAAACTCATCCTAATGAGAATTTGCAGATTCAAAAAATGGATTTTCGCAATGCTGCTGTGACAAAAATAGATGGAAATACGATAATGATTGAACCGCAGATCAAGGGAGAAGCACAAAAGATTGTAAAAGACAATGAAGATGCAAATGCACCAATATTGAATATGAATGAAACATTAAATCGTCTTATAAATGATATTAATGAAAAAAAAGCGGATGTTGGTCAAATTGTTTCAGTAATTAATACTCTTTGTGAAAAGATGAAAGGTGATTATCGTATTGAAATGCAGTTTGAATCAGTACTTGTCACATTGATTGCTTCAGTTTTGATAATGCCAGATGTTACGGATGAACAGCGAAATAAACTAGTTGAGGAATGGATTAAGCGTGTAAAGAAAATATTTTTAAATCAATCCTATGTAGCTGAAGTTAATATGGTAATTGCGTTGTGGGAACAATTGAATCAAGATATAAATAACGATCTTAAACAGCAGCTCTTGTTAATGATATTAGAAAGTATAATTA
>CAMFVG010000017.1 GCA_945992055.1 uncultured Clostridia bacterium | reverse complement strand
GAACCAACGTATTTCCCTCACGGTCAAAAAATTTGTATAATTCTTTTGCCGGAATCGTTCCAATCTCTTTCCCAAAAACATCAAAATATTCAAACATCGGCGTTTGAACATCATGATATCCATATAAATGAAAAACCTTTTGTAGTTTTGTTTCCAATTCTTGTTTTTTACGATATTCGATACTGTAGATGTCTCTCACACCTTCCGGTGTATGTAAAATCTGTTGCTTCATTTCAGCACCCCCTTATTCTTCTCTCTGTTTTAAATCCAACTGTAATGCATCTAAATAAGGTACATAACATCCATTTTTTAATTGCATAAAATACAACGGATTCAACTCTTCATGGCGAACACTTTTTCTTCCTCCGGTTTCGGCCCTATTCCAAAACTGTTGCAATTCGCTATATGTCATATAGTAAAGTTCATTTCGATTAGTGAAATAAATAATTAAAAATGCAACTCCTTCTTGCTTTTCAAATTCACCCATAAAAGTGACCTGATGCGCATGAATGTTTTGCAATGGAAACGTATCCGTATGACATTCCTTTGCATCAAAGCATACTGGTATTCCCTGCACGGCACCAATATAATCCACCGTACTTCGTTGGTCAAAATATGCCAGCGTAATATGGCGATGCTCTTTATCTATCTGAACCGGTGTGATTGGAGTTGGTATTTTTTGAATCAACGCCAATCCCTGTTCCAAATACTTCTCATTTGTTCGATTGAGAAACTCTTCCAAAGTCGACCCTCGAAGTCCTCTCGAATTCCATGTTCCCATACAAACTACCTTTCACAATATTCTGAATTTAAAATATCTTCAAATAACGCAGGAAGCGGTGCCTCAAACCGTTTTTCACTGATTGTCGTCAATGCTCCCGTAAGACTCGGCAACTCCAAGCGATACGCATGTAATAATTGACTTCGCAATTGATAAGCACTTTTATAATGTTCATTTGCCTCTCGGTTACCATATTTGTAATCGCCGATAATAGGATGTCCACAGGAGGCTAAATGGGCACGAATCTGATGTGTGCGTCCGGTAATTAAATGGACCTCCAATAAGGTTACTTTTCCATTTGACCAAATCGGTGCATATTCTGTTTCAATGGGTAGACTTCCCTGTACTTCTCTGCCTAATATACATACTTTATTCGTTATTTCGTCTTTTGTCAAATATCCTTTGATAAGTTGTTTTTCCTTGACTTCACCAAGCACTAAACAACGATAAAACTTTTTCATTGCACGCTCTTTAAAAAGCCTGCCCATTTCTTGTAGTGCCGCCAAACTTTTACCGGCTACGACCAACCCACTGGTATTGCGATCAAGTCGATTACAAATAGAAGGTTTAAACTTTCTCAATTCTTCCGGGGTAATCTGCTTGGTTTCCATCAAATAAGAAATAATATACTCAACCAACGATTCATCTTTCGCATCTGCTTTCTGTGAAAGCATACCTACCGGTTTGTTAATCATCAAAACGTTTGCATCTTCATATATGATATCTAATTCTACTTTCGTATGCGGAATATCTGTTTTAGAAAACTTTTCGATCGTCTCATCCGATAAGAATAATTTCACAGAATCTCCCACCACTAATTTCTCATTTCCGGTAGCCTTTTTCCCATTTAAAACAATATTCTTTTTTCGAATCATTTTATAAATAAAACTTTTCGGCGCCTGATTCAAGTATTTGGCCAACAATTTATCAAAACGCTGTCCTGCTTCATTTGTACTTACAATGATTTCCTGCATGCTGCACTCCCATTATTTCTTTCTGTGAACATTTCGAATTGTTTTCTTCTTTTTTATCATCGGCTTTTTTTCTACTTTTTTAGCCATTTTTTGTCTCGGTCTAATCAGACAATTCTTATCAAACCCTACCAAATCCATACGACCCGCAATCTTTAATGCCTCCAAAACAAGCTCATAGTTCTTTGGATTACGATATTGAATCAATGCTCTCTGCATGGCTTTCTCATGTGGATTTTTTGGCACATACACATCCTGCATCGTCCGAGGATCCACCCCCGTATAATACATACAGGTAGAAATGGTTGACGGCGTTGGATAAAAATCCTGCACCTGTTCCGGCATATATCCCAAATCCCTTAGATATTCGGCCAAAGCCACTGCTTCCTTCATGGTGGAACCAGGGTGTGAGGACATCAAATAAGGTACTAAGAACTGCTTTTTCCCCAATTGTTCATTGATTTTCTTATATTTTTCAGAAAACAACCGGTAAACTCTATTTTCCGGTTTTCCCATCATACGAAGTACCGGGTCCGCCACATGCTCCGGTGCAACTTTTAATTGACCACTCACATGATGCTGGCACAGTTCTCTAAAAAACGTGTCATCTTTATCTGCAATCAAATAGTCAAAACGAATTCCGGAACGAATAAATACTTTCTTTACATTTGGAAGTTCTCGCAATTTGCGAAGTAACTTCAAATAATCTTTGTGATCAACTTTGAGATTCTTACAAGGTTTCGGGAATAAACATTGCTTATTCACACACGCTCCCTTATCTAACTGTTTCTCACAAGCAGGAGCTCTAAAGTTTGCTGTCGGTCCCCCGACATCATGTATATATCCTTTAAAATCTTTGTCCCAAATGAAGCGTTTCGCCTCTTCAATCAAAGATTCATGACTTCTTGTTTGAATAATTCGTCCTTGGTGAAATGTCAAAGCACAAAAACTACAACCACCAAAACACCCTCGATTACTAATCAAACTGTATTTAACTTCTTCAATGGCCGGCACGCCTCCCAGTGCTTCATAAGATGGATGATAGTTCCTCATGTACGGAAGACTATATACCCGATCCATTTCTGACTGTGACAATGGTTTTGCAGGTGGATTCTGTACCACATATAAATGCTCGGAATACGGTTCCACCAATCGTTTTCCACTATATGGATCTGTATTGCAGTATTGTTTGTAAAAACTTCTTGCATAATTTAGCTTGTCACGATTAAGCTCATCCCATGATTCCAATACAACGAAATCATATACGCTTTCTAAAGATTTAACCTTACATACGGTTCCCTCAATGTAGGTGATATCTTCAACCGCCAGTCCACTGTCTAATGCATCTGCAATCTCTACGATGGAGCGTTCTCCCATCCCATAGGAAATCAAATCCGCACCGGAATCCAACAGAATCGAGCGTTTTAATTTGTTTGACCAATAATCATAATGTGCCATTCTACGCAAACTCGCTTCGATACCACCTATGATAATCGGCGTCTTTTTATAAGTTTGGCGAATCAGATTACAATAAACTACCGTTGCATAATCCGGTCTTTTTCCCATCACACCCCCTGGGGTAAAAGCATCTGTGGTACGACGTTTCTTGGATACGGAATAATGATTCACCATAGAATCCATATTTCCACCGGAAACCAGAAAACCAAGTCGCGGTTCCCCAAATTCAGCTATACTGTTTTTATTTTTCCAATCAGGCTGTGCGATGATACCTACTTTATAGCCATGCGCTTCCAGAATACGCGAAATAATTGCATGCCCGAAAGACGGGTGGTCTACATAGGCATCTCCCGTCACGTAAACAAAGTCCACCTGTTTCCAGCCGCGTTCTTCCATATCCTTTCTGCAAATTGGTAAAAAATCATGTTTCATCATAATACCTCGTAGGTGTTATTTGTAATATCATCAAAATCCTGAATATAATAGTCTGCAAGTTCACGTTTCAATTTCTCCTGCGGTTTGGAAAAAGGGTCTTCAACCGCACATACTTTCATGCCCGCATTTTTCCCTGCCATAATACCTTTTGGCACATCTTCAAAGACCAAGCAACGCTCCGGTTTTACTCCGATACTCTCTGCTACGCGCAGATATACATCCGGTGATGGTTTACCTGCCTGCGCCTCATCAGATGTCCATATTGAATGAAAATACTCCAGTATTTGATTATTTGCAAGGGTACCTTCCGCTAAAACTCTGGTATTACTTGTGGCAATACCCAACTTTTTACCTTCCTGATACATCTTTACAATAAAATCATAGGCTCCCTTTTTCAACGGAATTTCTTTTGTATAAATTTCAAACGCCATCTCATTCCATTCCGCTTCCAGTTCTTGTCTGGTATGTGGAAGTTCCGGAAATACATCCAAAAAATACTGCGCCGTTTCTGAATAACTTTTCCCTTCCATACCCGCATGAAAATTTGGTGGCTCTTTCAAATTGTATTTTGCCAGAAAAATATCATCGATGTCTGTCCAAATCCACATGGAATCAATCAACGTACCATCGATATCAAAAATAATTGCATCTATATTGTTTAACATAGCTTGTCCAACTCCTCTTGTGTGAGCATTCGATACTCGCCCAATGCCAATCCTTCATCCAGCTTTAATGTTCCCATGGATAAACGTTTTAAATAAATTACTTTCTTTCCGACTGCTTCAAACATGCGTTTTACTTGATGAAACTTTCCTTCTTGAATAGTCAGTTGGATTTCAGAAACCACATCGGAAGAGAGGATCTCTAATCTAGCAGGTTTCGTAACTTCTCCTTCTCCGATCAAGACACCTTCTGCAAAGAGTTTCTGGTCTTCCTCATTTACACTGCCATCTATTTTTGCATAATATACCTTGTCCACATGTTTCTTTGGAGAAAGCAAGCGATGTGCCAATTCTCCATCGTTTGTAATCAAAAGCAGTCCCTCTGTATCTTTATCAAGACGTCCCACCGGAAACAAATCCTTGCGCATTTTGGTTTCTATTAAATCTACAACCGTCTTTTCTTTCGAATCTGTAGTTGCGGAAATGACACCTGCCGGTTTATTTAACATGTAATATTCAAACGCTCTATAAACAACGTCCCTGCCTGCATAACATACATGCTGTGTATGAACATCAATCTTAATTTCCGGATTCTTTACTACCACTCCGTCAACCTTCACTTGTCCTTGCCAAATATGCTTTTTTACCTCCGACCTTGTTCCAACATTCATGTCTGCCAGAAATTTATCCAAACGAATCATTACGATTGCCATCTCCATCCCGGTAAATATTTATTCTTTAATGTACCATTTGCAAGTTTTCCCCAGCCCAGTGGATAACCATCCACCAAAACAAGATACCAACCTTTTTCTTTTTGAGACACCAAATCATCTACCTCTATAGTTTCTCCTTTGAGATATTTTACAATGCGTTCATCATACACCGAAAGGTCAATGCATTTCTTATACTCTTCTTTCTTTAAACACATAGCTAATGACTGACTTGGTTCAAAGCGATTTTTCTTTAAATCTCCCAAATATAAACCGGTGCGTAAGAACCGTATTCCCTTTACGTTTGGAACGCCTTCCGGCATATAGTAAACTTTTTCACTATACATCTCCAAGCGTGTCCAATCCATCTCCCAAGTAATGGCCTCAAAGAAATCCGCCAATTCTACCGGTATCTTTTTCGCGCGCTCTTTCACCGTCGTTTTTTTTCTTACATCCAACGATTCACCCTTTTGCAGCAGTGCTAAATAATGCCCTTCTCCATGCATTTTGTGTGGCCAAATACGTACCGTTTTTTCAAAATCGTTATCCTTTGAGTTTGTCACCTCCGGCTTTCCACAGGCAAAGCCGACATAAGGAGAAATTTCCTTAATTTTAAATTCCGGATACTGTTCCATCAAATATTCAATCGTTCCTTCATTTTCTTCAGGATCAAAAGTACACGTAGAATAAAGCAACATGCCACCCGGTTTTAACATGCGTGCCGCTTGTGTGATAATGCTTCTTTGAATCTTGGCAAAAAATTCAGGTCCATGCTCTTCCCAAGCCTTTATCATCTTTTTATCTTTCCGAAACATTCCTTCACCGGAGCAGGGTGCATCAATCAAAATTTTATCAAAA
>CAMFVG010000016.1 GCA_945992055.1 uncultured Clostridia bacterium | reverse complement strand
TGCCTAAAATGATCACTGACAGAAAGCCTAATATAATAATCTGAAACGATGTAATATGCTTATGTTCTAAATGTTGCCGCTTCATCATAACGGATACCTACACGATCTTAATATCATATTTTGACTGTCTTTATTTTATCTTAATCTGCATTAAATCGGCGTAAGCAAGATAAAGACGATATTAAGATTGCGTAAAGGCAAAGGCGGAAAAGCCGAACCTCTTCCGCCTTAAAACAATTACAGAATTCTGTCCGGCATCAAATCTACATTACCGATGAAAATGATGAGCGTCACTGCCACATCTTCATTAAAGGTTGCTCGAAAGAAGATTATGATGACTTCTTCCGGGCAACCGGTTACATAGAAAACACACAGGAAACCGGAGCCGTCACATCCGTTTTACCTGTGTGTGATTCAGAAGAGTGTTGCAAATACGATATGGTACTTACATTCCCACGTAGTATGTGCTAAACTGTTTTTATCCATTTTGGATACCTCCTGTATTATAATTTCGTGCGGTTGGCGAACCTGCACTCATTATAACACAGGAGGTTTTTGCTTGAAGCTAAAGCTATTGGGGGACACACCTGCATAGCAGGTGGTTTATTTTATCTGTCGATACAAAAATAGAAGGACAGCCTTCGGTCGTCCTTCTACTCTCACAACTATTCGTTTTCTTGTCCTTTTTTCTTTTTCATCACAACAATGACGGTAATCATTGCAGCAAGTAACACTACAACCCCAACTGCTATTCCTATTACCAGTCCATTGTTGCCTTTTTCTTTATCTTTCTTGGTACTATCTACCTCTCCGGTTGTTTCATCTGACTCGTCCAACTCATTTCCTGCATCCAAATCGCAAATCGCAATATTTCCGAAACTGTCCACCTCAACAGTTACCATCTTTCCGTCTTTGCTCACAACAGCCTCTAATTTCGTTGCTATTGCTTCATTTGAAATGCTATAAAGCTCCAAGTTCTTACTATAACCATCCGGAACAGCAAATGATATTTTTACCTTTCCATTCGGTTGCACTTCTGCTCCATTTAGACTTGCAGATACATTCATGAGTGTAAAAGTAGACGCAACATCTGCCAACGCATTCTTCGCTGTTGTCTGTGTCGCTTCATCTGTCACTTTTGTGGCAGATACTGTTGTGCCTTCTGCAAATGTTCCCTCACTCGCCTCGAAAGAGGTTCCGCTTGTACTGTCAGTTGCTGTACATGGAATCACCTGTTGTGTAGCCTCCGAGCAACGTTTACATTTGCCTTCTAACAAACCTGTTGTAGAAATAGTTGCTTCTCTTACAACTGTTGGATTCTCAAATTCATGTCCCAATGCCTCTGTATTTCTTGTCTGTACATCTTCACATTTGGTGCATTTTCTTTCCTGTACGCCACCTACTGTACAGGTTGCTGGCGTCTTATCTGCCCAACTACCATATTTATGTCCTGTCGCCTTGATAGATTGAGAGGTTGTCTGCTTACAACGGGTACAAGTTCCTGTCTGTGTACCGGTCTCCGTACAGGTTGGTTGCTTTGTCACTTCCGGACTACTGAAGTTATGTCCAAGTGCTGCAATTGTCTTGGTCTCCGTATGTGTACACTTTGAGCATTTTCTTGTCTGTGTCCCTGTTTCCGTACAAGTTGCTCCTTTTGTCGTACTCCACGAACCCATGCTATGCCCTGTTGCAGGGATTGCTTTTGTCTCTGGCTGGCTACATCTGCCACATGTCCTTTTCTGTGTTCCAGTTCCTGTACAAGTCGGTGCCTGTGTTTGTGACCAACTTCCCCAGTTGTGCCCTAATGCATTAATGTTACGTGTCTCTGGTGTTCCACAGGCGCTACATGTTCTCTGCTCTTTTCCTGCTGATGTACAAGTTGCCCCCGATACTTCTGTCCATGAACCAAAGGAATGGGTTTTGCAGGAAACTTTTATGGTCTTATTAACAGAACCGCTTCCTACATCTGTTGCTCCGTTCTTAAATGACATAGAAATTCCAATGGTTGTATTTCCTGTGGCCGCTGCGTCTTTTGCTTTTAGTGTAAATGACAAAATAGAACCATTTACGCTTCCCACAGAACTAAGCATAAATACACCATCACCATTGGCTGTTTGAAAATCTTTTAATTGTGTCCCTGAAATAGTCCAACCACCAGATGTTATTTCGAATATACTACTATCATAACTAATTGCTACTGAACCAGTATCTGCATTTGCACAACCACTAACTGATACACTAACTGTAACGCTGTCGCCTCTTTTTACTTCGCTCGGTAAATTTGCAGATACATTCGCTCCTGCTGCTGATACTGGCAAAGCCATTGCTAATACCAAAATTATACTTAAAATAATTGACGTAATCTTTTTCATTATGTATACCTCTTTTCGCTTAGTCTATTTACTCAACGGATATTTTGTTGGGAAGAACGTGTAGTACAAAATATAAATGGCATCTTTACTATCCAACGTACCACTGCCATCAAAATCACCGTCTTGATTTAATGGATACTTTTCCGGGAAAAATGTGTGGTACAAGATGTAAATGGCATCTTGGCTAGTGATGACATCATCTCCATTAAGGTCACCTGCTTTGTTGCGTATTTCAATTTCTAAAGTAGTCTCTACAATATGATAGGTAATTTTAACAGTACATGTTCCCACTTTAGTCGAATCAAAACCAGTTATCTGATAATCATCTATCTCTAGTACACTTCCATCATAGTATTTTCCTATGACCACTAACTCTGTATCATCAAACGAAGCACCTTTTTCATAAGTTAGCTGGATAGAAGGTTGTTGCACAGTTATGGATAACGGAATAAGATATCCTTTACCATTAATGGCATTAATACGATCAAATACATGCTCTGTATAACAATAAACAACATCCAACTTGTGACATTGATTAAATGCCCTCGCATGAATGTTTATCACACTAGTTGGAAGCACGACATGTGTCAAACTATAACATTGATTGAACAAAGAAGCATTAATGCTTTCCACCCCTTCCGGTATATTAATGCTTGTCAAACTACTACATTCCGAAAACGCAGCAGAACCAAGATATTGCACACTGGTAGGAAGCACAATATCAACCAAATTGCTACACTTTTCAAACAAACTACTATTAATATTTTTCACCCCGTTTGGTATATTAATGCTAGTTAAACTATTGCATCCATAAAACGCATTAGAATCAATGTTCGTTACCCCTTCTGGCAAACTTATACTCATCAAACTACTACATCCCGAAAACGCACCAAAACCAATGTGTGTTACCCCTTCCGGTATATTGATGTTCGTTAAATTTTCACACCCCGAAAAAGCATGAGCGCCAATATTTGTCACACCTTCTGATATAGTAATGCTCATCAAACTTTTACAATTCATAAACACCTTGTCACTAATGCTTGTCACTCCTCCAGGAATAATTATACTCGCTATACTACTGCACTCATAAAAGGCGTAGGAACCGATACTTGTCATTTTTTCTGGTATATTTATACTCGTTAAACTCACGCACCGAGCAAAAGCATTGGAACCAATGCTTGTCACTCCTCCAGGAATAATTATACTCGCTATACTACTGCAATCACAAAAGGCACCGTAACCAATACTTGTCACGCTTTCTGATATATTTACATTTGTTAAACTTGCACACTGAGCAAAAGCATGGGAACTAATGCTCGTTATGCCCTCTGGTATATTAATGCTTGTAAAACTCCCACACCCCAGAAAGGCGCCTTCGCCAATGTTCGTTACACCTTCTGGTATATTAATGTTCGTTAAATTTACACACCTCGAAAAAGCATAAGCGCCAATATTTGTCACCTCTTTCGGTATATTAATGCTTGTCAAGCTCTCACACCCCTGAAAGGCACAATCACCAATGTTCGTTACGCCTTCCGGTATATTAATGTTTGTCAAACTCTCACACTCCAGAAAGGCGCCTTCGCCGATGCTTGTTTTGCCAGGCAAAACAGTCACACATTTCAAAGTCTTCGGTACAACCGCTCCCGGAGGCACATTAGGACCATTAGGACTGTTTCTAAATAAATATCCTAAATCCGGAATCTCATCTACTATGAAAGGTATCGTGAGATTTTGTAATGCCTCACAATCTTGAAGCACACCCTGTCCTATGCTTATCACACTATTCGGCATACTAATACCTGTCAAACTCTCACACCCCTGAAAGGCATAATTACCAATGCTTGTTATTCCTTCTGGTATCTCTATACTCGTTAGGCTACTACAGTCACTAAATGCCCAACCTCCTATTGTTGTGACAGGATATCCATCTATTTCTTTTGGGATTTCTACACTAATCACAGTTTCAAAACAATCAGTAATACATACTTCTCCATTCGATATGCTATATGACAGCACCTTATAATTTCCATATGATGTAGAATCTATTTGTAAAAACAAAATCAATCCTAAAACTATACCACTTGCTATTCCCACTACCTTCTTAATGTGTTTTTTCAATGGTTCAATCATAATTCCCGACTTCCTTTCTACAATACATATTTAAAACAAATGTTGACTTTTCAAAAATTTAATATCTCAATTTTAAGTCCGAAGACTCAACATCAAAATCTTTAAACTTTCTCGACAATGCTTCTTTCAATATAGAAATATTCTTGATAACTATATCCTTATTCATTGGTCCAAAACGAATTCCCTTAATATGTCTTTTATTTATCTTGAGATTAATATACGGAATGATAAACGCATTTGATGTTCTATACTCAATCTTGGTACTATTACTCTTTGGTATAAAAACTACACTTCTAACCTCCTTCTCCTCCGCAAACCCCTGTCCTTTAAACAGTATGTTCCACATCAACAATGCATCTTCAATAATGCCCTTTATGATCTCCGGTTTCCAATTTGCCTCGTCTCTCAACATAGCCATAATGAATTTTCTAATATATGTTTTCTGTTCCTTTTCATCATACACCACCGGATATGTGACAATTTCAAACGGATTGCCGATTCCTTGAATATCGCTTACAAAATTATTAGAAAGTTCTATACTAATACCCTCATATCTATTACCTTTCGAATAATATTTCCACAAATTTAACAAGTCTTTTTCCATTGAAAAACACAGCACATAAGCATCGCATTTATGATATCCTTCAACACCGTCCTTCAACATTGGAAACAAAGAATTCACTTGCACACCCTCTAACCTTTCTCTGTATTTTTCTGTAATCATGTCTTCTTCACACAACTCTTTTACAACTTCTTGGTATACTTCCATAGCAAATTTATTTTCCATATAATCATTGAGACAATCTATACGAGTCGCATATAAAGAGATGACATCATCCCCTTTTTCATTCAATAAAATGCTCTTCCAATTATTAATTGACGTATAATGGTGCAAGGAACCTGTATACTGTTTTGGCAAATAGTCTTCAAACATAATGCCCATATCTCGAAAATTCTCAAATAATAACATATCATCTACACCTCCTTAACAATTCTTTGTTTAGCCTGGTTTTACCAATATATTTCTGTTTCATCTTCTCCTGTCTGCAAAATAAAAGCAGGTCTTCGAAAATTCTTATCGTTTTCATTAATGCTCATGTATTGCACATAATTTTCAAAAAACTCTTCAAACAAAGAAATGGGAACTACGCAAATTTTCTCAAAAACTTCTCCATAATCTTTATGTTTTCCTACTGACTTGTAAAAAGTATTAATCTCTGTTGATTCAGTTCTTTTTAACTCATCTAGCATCTTTTCACCAAGCGAAAAAATTATATGTGTTTCATCTTCCGGAACACCCATTGTATGTGCTTTTACATTCCATGCCACAAAAAGCTTAATATCCTGATTATACCCAATAAATAACTTCTTATCTGAAAATCTCACCTTATACATTTCATGCTTTGAAAATTTCGACTGTCCGTAATAAACTTGCTTATCAGCTTTCTGTTCTAAATAATTGACAATATCTTTCGGCCACTGACTCATTTTTTGTGAACCGTCAAAATATCTCTGTTTTCTTTCCATAATTACCACCTTTTCCATACCCATCACATTATAGCCCGTATACGGGCAATTGTCAATAAAAGTGCATGCCGTAAAATGATTGTATAATACAAACAAGAAAGGAATTTGCACCATGATTACCTTTGAACCTTTATGGCGCACAATGAAAGAAAAAGGCATCTCGCAGTACAAATTAATCAAAGATTACAAGATTAGCACCGGACAGCTGGATCGTCTTCGCAAGAACGAAAATGTCAGCACTTATACCCTCGATCAACTTTGTGAAATCCTAAAATGTGACTTGAATGACATTGCACAATATACTTCCAATCAAGATAATGAAACCGGCAGTCACCAATGAACTACCGGTTTTCTTTCATATTCTCAACACCTCTCTCACTTTCTCTTTCGTCCTATTCAGCCACTCCAAGAATCCTTCCAACACACTCCTTCCGTCTATCTTAATACTCTCCATATACTCATATGCCTTATCAAGAGTTTTTCGTAGTATCGAAACTTCCTCTTTTAATTGCTGATTTTCATACATGACACTAATCGTCTTTTCCCGCAAATCATAATCCCCATATGCTGAACTATGATATAAGTCATAAACTTCTTCTGCAATAGCAGCCTTTTTCATAACCTCACCCTTTTCTTCTGAAAGAGCCTCTATTTCCATTTGTTTATCGCTAACATCCTGTTGTAACTTCTTGTATCTTTCTTCTTCTCTCGCCACTTTATACTCCGCCACAGTCAAATCATGGTTTCGTCCTTTCGATTTCTCTTTTATTTTGTCCTGAAACCAAATATCAACCATGCGATTTGCATACGCCCGCAATTTACCCTGCAACAGTTCCGACAATGTCTCCGGAGTAAATACCCAGCGTTTAGAAACCTGCTTAGAAAGCCCTCTTGTATAACCGTATGCTACTGGCACTCCCACCACGTGCATGTGCGGACTATCTTCATCCAAATGAACAACTGCATTGGCAACAATGAAATTAGGAAACAATCTTTTTAATTCATCCAACAAACATCCGTAAATGCGCTTCATATAAATTTTGTTGAATTCATTCTCTTTCCAATATTCTCTATCTCCAAGCTGAATAATAATCTCCACCGCCATATCCTGCTCTTTATTTGCCACATGCTCAAAATAGTCTGCAATCTTTCTGTCAGCTCTTTTCTGACGTTCATTGTAATCTTTCAAAGCAGCATCGAATTCTTGATGGTAGACTGTCTTTACATCACACACAAGATTCTGCGTACCTTGTATGACCACAATGTTGTCTGAACTATAATCGCTAGACTTATATTTTCTTAAATTATGTTTTGCCACGCTTTCCAATTTTGTTTTAGAAGTAATGGCACTTTTCTTATTGCTTATGTGTGCTGAAAATGACATGCCCGCCATGCTAATCCTCCTTTCCCTAATGCTATCATTTTGCTATCATATTTCATAGCAACGTGCTGTTATCATCTTTGCTCCGCCACAGATGATAACCCCCTAGCAGTATTGGCAAGCCAAAACTGCGGGGGCTCTCCGAGGGTGTATAATATATTTACTATATTCGTTTATTGCTTCTCCACATATCCAACATCTCCGCCACTTGCTTCTGCTGATTTGGATATAGATGCCCATACGTATTCATGGTTATTTTTATATCCTTGTGTCCTAATCGTTCTTTTATAATCAGAGGCTCCACGCCCTGATTGATAAGGTAGGACACATGCGAATGTCGGATATCGTGAACACGAATCTTCGGTACACCTGCTTTTTCAATCATTCGTTTCATCTTGTGCTGGACTGCTTCTGCTCCAATTGGAAACAATCGCTCATCATCTGGAAATGCATACTTTCGATCACAATATTCCTTGATTTCATTTTTCAAGAAATTCGGAATGTCAATGGTACGAATGGACTGCTCGGTTTTCGGAGTTGTAATCACATCTTCGCCGTTGGCACGGTAATACGTTTTATTAATTCTAATTTTGTTATTTGTAAAATCAACATCTCCCTTTGTCAGAGCAAGCAGTTCGCCTTCACGCATTCCGGTCCAAAACAGCATTTCAAATAACAGATAATACTTATCCTGCTTATCAAACACCGCAATAAACTGTTCGTATTCCTCAATCGTCCAAAATGTCATACTTCTGGAATCCGACTTGCCCATTCGTTTGACCTTTTTGCATGGATTGTTCTGCAAATCATAAATGCGTGTTGCATGCGTGAACAAGCAGGTCAATTGATTCTGCAACATTCTCAGATAACTATCCGAATATCCCTTTGTACACATTTCATTTTGCCACTTCGTTATCTGTGCCGGAGTAATATCATTTATTTTCAAATCCCCAAAATAAGGAATAATATGCCGATTCATCATATCTCGCTTGTTCTCACACGTTCTTTCTTTCAATTCATTTTTCTTATCTTCAAAATATACATCCACAAAATCCTTCAGGAGCATATTCATACTGCCCTCAACTTTAAGAGACTTTTCGTATTCGTATTTTTTCGCCTCGCGCGCAGTCTTGAATCCACGCTTTTTGCATCTCTTTTTCTTTCCGTATGCGTCAACCTCATACCACTGTGCCATCCACATTCCTGTAGTTTTATCTTTGCTTGCCATTTTGTACTCCTTCCTAGTCCTTGCTCATATCAGCAAAACCGTAATACTTTGTTTCAAAAAATGCTCTTGGTACTTTGCCAGACTCAACTTCATAACCCATATCTTGCAATTCTTCATTTAATCTACGAATTACCTGATAGGCATGATTTGGCGAGCATTCCAGAATCTCCATCACATCATCTCTATCGAGTAAATATTTTGTACGTTTCATGTAATTCACCTCCTTTTATTGTGTATGATATTCGTATATTCTTGTTTTCATTATAATGTACGATTTTCGTACTGACAATTGTTTTTCGTACTTGCAAAAACTTTTTCTGTACTTTTTTCGTACATCATGTTATACTCCTCATATGAAAGGAGTTGTAACTATGGGTGACGGTAAAAAATTAAAAGCAATTCTTGATAAACAAAATAAAAGTGTGCGTTGGTTGGCAAAAGAAACGACCATCAGTCCGACTACACTGTATTCGATTATTCAAAAAGATACTTCCATACGTTTTGACTTTGCGCTTCGCATTGCAAATGCATTAGGTGTAGATGTTGCTGAAATATGTTCTGACTCTACTCTTACATCTGAAAAGTGGGATAATGACAATAACATTGTTCTTCCGGAACTTCCATCCGGTATGGATAGCGTCCTTGATGGAAACCGTGTAAAACGTTATCTGAAATATACTCTATATCCTCTTATGGAACTGTTTGGGAAAAATAACATGCCTAAAGTCGATGAACATTTAACAAATTATTATCAGTTAAATGATGAAGGCAGAAAGGAAGTTGACCAATTTATAAAGGCACAACTTATGTTGAAAAAAGATTCGGCTAAAGCCGAAGACATTAAGAAAATCAAAAAATGGTAAGAATGGACGAATGTGTGGAGCCATTTTGGAGCCACTAGCCCCTTGCACATCATATCGGACATGTAAAAAGGCTTCCGAGTATTAGTCTCGGAAGCCTTATATTTGCTTAGATTCTTATCGATTATTCGATGATTGTCTTAACAACACCTGAACCTACTGTACGTCCACCTTCACGGA
>CAMFVG010000015.1 GCA_945992055.1 uncultured Clostridia bacterium | reverse complement strand
AAGTAGCATAATCATCCAATCCAAATGAATCGTTGTAAAAAAACTTTTTATATCTTTTTCTTTACAAGAATCGTAATATCTCATAGCAGAGGAACCTATCCAACCAATAAATATTGAAAACAATATTCCTGTAAAGCCCGTAATCAAGGAAAAATCACCAAGCACATTTGGTTTTACATATGTAGTTTGAACGGTAATAGAAAAAACACCTATAATACCTACTAAAATTTTTGTCGCCAGATAAATGAACGCTTCTTTTTTACCTCGCATTGTTCATACTCCTCTACCTTATATATGAATTCCTTTTGCAGCAAAAAATCGAACAATGCTTTGCGTCACCTTTTTTCCTGCACGTGTAGAAAATCTTGTAAAAATCATCTCTCTTATAGCAGAAGACAGAAGTTCTTCTCTCTCTGCAGCCACATATTCCACACCATACATGGCACATATTTTCTCAATCCAAAAATCGTATTCCCCTTGCAAATATTTGTTCAAAAACATTTCTTTCTTCTTAATAAACGCTTCTGTAAACATATACAAAGCCAAATCATAAAAAAACATATGATAACCCGCATGATCAAAATCAATCACCTTACACTGTTTCTCATCACAAAACACATTGGCAGACCACAAATCACCATGCTGATATACCATCGGAAATTGTTCCCATGTTTCTTCATTCCTCTCAAAAGAATGTTCTACATAATATTCCAACACATGCTTCCACTTTTCTTCTGCTACAGAAACCGTATCTTTTAACAATTCTTCCACCACATATCTATCATCCCAATTGCACTTCAAGATATTAGATGTCAAAAAATATGTCTTTGCCTCTTCCTTTTTTTGTACCCACGCATGCATGCGCTCCACACTTTTAAAAATACTGACAACAAGACCGGCATCAAAATCAAAACACTTTACAATATTCCCTGCATCAGTCAGTAACATCTGAGTACATTGAAACTGACTATCCGCTTCTTTGACATGGAACCGTCTTTGAAGCTTCCACCCTTTTCCATTTGTGACTTCCGTTGCAAAATCAGATACAGAGCTCTGCTTTTTTTCATCTTTTTTGCAAAAACAAGTACCTGCTGCATTCAATTCATACACACCCGGTTGTAAGTATTTTTTATATTTATTAAACACACTTCCTACTAATCTCATGCTCTCTTTCCACTTCTCATTGATTTGCTTTAATCAGTCCAAACAATAGAAATCTGTTTCGAACTTTCAACACAAAACGTAATATATCTCGCTTGAAATTATACGTTTTTTTGCTGTGTAATGCCATTTCAAAAACAGTGCTTGATGTAAGTCTCTTATAGTATTCACGAAACTGCTCATATGACATATCAGAAACATATCTATTATTTAATATATATGTCAAAATCTCTAAACACCAATTTCCAAGAACCCTTTCAGGTATATATAACCCTTCAAAACACATTTCTTGCATCGCTTTTAATGTCTCACAATAAACATCCAGGTAATCTTTTTTCGTTGCATTCATAACAGAAGTTTCTCGGATATTATAATGATACAATCCTTCGTTAACAATTTGAATTCCGTTACACTTTGCCAAATACCGCAACACAAAAATCATATCTTCACCAACAGGAACGCCAACCGGAAAACGGATTCCATTTTCCTTTATGACCGTCATATCAAACATCTTATTCCAAGCAGAAAATGCAATCTGTTTACCCAATTCTCCATTTAGATATGTATTTATAAATGCTCCATCAAACTCATATTTCCAAAGCTCCCGCTCTATAGAAAGGACACAAATATCCGAATCATTATTGACAAAATTCGTACTTACAAGGCATTCCTCTTCCATGACTGACAGCATCTTCTCTATCATATCACACGCCACATAATCATCTGCGTCGACAAAACAAACCTGCTTTCCACAAGCCTCACTCAACCCTCTATTTCTTGCCTGACTGACCCCTGCATTAACTTGCCAAATCACTCGAACTTTTGAATACTGCTCCTGTAATTTTTCTTCCACAACAATCGTCTCTTTATCAGAACCATCGTCAATCAATAAAATCTCCAGATTTTGGTACGTTTGATTAACTAACGACTGAACGCAACGCTCTATTTCCTCTTTGCTGTTGTTATATATCGGTACAATAACACTAACCAAGTTTTTTATCCCTCTCTTTTTGGTGTTCACTAGAATTCATCGCAATCAACACCAGCATCAAACTTACCCAAAAGTATTTGTAAGTTATGGTATCCAATGTCATGGCCATAACACAGATGCTTGTAAACATTGCAAACATAGTATATAACCTTCTTTTATATAGCCCTCTAAAAATACACAAAAAGCCAATTCCAAAAGTGCATAGACCAATTAGACCCTCTTCAACAGCAACAAGCACATACATATTGTGCGAGGCGCACTCTCTGTATACTTTTTCAATGGCACTAAAGAAATTGCCACATCCATATCCTATCACAGGCGAATCTACAAAAAGCTTTAAAGAATGGAACCAAATCGTATAACGATTATGTGCCCCATCCGTATATTCATTGATTCCCAACAAATTTTCCGACGAGAACCTACTCATAAGCAATTCTTCCGGTATATAGTAAATCGCCACAATAGCTGTAATCGCAACTATAATGATCAACAATAAAACCCTGGCTCTGCTACCTCTATCTCGCATTTCCAAGAATACTAATACCGCCAGCCCTACTACAAACGAAATCAATGCCCCTCTAGAACCGGTAAACAACATACCGATTACCAGGTAAATAATCAGTACTTTAGATAGAATTCCTTTTGTTTTATACTCAAAGATGCGACGTAAACAGGCAAATAACCCCAGCATAATTATACATGCCACAATATTTGGATCCAAATTTTGTCCAAAAACAACAACCGTTCTTCTTCCATCTCTCGTAAGTTGTGATACCTGTGGGAAAAATATCAAGATTGAACTTGCCAAAATACTTCCAATAATAAGTCCATTTTCCAAGAATTTAATATTGACTCTCTGGTTATATGCAATCACAAATACTACAAAAATAAATTGAAATAAATATATTTGAACAAAATATATCCACCAAGATATATCCTCACTCCATAAAACAGAAATCAAAGCAAGTAACATCCATAATGCAAATGGAATCAAAAAACGTAGTGTATAAATTCGAATGCGATATCTACAGTAAATACAAACACTATACCCAATAATAAGCACACCCAAGAAGCGCAATACACTACCAAAAGAAGACGCTAATGCTTCCTCAAATGGCAGAGCCACACAATAAAGGAAAAGTAGCGTTGATAAAACAATATCAAATTTTTGCTTCTCTTTTTGGTCATTACCAGTAACAACCATTTTCAACTTCTGTTGCATTTGCGGGTTTCTCACTTTCTGACGGTCTAATCCAAAAAGGATTAAAATATTTCTGCATTTCTGGGCGCACATCCCATCTAGCTCCTCGTATGCCAAATAAAATTTGTGTTGCCCCTGCTAAATGAATGACTTGTTTATTGAGCCCTTTGATTTTTGCTGCCAACGGCAAGCCATAAGCTCCACAACCTACGATTGCAATATCAAAATCAATTTTAGAAATCTCCTCATACATTGCATCGAGTGCTTCAAACCAATCATTATATTTACATGTTCCACCTGCATTTGTCTGAACTGCCTTATAAACAATCAGCTCAAAATCCGGCAAAACATTTTTATCCTCAAATAGTTGAGCCTTTCTAGAAAACTGAGTCTCTATAGACTCTTTGAAGGGATGGACTACAAGAACCTTTTTCCCTTTTAATGCAGCACTCCAAGGTTTACTGCTGCGATATGGCTCTAACGCCTCCAATTGTACCAACATAGCATCCGGTCGCTGCTTGTGAATGACATAATCTTCCATTAGATTATACCAAACACCGAAAACATCCACTTCCTTTGCTGCATTCCACAAAGTATGCCCAAATTTTAAAAGAGAGTCATCGGTAGCCGGGAAAAAACCTGCATTTAAATGCATTACTTTTTTTATATACTGCGGAAAGCCTTTGCGCATACCCATATCATTCTCCAAAGCATATACCAAAGCTCGAAGCTCTGCATCTCCAAAACGAGCTGCAAGGAAAGGTCTTCCTTCACTTAATGCCTGATAGATATATTCATTGGACTTATCGATACCTTCGATTTTTTTTCCATAATAGGATTTCCTTTTGAAATTCTTATGTCCAATGATTTTTCGAATGCTACAAAATATCAAGTTTTTGCATTTCTGAATCAAATACTGAATTTTATTCATGGTTCTCCCTATTGCACAAAATCTGTTCATGGTTGTGAATTTGTTCCTGATTAAATCTTTCCTTTACCACTAACTCTGCATGTGAATGTACAACCGAATACGGTGGTATATCTTTTGTCACAATTGTTCCTGCTCCAATTACAGAGCCTTTACCTATCGTTACACCTTTTAAAATAATCGCGCCCATTCCAATCCAACAATCATCTTGGATAACAACATCTTGATCATTTTCAGGCAATTTATCGTGTACATCCATCATAACCTTACCGATTACGTCAATTCTATGATTACCTGTAGCAATCATCACATTTGGTCCAAACATTACGTGGTTGCCTATATGAATTTTTGCATTTGCAGATAAAAAACAGGCATTTGGTCCGATATAAACATTATCGCCGCAATGGATATTAGACGCTGTCATATTGCACGGTCCTTCAATATGAACATCTTTGCCACAAGAAGCAAAACGACTAATCTTATATTTGTTTCTAAATCGCAAAAACAAATTTGCAAACCATTCTATTACATGACCAATTACTACTATCACAGAATTTCTCCTTATACATGATTAATATTTAACAATTCTTTTGCCACTTCTTCCGCTGTCAATTTTTGCAAATATTTACAAGCACTGCTATATTTCTCTTTTCTATCCTCTTCCTCGCTGTATAAAGCTGTTTCAATTGTTCTTGCCAAATCCACATCCTGATTACCCTCTACAATATACATAAACTTTGTATAGTCATTTGGCATACCATCCAGCATATAACCGACAACCGGATTTCCACTCAATAAATATTCAATATTTTTAGATGGAAAAGAGTATTTTGTGTATTCTTCATTGTTTTGTCTTGGATTTACAAGTACATCTGCCTTCTGCACCCATTCACGTGCAACCAACGCTGAAACTTGTCCCAAATAAAGGATTCTTCCATCCTCTTTGCATTTTCCTTGTATATACTGTTCTGCATCCCCTTTGCCACATAAAGCAAGTCTATAATTAGGATTTTTAAGTTTCATAAATGCATCCACCAAAAGTTTTGCCCCGAATTTTTCATTCAGTTTTCCTGTATATACAATTAATTTTTCTTCCTTCACCTTATTACTTTGTGATTCCTTCTGTGTCTCTAAATCTTCTTTTTCAATTACGCCTTCAATTACAACGCAAGGCTTCTTTCTTGTATCAACCTTTTCTTTCATAGCTTCCGTTAACAACATATAAGAATCTACTTGTTGACTCAAACTTTCAAATTTATCGACATCAATTTTTTTACCCCATTTGTACAAAGTACTTACTTTGGCATTTAAATTCATATACTGTGGTAAATCTGGAAGGATCAAGCAGATTTTTATAGTCGGGTCTATTTTCTTTGCATATACTGCAGCTTCTAAAAATGGAGTATGAGGTGAATATACATAAATAAGCTTTTTATCTTCCTTACTCTTAGCAAAAGGAATAATTGCTTTCTTCAAAGCCTTGGCTCTGGAAAAATTTCGAATTCCCCAAATATTATTAAAATTTACATACTGGTACTGATGTTTCTCTTTCGTTTCCCAATTTAAATTAAATATCCTAGAAGCATTCGGAAAACTTCCTACAAAAGGTGCTGACAGTACTTGCAAATCCACGTTTTGTGATTGCAAGCCATGTATCAATTTTTTCTGCATGATATTCGCAGAATACTCAATCGGCCTTTTTGCTTTCATTATAATTTCCGGCTCGTTTTCTTCTGCAAAAACCCCGCAAAGGAACAATACTTTCATCGTTTTCTCTCCACACACATTCCAATAAATGCCATAGGTGTACATAAAAAGCTTAAAATACCATTACACATAGCATATATAAAGTTTTTCATTCTTAATCCTGCAAAGGCCAAAACAGCATAATGTCTCATCCGAATATATCTGCGACTTGTCCCGCTTATTTGTCCAAAAAACTGTTTCTTAAATATGTAAAGCTGATTTTCACCATCTATCTTTCCTTTGCCACTTGACATACCACCTTCACCGGTATGTACATAGGCTTTTACATGGCATTCCGGCTGATAGTAGAGTTTTCCTTCTCCTAGTATCGCTTTATGCATCAAGTAAAACTCATCCCCTACATTGATTGGGTCGAAACATCCTATAGAAAATAAATATTCTTTCTTAAACATAACGGTATCCGTACCCGTCATATGGTATTTCAAATGGTACTCAAGCAATGATTTTTTATCATAATTTTTAATATAGTTTCTAACTCTTCGGTCGATCAACTTCCCCTTTTCATTGTATAAATACAAATCCGTAAAACTATAATCTGCTTTTTGTTCAAGCATACCTTTTAGTTGTGTCTCTAATCTATTTGGAAGATAAACATCATCGTCATCCAAAAAGGAAACGTATTCACCTTCGCAATTCTCAATACCAATGTTTCGTGCATTTGCCGATCCCACATTCTTTGGGTTGACAATATATTTAAAACGAATTTCCGGATGCGAACTTTGGAAGCCCTCAATAATCTCCTTGACTTTTTGATTCCATTTCTGCTCACCATTGTCATCTACAACGATAATCTCATAATTCAAATAGGTTTGTTCCGTCAACGAATCTAATGCTTTCTTAAGTTCTTCTGTCCGTCGATATGTTGCCACGACAACACTTACTTGTGGTAAAGTCATAATACTTTCTCTCTTTCCCATAGTATCCAAACTATATCACTGGGCACACTACCCCTGATTTTCTATTAACTAATTAATTATACCTTTCTATAATAAATTTGACAAGATAAAAGAATGGAAAATAGCCTAAAAAAATAGTGTTGGTAGAAACCAACACTATTTTTCACGAATTATAATCTCCAATACTTCATACCCGATTCTTTTAAATCAGAAATGCAATAAAGTCCTTTCACATCTATCAACACCTTTTCTTCATCCGGTCGATGACCAAAGAGTTCTTTAATATCTTGAATAGAAAATTCTTTGAATTCATCATGTGCAACTGCTACTATTACACAGTCCACATTTTCCACTTCTTTAATATCTGTAAGTGTCACACCATACTCATGCCAAGCATCTCTTTTTGACGCCCAAGGATCCACAATAATCGGCCGTATTTCGTATTCGTTCAAACGCTTAATGATATCATTGACTTTGCTGTTTCGCGTATCCGGGCAATTCTCTTTAAAGGTTAAGCCAAGAATGGCAACCTTGGAATTCTTAGGAGCTTGGCCTGCTGCAATCATCTGCTTAATGGCTGCGTCAGCAACAAACTGTCCCATTCCATCATTTACCATTCTTCCGTTCAGAATAATTTGACTATGGTATCCTAGTTTTTCCGCCTCATATGTAAAATAATATGGATCAACCCCGATGCAATGTCCACCTACTAATCCCGGTCTAAATCCCAAAGCATTCCACTTTGTATTCATGCCGTCTACAACCTCATTCGTATCAATCCCCATACGATCGAACACCATGGCCAATTCATTCATAAAAGCAATATTAATATCTCTTTGACTATTTTCTACAACCTTAATTGCTTCCGCTGTTTTGATACTAGATACCGGATATGTTCCCACCTCAATAACCAAGTCATAGACATTTTTAATTTCCTCTAGAGTCTCTTCATCCATTCCCGAAACAATTTTATGAATATTTTCAAGACGATGCACTTTATCCCCTGGGTTAATTCTTTCTGGCGAATAGCCTACTTTGAAATCCACTCCACATTTTAAACCTGAAGTTTTTTCAAGAATAGGGACACAAACATCCTCTGTAACACCCGGATACACAGTCGATTCATATACGACAATGGAACCTGGTTTTAAATTTCTTCCCACAATCTCGCTTGCTCCAATAACAGGAGTTAAATCTGGAGTATGGTCCAGATTAACCGGTGTTGGTACTGCAACAACAATAAAACTGGCCTCGCTCAATGCTTTCTCATCTGCTGTAAATCTCATCGTTGTGTTTTTAATTGCTTCTTCCCCTACTTCATTAGTAGGATCCAAACCGGAACAATATAGTTTGATTTTCTCTGCATTCAAATCAAAACCAATCACATCTAGCCCCTTTTTTGCAAATGCAATTGCAATAGGCATCCCTACATATCCCAAACCTACTAAGGCTAATTTTTCTTCTTTTTGAACCAATTTTTCATATAAAGACATAGCTATTTACTCACTTTCCATAATTCCTATTTGTATACTAATTTCCTTTACTATCGCATAAATCCATTCCCGGCTTTCACCAGAATATCTATCGTTTCTTGGTCTTCCATTATTTCCTCTGGAAACTTATCAATTACAGGTCTTTCTTCCATTTGTCTTTTTACTTTTGTCAAATATTCATCATATGTACAAATAATTCTACAAGGATTTCCTACAACGATAGAATTATCTGGAATATCCTTTGCGACTACGCACCCTGCTTCGATTACAACATTGCTGCCAATCACTGTGTCAGGAAGGATAATAGCTTCCTTTCCAATGAAAACATTATTTCCTATTATGACCTTGCCAAGTTTGGTATATCCAGTTACAACATTCAAGCTTGCATCGTGTGTTAATATTCTCGCACCGGTGATTGTAACATTATCTCCAATTGTCAACAAATAGGGATTTAACATATCAATTTTTGACTCTAATATATTACAACCTTCACCTACATGACCACCACCTTTTCGAATCTTTGCAATCAACTCTTCTGAAAGTTGTTTTTTTGTAGGCGGCTGAACCTTGTTCCCCGTTAATCGATTATAAATTCTTCTTAAAATCACTTTCTTTTCTCATCCTTGCATATTATTTTTCTATTTTTACTTGTGGCAGCTCAATACTACCCCAGTTTTTTACGTCCCACACAATATCATTTTCTTCAGAGGTGATTTCAAAATAGAGACCATTCACATTGTCTAAATTAAAATTATTGCCAAATTGGTCCATATAGAAAAATGTATATCGTGTTGCATATCTACCCGGTACCAAAGAAGAAATATCTAGCGAAAACTGAACTTGCCCTTCCTCGTCCTTTTTCCCGGAATAAAAATCATATAACATGGTTGTCCCAACTGGAACTCTGTCCCGACGCAATACCTCAACACGCAAACACAGATTTTCTATATCATCTTCATTGAGCCATTTTAATAAAATATGTTGTTTTTCTTTCCTTGAAAAAATAATATCATCCTTATGCAAATACTGCGCATACTTGGTTTGAATTCTTGTATTTGTAAGCCAATAAAATCTAGGTATCTTTGCATAATCTATATAAGTGTCATCACTCGCTTCCAAATCCAAGTAAATATCGATTGCACGCTCTACATCCCCGTCATAAATAATTTTTCCATGATCTAATACAATACATCTGTCACATAATTGACGAATTGTTGCCATGTTATGGCTCACATATAAAATCGTACGCCCTTCTTCGCGAGATACATCGCTCATTTTGTTGAGACACTTTTGTTGAAACTTCATATCTCCTACTGCAAGCACTTCATCCATTACAAGGATTTCCGAATCCAAATGAGCCGCTACCGCAAATGCAAGCTTTACGTACATTCCAGATGAATATCTCTTTACTGGTGTGTCAATAAATTTGCTACATTCTGAAAATTCAATAATCTGTTGAATTTTACTATCAACCTCGACCTTGGTCATGCCCAATATCGCACCATTCAAATAAATATTTTCACGACCTGTTAATTCTGGATTAAAACCAGTTCCAACCTCAAGCATACTAGATATCCTTCCATTCATATAGATATCTCCTTCCGTCGGTCCTGTAACCCTTGATAATAATTTCAGCAGAGTCGATTTCCCCGCTCCATTATGCCCTATAATCCCTAATCTTTCTCCTTGATAGACGGTTAAATCAATACCATCTAACGCCATAAAAGTTTCATTTTTTTCGCGTGATTTTTCTCCTATTTTAAGATTGGGATCTTCCTTGTGTCTTACTTTTGCCCACCAACTTTGCAAATCCCCCTGCAAAGTTCCACCACCAATAACTCCAAGACGATATCTTTTTTTCAAACCTTTTATTTTAATTGCATATTCTCTATCACTTTGCATATTTACACCCCTAAACTGTATCCATGAAATTCTTTTCTACTCTGTTGAACATTAGTATTCCTGCCAATAATACTGCCATTGTAAAAATCCAACTGATTCCCCAATATCCCCAAGGTGTTGACCCTGAACCGAGCCATCCATAACGTATTAACTCAACAATCGGAGAAACAGGATTAAGCATAACAACCTTATAAAATAGGCTTTCACCTAAAGAAGATGCCGTATATACAACTGGTGTAAGATACATCAATAGTTGCACTCCAAAACTCACCAACACTTGTAAATCCCTATACTTTGTTGTCAGTGATGATATTACAATTCCAAATCCCATCCCCAGCATAGCTAATTGAACAATCAAAATCGGCAACAATGTTGCTACCCAATTAATTTGAACTGGCGTTCCAGTTACGATATAAACCATTCCTATAACCAAAAACAAACTAAATTGGATAAAAAAGTTCAACATACAAGTAATCACTGTGGATATAGGTGCTGTAAGTCGTGGAAAATAAACCTTACCAAACACAGATGAATTCATCACAAAGACGTTTGCAGTGCTATTAATACACGTTGAGAAATATAGCCATGGCACATTTCCTGCTAAATAGAACAAAAATTGCGGCACTCCATCCGTCGAAAATCCCGCAAAATTTCCAAAGACTAGTGTATATACTACTGTTGAAAACAATGGTTGTATCACAAACCATAACGGGCCTAAAATTGTTTGTTTATATTTCGTTTTGAAATCTCGTTGCACAAATAACCATATAAGGTCTTTGTATTTAAGCACCTCTTTTAAATTCAAACTAAACATCTTGCTTTTTGACGAAATTCTTACAGAATATCCTTTTTCACTTGATGAACTCATTTTTTAATTCTCCCAACTATTTTATTAATATAAGCTTTTGTTACATATAACCATGAACTATTTGTTTCAAGTAACGCCGGATAAAGTCGCGTATAATACCATGCATCCTTATGTACAATAGCTTTGTATAGCGTTATTGCTTGAAAATATTGTTCATCGCTCAACCCATATATTCTCTTTAATTTTTTTCTGTGATTTAAGAATTGTTTTGCATACTTTCGCATTTCTTCCTTTTCCGAAATTTGTTCAATATCACAAATCAACTTTTGTCTTGCCAGAGCATCATCAATTTGGTATTTCACAAGTGCTAACGACAAAACGGAATAAATCACCAACGAAATCAACGGAGCGGACCAATTTTCTTCTAGTAATACTTTCTCTAATTTTATACATTCATCAGAAAACCGTGGTAAAATCATTAAATGATTCGTACTCCTGGCCAAAGAATTTTCTCTATATTCATAATAATACGTAATCGTCTCAATACACCGGATATTTCTACAATTCAGAAAAATCAAGTTCAAAGCAAGCATGTCCTCACCGAATTTCACACGAATTGGATACTTCCAAGACTTTTTCACAACAGATGCACGAAACAATTTATTCCAAAGTTCAACGCCATGTAAACCATTGAGCATTTCACCAACACAATATTTATGATACAAGTCACTTTCAAAATTGTAAAGACCAATTGGAAAGGATACCTGCTTAATCCCATCGCACTGCCCGAATCTCTTATGCTGACCAACTACACAGTCAATCTCTTCATCCATGTAATTCAACATTTTTTCTATAGCATCTATTTCCAAATAATCATCACTGTCAACAAAAAACAGATAATCGCCCGTGGCCATTTCTGCCCCACAATATCTTGCCGCACCTGCGCCTTCGTTTTTTTTGTAAATATAGCGAATGCGTTTATCTCTCTTTGCATAGTCCAAGCAAACATCCCCACTGGAATCGCCAGAGCCATCATTAACAAGTATAATTTCCAAATCTGTATGGGTTTGGTTAATGACAGAATCTAAACAACGTGCCAAATACTCTTCTGCATTATAAACTGGTATTATTATGCTAACCATAAGCAATCTCCTTATTGCAAATTACTTTTTGGGAAACAAACAATTTCCTCTAACTCTTTCACACAACTATCGAGTCTTTTTTCTTTCAAATTACAAGTAGCCTCTTCATATGATAGACAAGCGCACTTATTCATATCACACCAATCTTGAATTTCCTTGATATCACAATTTGTGTAGGAAATACTTTTGCACAAAGAATATTTTTCAATATCATCTATGCTAATATCATCTTCTCTTTGATAAAAATTAAGAATTGGTTTTCCATATGCAATCAGATCATATACCTTACTTGGAACTTGATTAACTACCGTATTTCCTATATTAATAACTATATTTGAATCTAATACAACACGGTCCAATTCTTCAGGTGGTATATACCCACTTACTAACAGTCTATCTCCGAGTTTTTCTTTATATTCTTGTACAATATGGCTACAACCGCCGTAAAATATTTTCAAAATATAGTTGGAAGGTAATCTCAAAAACACTTCAAACAATTGTTTTGGATTCCTAATTTCTTCATAAAATTTCCCTGCATAAACAAATGTAATATTTGCATCTTTTCTGTCAACAGAATTTTCTTTTTTCACTGGAATAATCGGCATATCAAGACATTGTATTTTGTCCGAAAAATCTTCAATAAATTCCCGATCATGAAGCAATGCTGGAACAACAAGCACTTTTTCAGCAAGTAAAAAACACTTCATTTCGAATTCCCTATCACCCAGGTAGGCCACATTGTTTCTATTAGAATCCATGAGATACGGAAACCAAACTATTTGAGGATTATGTTTGACTATCTCATAAGCAATTTCTTGATTTGCAAATGGATTAGATATTGAAACTATTGTATCTATATTGTGGTTTTTTATGATCTTGTAACACATTTTTTGTATAAGTCGTTTGTGTTCGCTCACATTTTGAAAACCCTTTTTGGATATCACAAAATAATATATACGATATGCAATCTTGTATAATAGCTTAACAAAACCATTTTTATTTTCACTATCTCTTACTAGTTTTTGATATTTCCCATATCGATTCAAAAGCCTATATGTGCGAAAATTATTTACCACATCATTCCTATCCTCATTTGTAGAAAGTGTTACAAGATGCACCTCGCACGAATTAGACAATCCCTTCGCCAAAAAATAGGTTAATCTTCCTGTCGCAGAATGTTCTGGCGGAATATAATCACAAATAAATAAAACCTTTTTCATAAACCTTCTCTCTCAAAAAATATTGTTTCTATTTCTTTTATAATATCTTCTTGCTCCAAAAATACTTTTCGTTGATTCGCCTTCATGGAATAATGTTCAAAATCATGCTTGTTATTAAGAATTTGTTTCATCCCATTATATATCCCATCTGCATTATTTTCCACTAACAGTCCATATTCTCCATCAGCCAACAATTCCCTCGGCCCTACACAATCAGTACTAATCACAGGCTTTCCCAGAATAAATGCTTCTGCAATTACCATCCCATATGCTTCACACTCCGAGGGGCACACAAGCATGTCCGCTTTCGCCATATATGAATATGGATTAGTTTGATTACCTAAAAAGTGAACACAAGCATCCATATGATATTCTTGAACGTATCGTTCCAAACATTCTCTTTCCGCGCCATCGCCTACAATCCATAACTCAAACAAATAATTTTCTTCTTTAAGTCTTCGTGTGCTTTCTAATAACCTTATAACCCCTTTTTCCGAAGATAGCCTTCCCACATAAACAAATGTAAAGCATTTTCGTTCTATATCATTGGATTGTAAAGACATCTTTTTGATTGTTTCCAAGTTATTGATATTGTGAACAATTTCAATACGATCAGTTCTCCCAATCACTTCTTCAAAAGACTGTTTGACCCCTTTAGACACACACACCACCTTGTCAAAAAATCGATAAGCAGACAAAGCTTCATCAGTATCCTTAAATCCAGAAAGATATCCTCTTTCCGCACCATATTTATAATCTGTATGTATCCATAGAATTTTTCTTGATTGCCTATTTCTTGTCCCATACACAATCTTCAATGGTCTTCCAAAGAAAAAAGCGACTTCTACGTCATATTTTTCTTGCTTTCCAACAAAATAATCATATAACTTGCATGCTTTCTTTCTTCTAGACCACATACCAGATTCAAAAAAATTTCTTATATACAACACACGTTTTAATAAAACATGTTTTGGCTCATCTTTATGTTTTAAATTAATCTGCGGTGACAGATTCCTCGCACCATCAATTTTATCAGAAGCAACTACAATTGTAATCTCATGTCCTCGTTGTGCCAAATTGTTTGCAATATTAGTTAAAGTCGTCCCCACCCCACCTATATTGAGTGCATGAACGACAAATAAAACCTTTCCCATTACAGCAAATACCCACTTCCGTTAGAAATTAATTTTGCTTTACTTTCTTGATCCTGCATGATTTGAGCTGGGCACAAATCAATTACCGGTTTTTCTTGCATGAGTATCTCATTTTTATGTACATAATCATCATAACTGCACAAGATGCGGAGCGGGCTTCCCGCTACAACAACATTATCCGGTATATCTTTAGCTACCACCGAACCAGCCCCTATGACCACATTATTCCCTATTTTTGTGTCAGGCTATATGATACTTCCCCAGCCAATAAAGACGTTATCCCCTATATGAACCTTCCCTGTTTTTGTATATCCTAATTTTTTCTTCAAGCTGGCATCATGAGTCAAAATCTTGACACCTGTAATTGTTACATTATCCCCTATAGAAAGAAGATATGGTTCCCCTAAATCTATGCTAGAAGCATAAATATCTACATTCTTACCAACCATTCCTCCACCATTTCGGATTTGACTGATGAGTCTTTGGGAACTTTCCTCTTCTGTATACGGCATGCCTGTAATTCTACAATATACTTTTCGCAAAAAACTCATATGCTTTCTCCTTATTTCTTTTTTTTCGCTTTCAAAAAGCCCCAAATTATCAATAGTAAATTCCAATCATTCAACATCGCACATTCAAACTTTGGCAACGTTCCTTTGTTTTGTTTGTAACCTCGCAAAACATCTTTTACATAGACATTCTTATTTATTTTCCGAATATATTGGTATCTACCAAACCACCGATTTGATTTCTCACAAATAGAATGCAACACCATATTTTTTGCAATTTCTAAAAAATACTCATCAAAAAACAATTGTGCTCGTAAATCTAATTTTTTCCACTTTCTCAACATTTTTATTGCTGTTTGATGATATGTGATAGCAATCTGCAATAAAGAATCTGGCAACTTCTTTTTTTCTACTTCGGCCATATGCCAAGTTCTATTGAACCAATTATTTTCTAAAACAACCAAAGTTTCTACTTTATCATAATAGTGCATATTAAACACACCATCTTGCATTCGTCTCAAATCAGGGAATCGTATATTATGATGATTCAAAATAGATAAACGATAAATCTTATTGCAAGGTGAATTCATATTACACCCCTCATGTAAATAAATATAATTACAACGGCACTCCTCCTGCGTTCTATAGAACGCAG
>CAMFVG010000014.1 GCA_945992055.1 uncultured Clostridia bacterium | reverse complement strand
GCAAAAGTAGTAGCAAACTATCTGGGGAAATAAAAGCTTGTGAAAGCAGAAGCATAGGGAATATATGAAAAATATAAAAATTTTGGATTGTACATTGCGAGACGGCGGCAGAATTATTGATTGTGCTTTTGAGAACGCTATAATTACAAATATAGCAAAGAAACTTACAGATGCGAATGTAGACATTATAGAAATGGGATTTTTAAGAGATTCCCGATTGGTGGAATATCATGAAAATTCTACTTTTTTTACTGAGCCTTCACAACTTGTGCCGTTTATCCCAAAAGAAAAGCGAAATGCAATGTATGTAGCCTTTGTTGATTTTGGAATGTATGATTTTTCAAAATTAGTAGAGTGTGATGGGAACTCAATAACAGGGATAAGAGTAGGTTTTACAAAAACACAGTTTGATAACAAATATGAGGAAATAAAGGACAGTCTAATTAAGGTTAAGAAACAAGGGTATACCCTGTTTGTGCAGGGTGTGAATACCTTGGCATATTCTGATAGAGAATTATTAGATTTAATTGACTTGATTAATGAAATTCAGCCATATAGTTTTGGAATTGTAGATACCTATGGAGCAATGTATCTGGATGACATTATTCATTTGTATAATCTTGTAGATTATAATTTAGATACAAAGATTTGTATTGATATCCATTCTCATAATAACTTTCAACTGTCTTTTGCATTTGCGCAACAGATAATAGCGGAAGCAAGCGACAAACGTTCCATTATTTTGGATGCAACTCTAAATGGGATGGGGAAGTGTGCGGGTAATTTGAACACGGAATTGATAGTGGATTTTTTGGTAAGAAAGAAGAATTATGATTATGATGTAGATATTATCCTAGATGTAATCGACAGATATTTATTTCCAATAAAAAAACGTTGCGAATGGGGATATTCAATTCCTGCATTTATGGCTGGCATATATAAAGCACATCCCAATAACATCATTTATTTAACAGAAAAATATCGTTTAAACAGCAAAGATATCAAATACATTATATCCAGTATTGAGGAACAAACCAGACAGAGATATGATTATGATAACATACAGAAAGTGTATCGCGATTATTGTGCTTGCAAAGTGGATGATGCAGAAACATTGGACTATTTGAGAAAGCAGCTTGGTGATAAAAATATTTTAGTCATGGCACCGGGCAGAACCATAGAAGATTATCGTGAGAAAATACAAGAATATATTTCGCAAAAGTCACCGATTGTTATCTGTGTTAATTTTGTGTCTCAGTATTTTGCATATGATTATCTGTTTTATGCTAATACAATTCATTGGGAAAAAATAAGTGATAGTGTTGAGCGAAAAAAATGTATTTTGGTATCTAATATTCATACAGATACTAAGAATACTCTTATGGTTGATTATTCCGGATTGATAGCTGAAAATAGTATTTTATATGATAACAGTACGATAATGTTGCTTAATTTGTTGAGGAAAATTTGCGTAAGATCAATTGCGTTTGCCGGATTTGATGGTTTGAAGGAGAAAGAAGAAAATTATGTTGACAATACTTTTCCAAATAAAAAGACAGATATTAGCTTTTTAGAAACGAACATGGAAATAAGTCGGCTACTGGAATTGTATAAGAATAAAGTTGCCGGAAAAATTGAAATAGAATTTGTAACGCCAAGTGTTTATGATATGGATTGAACAGAGGAAATAAAATGGAACCGAAGGTGTCAGTTATTATTCCGATTTTTAATGTAGAGGATTATGTAGAAAAGTGTTTGTTGAGTGTGATGAATCAAACATTATTTGAGATAGAAATTATTTGTATTGATGATGCTTCAACAGATGCTTCTTATGAGAAAGCTAAAGGGTGTATTAGCAGAGACTCCAGATTTCAACTGTTTCATTTACCAGAAAATAGGGGATTATCCTATGCAAGAAATTATGGTATTAGAAAGGCCAGTGGGAAATATATTTATTTTCTGGATTCAGACGATTATCTTGAAAATGTTACTTTGGAAAAGTTAGTTAAATGTGCTGAAGAGCTAAACGTACAGGGGGTTTTTTTTGGCGCATTTGTGGAGTATGAAGACGATCCTGACATAAACGAAAAAATAGAATACAAGGATTGTGGGAAAATATTGAGCGGACAAGATTTTTTCGTTGAAAAAAATCAATGTAACGAGTATCAGAATGCTGTATGCTTTCAATTTTGGAAGCGTTCATATATTAATGAGAATAATCTTATGTTTTATGAAGGTGTTACTTATGAGGATACTCTATTCACATTAAATGCCTTATTGATTGCCGATGCTGTTACATGCATTAATGATAAATTTTATCATTATGTAAAAAGACAGACTTCAATAACCGGAAGACAAGGAAAAGAGCAATTAAAATCTTATATGATAGTATATTTTGAAGTGTGGAAAATTTGGATGAATTCAAAAAATATAAATGAAATTTCAGAAGGAATCCAGAAGAGATTGGAAGTGTTTCACAGAAGAATTAGTATGGCAATTGGACAACTGGGATATGTACCTAATCTGCAATTTGAGAGTAAAGCATGCCAATATTTGTATGAAAAAATAGTACAAATTGCACCGGATAGACACTATGTTGAACAGATAGATAATAGAAAAATAGAGATTTTGAAAAGAAAAGACTTGGTATTTGTATATGGTGCAGGAATTATCGCAGATGAAATTATAAGGATTCTGGAAAGAGAGGAAGTTAAGATATCAGGCATAATTGTTACGAAAAAAGATGAAGATTTGAAACAATATAAGGGCTATTCGGTATTTGAGTTAAAAGAAATTGAGAACCGTCAAGGTATGGTAGGAGTTGTTCCAGGGCTATCCAAGAGATATCATGAAAAGATAAAAATGTTTATAAAAAATATAGGATATGAA
>CAMFVG010000013.1 GCA_945992055.1 uncultured Clostridia bacterium | reverse complement strand
CTTCCAGAGATGTGGTTGGTGGTATTGAATGGGTAAAAGAAAATAAGGAAGATGCCGATATTGCAAAAAAGGCAGAGAAAGCAAAAAAAGCATTTGCCGGTTGTGAATTAGAGGGGAAAAAGCTGGGCGTAATCGGTCTTGGAGCAATTGGTGTATTAGTAGCAAATGCTGCAGTACATTTGGGGATGGAAGTATATGGATACGATCCGTATTTGTCTGTTGATGCAGCGTGGAAATTGTCTCGTCAAATTTATCATGCAAAAACTACGGAAGAAATCTATAAAGAATGTGATTATATTACCATCCACGTTCCGGCATTGGATTCCACAAAAGGTATGATTAACAGCGAAGCATTGGCGCTTATGAAAGACGGTGTTGTAATTCTGAATTTTGCAAGAGATGTTTTGGTAAAGGAAACAGACTTAATAGAAGCATTACAGACCGGTAAAGTGAAGAAATATGTAACAGACTTCCCAAATCCAACAGTGGTTGGACAAGAGAATGTAATTGTGATTCCACACCTTGGGGCTTCTACAGAAGAGTCAGAAGACAACTGTGCTAAGATGGCAGTCAAAGAAGTAATGGAATTTTTAGAAAACGGAAATATTCGCAATTCTGTCAACTATCCGAATTGTGACATGGGGCACCATGGTGAATATACACGTATTACAATTATGCATCGCAATGTGCCAAATATGATTGGACAATTTTCAGCAATTCTCGCAGATGATGGTGTTAACATAGCAAACATGACCAACAAAAGTCGAAATGAATATGCATACACTATGATTGATGCGGAAAATGCAATTACAGAAGAAATTATTGATGAACTCAAACATGTAAAGGATGTTTTGAGAGTACGAGTGATAGGAGAATAATAATATGGATTACTTATTAGAAGGCGTTAAAGCGCTGGTATTTACAGATGGTGGCTGGAAAAATTTAATTATGTTTGCAGTTGGCATTGTTTTGATCTGGTTGGCTATTAAGAAAGAGTATGAGCCATCTTTGTTGTTACCGATGGGATTCGGTGCAATTCTGGTGAACTTGCCATTATCAGGAGTTTTGAATCAAACAGTTGGTGGTGTGGAAGCACATGGTATTATCGAGTGGTTGTTTGATGTAGGTATTAATGCATCAGAAGCTATGCCGATTTTGTTATTTATTGGTATCGGTGCCATGATTGATTTCGGACCGTTGCTTTCGAATCCGTCCATGTTCCTGTTTGGTGCAGGAGCACAGTTTGGTATCTTTGCTGCAATTTTATTAGCTGCATGTCTCGGGTTTAATATTAAAGATGCGGCTGCAATCGGTGTAATCGGTGCTGCAGACGGTCCTACCGCAATTTTGGTATCGCAAGTCTTGAAATCAAAATATGTGGGTGCAATTGCAGTTGCAGCATATTCATATATGGCCTTAGTTCCGATTGTACAGCCAATGGCAATCAAACTGGTTACTACCAAAAAAGAGAGATGTATTCATATGGATTACAATCCGAAAAATGTTTCCAAAACAATGCGCATTATTTTCCCAATCGCAGTTACAATTATTGTAGGGCTTGTAGCGCCACAATCAGTAGCTCTTGTTGGGTTCTTAATGTTTGGTAATTTGATTCGTGAATGTGGTGTTTTAGGAACGATGTCTGATACGGCACAAAATCAACTTGCTAATTTAGTAACGTTGCTTCTTGGAATCACGATTTCTTTCAGTATGAAAGCAGAAGATTTTGTAAGGGTAGAGACACTTATGATTATGGCAATTGGTTTGTTTGCGTTTGTTATGGATACGATCGGTGGTGTTATGCTCGCAAAATTCATGAATCTGTTTAGAAAGAAAAAAATCAATCCAATGATTGGTGGAGCAGGTATTTCTGCATTCCCAATGTCTTCTCGTGTAATTCAAAAAATTGCAATGGAAGAAGATCCTACAAATATTCTTATTATGCATTCAGCCGGTGCAAATGTATCCGGTCAGATTGCGTCTGTGGTAGCAGGTGGACTCATTATCAGCCTGGTGTCACAATTCTTGTAGAATAAGAGATAAAGGAGGAATTAGTGATGAATAAGGTAGTTATTATGCAGGCATTAGAGATTATGTGGAAAGGAATGCTTGGAATCTTTGTTGCAATGGTCATTATCATGATTTTTGTATGGATCATGGCAATATTAGGAAAAAAGAAAAATTAAGATACGTTGATTTTTGTCGAAAAATGTCATATAATGATTTCGGTGAGATTATTATAAGGGACAAAACGTATGAAAAATAAATTCGAAAATATGAATACAATAGTAGGGCTTATAATAATATTAGCCCTACTATTTTTTTGCGGCGGTGTAGCCATTTACCAGGCCTTGTTGCCGGTAGTCACATTAAAAGTGAATAATGTAACCATACGACAGGAAGAAACCTTGCCGAAATTTGAAGTACATGCTGAATATAATGGCAAAGAGGATATTGTTTTGGATGAAACAAAAGGGTATCGTCTTTCGGATTTGATAGAGGAATGGAATCAGGGTAAAGGGTATTCTTTGAGCCATCACGTGGATACCGCAAAAGAAGGTGCGTATACGGTACAACTAAATTTAGAAGAATCTTTAAAAGAAAAATTGCAATTTTTATGGAATTATAAAGTACAATATCAGATTGAAACAGGAATTGTAAGTGTCTTAAATAAATATGGAGATTGGGAAGGAGATAGATTCAAGATGTTGGATGGAACCTATGCTTCCGGATGGACTAATTTAGGCGATGATACGTACTTCTTCGATGAAAATGGCGAAAGAGTAAAAGGGAAACAAACGATTAATGGTAATGAATATTATTTTCATGAAAATGGGAAATTTGATATCAAACGAAATAGAGTTAATCCAAATAGACCGATGATTGCCCTAACCTTTGACGATGGACCAGGCCCATATACGATGCAGCTGTTGGAACAGTTAGAAGCCCACCATTCTCGAGCAACGTTCTTTTTAGTTGGCAGAAATATCGGAAAATATCCGGAGGTGCTTTCTAAAATGGCAGAAATCGGATGTGAACTTGGAAATCATACCACTAATCATGCGAGATTATCACAATTTCCGGCGGAAACGATTATCTATGAGATACAATCAACCAATGAATCTATTCAGAGCATTGTAGGTCAGCAAGAAAGAATTTTGGTAAGACCGCCCTATGGTGCGACTAATGAAACCGTGCAGTATTCAGCAAATGCACCACTTATCATGTGGTCAGTTGATACCAGAGACTGGGAACTGAAAGATGCAGCGCTGGTGCGAGACTATGTTTTGAATACGGCAAAGGACGGAGAGATTATACTCCTGCATGACATTCATGAGACAACGGTACAGGCTGCATTAGAATTCATACCGCAGCTAGTAAAGCAAGGCTACCAAATCGTAACTGTGAGTGACATGGCAAAAGCAAGAGGAGTGTCTTTAGAAAACGGCATCAAATACTATAAGTTTCGAACGAATGAATAAAACAACAAGCCACCTTTTGGTGGCTTGTTGTTATTTTGATTATTTTTTATTATGTTTTTCTAAAAGTTTATGTATCTTATCGGAAGGGTCAAGTACTGTTCCAATCGATGTGTCGTGATTTAAAGAGTCAATAATCAATGCAATAAATTTACTCATATCTGCACATGAGAAGTAAGGTTTTTCCAGCAACGCAGGTGGAAGATAAGTTAAGTTTGTTGTAATGATACGATCGATAAATCCATTTTCATAATACTCATCAAATTTCGAAAGTCCTTCTGTAAAAAGACCGAATGTCGTAAACACAAATACGCGGTTTGCACCACGCTCTTTAATCTGTTTAGCAACATCCAGCATGCTTTCGCCGGAAGAAATCATATCGTCAATAATAATGGCGTTTTTGCCTTTTAAATCAACTCCTAAAAATTCATGGGCAACGATAGGGTTTTTACCATTGACAATGGTAGAATAATCGCGACGTTTGTAGAACATACCCATATCAACTCCTAATACATTGGACAAATATACTGCACGATGCATAGCACCTTCATCAGGACTTATAATCATGAGGTGATCCTTGTCAACGTTCAAGTCGGGTTCTGCCTTTAATAAAGCTTTCATAAACTGATAATTTGGTGAAAAGTTATCAAACCCTTTTAAAGGGATGGAATTTTGAACGCGAGGGTCGTGTGCATCAAATGTAATAATATTGGAAACACCCATTGATACCAATTCTTCCAGAGCTAATGCGCAATCTAAAGATTCTCTTTTTGTACGTTTATGCTGACGACTTTCATATAAGAAAGGCATGATAACATTGATTCTGCGCGCTTTTCCGGTAGCAGCTGAAATGATACGCTTTAAATCCTGATAATGATCATCCGGTGACATATGATTTTCATGTCCGTTTACGGTATAGGTCAGACTGTAGTTACAGACATCGACCATAATAAACAAGTCGGTACCGCGAATGGATTCTTTTAAGATTCCTTTCGCCTCGCCGGAACCAAAACGCGGACAAGCATTTTCTACTAAATAATTACTGCAATTATAGTTTGCAATCGAAGCCAAATTCGGAAATTCCTCTGTGGCTGATTGCCGGAAAGAAACGATGTAATCATTGATCTTTTGTCCTACTTCTTTACAACTGTCTAATACTGCAATTTTTAATGGAGCAGTAGGCAGTGTTTTTTCTAACTGTGAAATGTTTGACATGACGACCTCCAAAATGTTTTCTATATAACACAGACATTTTAACAAAATTTAATAATTGCTTCAATATTTTTCATGAGACAAAATTGCTTTTTTTTAAGAAATTTAGTATGATAAGTTTGATTATATGTAATATGAGGAAAAACTTATGAAGCATGAACATATTGTAAAGTTTGTTGAGCCGGAAAGCATTGCAGAAGAGATGGGAATAGAGTCCGGCGACAAATTGATTTCAATAAATGGTAAAGTAATTGAAGACGTGTTTGACTATCACTATTATGTAAATGACGAAGAAATCCTTGTTCTCATTCAGAAAGCAAATGGTGAAGAATGGGAATTAGAGATAGAAAAAGATTGTGAAGAAGATTTAGGAATTGTATTTGAGCAAGGACTGATGGATGAATATCGCTCTTGTAGGAACAAATGCGTTTTCTGCTTTATTGACCAGATGCCGAAAGGTATGCGCGATACGCTTTATTTCAAGGATGATGATTCCAGACTATCCTTTTTACAAGGAAACTACATCACGTTGACAAATATGAGCGATCATGATGTGGAGCGGATTATCAAATATCATTTAGAACCAATCAATATTTCCTTCCATACCACAAATCCTGAGTTAAGATGCAAAATGCTGCATAATCGATTTGCAGGAGATGCGTTGCAAAAAGTAGACAGGTTCTTTGAAAGCGGTATACAGATGAATGGCCAGATCGTTCTCTGTAAAGGCATGAATGATGGGGAAGAATTAGAGAGAACCATTCATGATTTAACCAAATATATTCCGCATTTACAAAGTGTGTCTGTTGTTCCGGTAGGACTGACAAAGTATCGCGATGGATTGTGTGCATTAGAGCCTTTCTGCAAGGAAGATGCCATACAAGTATTAAATACAATTGAGAAATGGCAAAGAATTCTTTATGAGACATACGGAACCCATTTTATCCATGCCGGAGATGAATGGTACATTCTTGCTGAACGCGAAATACCCGGAGAAGAACAATACGATGGATATTTGCAATTAGAGAATGGGGTGGGTATGTTGCGCCTCTTTCAGGATGAATTTCAAGAAGCGTTTTTAGAACTTCAAGGAGATGAAAGAGAACTGGAAGTTTCTCTCGCAACCGGAGTTTTAGCATTTCCTTATTTGCAAGAGGCACTTGATAAGCTAAAAGAAAAATTTCCGAATCTCAAAACACATTTATACAGTATTCGTAATGATTTTTTTGGAGAGCGAATTACCGTTGCGGGACTCGTTACAGGACAGGATTTGATTGGGCAACTTAAGGGAAATAAACTGGGAACAAAACTTTTGCTGCCTTGCAATATGTTTCGAGACGGCGAAGATGTTTTCCTTGATGATGTCACATTGACCACGGTAAAAGAAACTTTACAAGTAGAAGTAGATATTGTAAAATCAAGCGGACGAGAATTTATAGAAGCAATAATAGGAGAATGATATGAGCAAACCAGTAGTAGCAATTGTCGGAAGGCCGAACGTTGGAAAATCGACACTTTTTAATGCTTTGGCAGGAGAAATGATTTCCATTGTGAAAGATACGCCGGGTGTTACACGAGACAGAATATATGCAGAAATCACATGGTTAAATAAAGAGTTTACATTGATTGATACGGGTGGTATAGAGCCGGATAGCCGTGATATTATCCTTTCACAGATGAGAGAACAGGCACAAATCGCAATTGATACAGCAGATGTAATCATCTTTTTGACGGATGTAAGACAGGGACTTCAGGATTCAGATTCGAAGGTGGCAGATATGTTGCGACGCTCCGGAAAACCGGTTGTTTTGGTTGTAAACAAAGTAGATAGTTTTCAGAAGTTTATGGCGGATGTATATGAGTTTTACAATCTGGGAATTGGAGATCCAATGCCGATTTCTGCCGCATCCAGACTTGGAATCGGCGACATGTTAGATGAAGTAACGAAGCATTTCCCGGAAGGAACGGGAGAAGAGGAAGAAGATGACAGACCGCGTATTGCGATTGTCGGAAAACCGAACGTAGGAAAATCTTCTATTGTAAACAAATTGTTGGGGAAAAACAGGGTAATTGTATCTAATATTGCCGGGACAACCAGAGATGCCATTGATACGGCTATTAAGCATAATGGAAAAGAGTATATTTTTATTGATACCGCCGGTCTTAGACGGAAAAATAAAATCAAAGAAGAGTTAGAGCGATACAGTATCATACGTACCGTAACGGCAGTAGAACGTGCGGATGTAGTGCTTATGGTCATAGATGCAACTGAAGGTGTGACAGAGCAGGATGCCAAGATAGCAGGAATTGCCCATGAACGCGGAAAAGGTGTTATCATTGTGGTAAACAAATGGGATGCCATTGAAAAGAATGACCGTACCATGAATGAATTTGAAAAAGAGATTCGCAACACCTTGGCTTATATGCCTTATGCTGAAATCATGTATGTTTCTGCGGAGACAGGGCAACGATTAAATAAGCTATATGACATGATTGATATGGTTATGGAGAACCAGACCTTGCGCGTGGCAACGGGTGTCTTAAATGAAATTATGGCGGAGGCTGTTGCACTCCAACAACCACCTTCAGACAAGGGAAAACGTTTGAAACTGTACTATATTACACAAGTTTCGGTAAAACCACCAACATTTGTTATTTTTGTAAATGATAAAGAGTTAATGCATTTCTCATATACCAGATATTTGGAAAACAAGATTCGTGAAGCATTTGGCTTCCGGGGAACGTCACTGAAGTTTTTTATTCGTGAGCGGAAGGAGAAAGAACAATAATTATGGAACGTTTGCTTTGTGTATTGATTGGATATGTTTGTGGATTATTTCAAACAGGCTATATATACGGAAAACTAAAGAATGTGGATATCCGAAAACACGGAAGCGGGAATGCAGGGACAACCAATGCCCTTCGTACACTTGGGTGGAAGGCCGGTGTAATTACCTTTATTGGTGACTTTTTAAAATGTGTTGTTGCAGTGGCTTGTGTACGATTGATTTTTGGAGGAAACAGTGAATTATCTCTCTACTCATTGTATGCAGGATTGGGCGCTGTACTTGGTCATAATTACCCATTCTATCTGAAATTTAAAGGGGGAAAGGGAATTGCGGCTACTGTGGGATTGATACTTACTGTGAATCCGATTATGTTCCTCACTGTTGCAGTTATCTTTTTTGCCATTGTTTTATTGACCCAATATGTTTCGCTTGCCTCTATTATTATCATGATTGTTTTTGGAATTCAGGTGTTTGCGTATGGTCAATGGGGGGGCTTTCAACTTGATAAGCCACAGCTGTATGAATTTTATATTATTGTGCTTATGCTGATTTTGATGGCATGTTTTAGACATCGTGCGAACATCAAAAGACTTATAAATGGAACGGAAAACAAGACAAATATCCTAAAAATAGGGGAAAGAAAAGAGGAAAAGTAAGATGGCAAAAGTTGGTGTTTTGGGCGCAGGAAGTTGGGGAACTGCATTATCATTATTGCTTCATAAAAATGGAAATAATGTAGTAGTATGGTCTATCGATAAAAATGAAGTGGACATGCTACAAAAAGAAAGAGAACATAAAAGCAAATTGCCGGGGATTAAATTGCCAGATGAGATTATGTTCACAACAGATCTGGAAGAAAGTATCAAAGAGAAAGATTTTTTGGTGTTGGCAGTACCATCGGTATTTACCAGAAGCACGGCAAGAAGTATGAAACCATATGTGAAACCGGGACAGATTATTGTAAACGTTGCAAAAGGTATCGAAGAAACTACACTCATGACATTGACAGAGCAAATTGAAGAAGAACTTCCAGAGGCAAATGTAGCAGTTCTGTCCGGACCGAGTCATGCAGAGGAAGTTGGTCGCGAACTACCAACCATCTGTGTTGTCGGTGCGAAAGAGAAAGAGACGGCAGAATATATCAGGAGGGCATTTATGAATGATGTATTCCGTGTTTATATCAGTTCGGATATCTTGGGGATTGAGATTGGTGGAGCGCTTAAGAATGTCATTGCATTGGCTGCAGGAATTGCAGACGGTTTGGGATATGGCGACAATACGAAAGCGGCGTTAATCACACGTGGTATTGCAGAAATTACAAGACTCGGTGTGAAGATGGGTGGCAAGGCAGAGAGCTTTTCGGGACTGACAGGAATCGGAGATTTGATTGTAACCTGTGCAAGTGTACACAGTCGTAATCGTAAAGCAGGATTCTTAATGGGACAAGGAAAAACCATGAAGGAAGCCATGGATGAAGTACAGATGGTTGTGGAAGGTGTTTATTCGGCAAAAGCCGGTTTGGCGCTTGCTCAAAAATATGGAGAGTCCATGCCAATTGTGGAGCAGATTAACAAAGTATTGTTTGAAGATAAGAGTGCGGCAGTAGCTGTGCAGGAACTGATGATGCGTGATGCAAGACTTGAAAATACAGAACTGTATTGGGATTAATTGAGAAGGATTTTGGAGTGCATTCCAAAATCCTTTTTTTGTCATACTTTTCAGAACATCCTCATAGATTATACAAGAATATAGAGGAGGAATGGTATGGAAGTATTTGATGTTTATAAAGATATACAAGCTCGCACAAAAGGAGCTATTTATCTTGGAGTAGTGGGACCGGTCAGAACGGGGAAATCTACATTTATAAAACGGTTTATGGATTTAATGGTATTGCCTAAAATGGAGGATGCACCGAGTCGTGAACGAGCAAGAGATGAGTTGCCGCAATCTGCTTCGGGTAAGACAGTGATGACAGCGGAACCAAAATTTATTCCAAAGGAGCCTGCTGAAATTTGTCTTATGGAAGATATCAAGGTGAAAGTGTGTCTGGTGGACTGTGTCGGATATATGGTGGAAGGTGCTTCCGGACATTTGGAAAATGGGGAAGAACGTAAAGTGAAGACCCCGTGGTTCGAATACGAAATACCATTTACAAAGGCAGCATCGGTAGGCACACAAAAGGTAATCCGAGACCATGCGACAATCGGTGTTGTTGTTACAACAGATGGCAGTATCGGAGAGCTTCCGAGAGAAAATTACATTTCTGCAGAAGAAAAAACCATCCAAGAGTTAAAAAGTCTTGGAAAACCATTTGTTGTACTGGTAAATTCCCAGAGGCCGTATAGTCAGGAAACAAAGCAATTAGTTGAGCATATAAAAGAGCGACACGATGTGGCAGTGATGGCGGTGAATTGTGAGCAACTACGAGAGGATGACATTCATCGAATCATGGAACAAGTTTTGTTTGAATTTCCAATTTCTGAGGTGCAGTTTTACATACCAAAGTGGGTGGAGATGTTGCCACGTGATCATAAAATCAAGATGGAGATTCTACAACACATTCGAGAGATTTTGGTGGATTTTAACGAGATCAAAGATGCGGTTAAAGGAATTGAAAAACCAGATAACAGTTGCATAAATGATATGCGAATTGAAGAGGTGGCCATGGATACCGGCTGTGTAACAATTCGTATTCGGGTAGATGACAAATATTATTATGAAATGTTGAGTGACTTGATTGGCAACCACATCACAAGCGAATATGAGCTTGTTCGCATGATAAAAGAACTCTCGGAAATCAAGAAGGAATATGACGAAGTGCGTGATGCCATGGAATCCGTAAAAATAAAAGGATATGGAGTGGTAAATCCGCGGAAAGAAGATATTATGGTGGATGAGCCTGAGATTATTAAGCAGGGAAATAAATATGGTGTTAAAATCCATTCTGAAGCGCCTTCTATACATATGATTCGTGCAAATATTGAGACGGAAATTGCACCAATTGTAGGTAGCGAAGATCAGGCAAATGATTTGGTTCGTTATATCAAAGATAACAGTCAGACAGAAGCAGGTATTTGGGGAACAAATATTTTTGGAAAGTCTATTGAAGAAATGTTGATGGACGGTATGAAAAATAAGATTATGATGATCAATGATGAAAGTCAAATGAAACTGCAAGATACGATGCAGAAGATTGTAAATGACAGCAATGGCGGTATGGTTTGTATTATTATATAGTTTTAAGAGGCAGTTGCAAAAATGGCAGCTGCTTTTCTTTATTGCACTCCATATCAAAATATTGTAAAATAATTTTAATTGAAAAGGATAACAATATATACTTAAGTAATAAAGAGAGGATATAGGATGCAGGCAATGTATGAACGCTTGATGAAAAGTTATGAGTATTGCAAAAGAAAAGTGGATTTCAATCCGAAGGTGGCATTGGTTCTGGGATCCGGACTTGGGCATTTTGCTGAAACGATAGAAGTTGTGGGCGAGATACCATATTGCGAGATTGAAGGTTTTCCGGTTTCCACCGTTGTCGGTCATAATGGACGATTTGTCTTTGGTTATATAGAAGAGGTGCCGGTTGTATTGATGCAGGGCAGAGTACACTATTATGAAGGGTACTCGATGCAAGAGGTGGTTATGCCGATTCGCCTCATGAAATTATTGGGCGCTGAGACCTTGTTTTTGACAAATGCTTCTGGTGGTGTAAATAAGTCGTTTTCAGCAGGTGATTTCATGCTGATTACGGATCAGATTGCATCTTTTGTGCCGTCACCACTTATCGGTGCAAATATAGACACGTTCGGTCAAAGATTTCCGGATATGAGTGAAATTTATGATAAAAACTTACAACAGGTAATCCGTAATACTGCCAGAGAAGAAGGAATCTCTTTGCAGGAAGGTGTTTACTTGCAATTTACAGGACCAAATTACGAAACACCTGCTGAAGTAAGAATGGCAAGTGGTTTGGGCGCTGATGCTGTTGGAATGAGTACGGCATGCGAGGCAATTGCGGCAAATCATATGGGAATGAAGATTTGCGGCATTTCTTGCATCACCAATATGGCGTGTGGCATATCACAAGCACCACTCAATCATGAAGAAGTGCAAGAAACAGCCAATGCGAAAGCGGAGCTTTTCCAAAGATTGGTGTGGAAATCAATTGTAAGGATGGCTGATTTGAAACAGAATTGCCTTGAAGAAAAACAGAAAAGATTGCAGGTGGAAATCTTTACAGACGGAGCCGCAAGAGGAAATCCGGACGGTCCGGGAGGATATGGAACGGTCCTGGAATATAGGGATACCAAAGGTGAATTGCACACGAAAGAGTATTCCTGTGGATATAAGAAAACGACAAATAATCGTATGGAACTTATGGCGGCAATCGTAGGATTAGAAGCACTGACTAAGCCATGCAATGTAAAACTGTATTCGGATTCCAAATATTTGGTAGATGCGTTTAATCAGAATTGGATTGACGGCTGGATTCAGAAGGGGTGGAAACGAGGAAAAAATGAGTCGGTAAAAAATATTGATTTGTGGAAACGTCTATTACAGGCAAAGGAACAGCACGAGGTAGAATTCATCTGGGTCAAAGGACATGACGGCCACCCGCAGAATGAGCGATGCGATGTTCTGGCTACGAGTGCAGCAGATGGAAAAGATTTGATAGACGATGTTGTATCGGAATAAAAATTGTGTTAGAATGGCAAAGGATTGAAGTAAGACAGACGGTCGCGGCTGCAAGTACCGAAAGGTCGCAGGTGAGGAAAGTCCGGGCTTCATAGGGCAGGATGCCGGATAACGTCCGTTGGAGGTGACTCCAAGGAAAGTGCAACAGAAATATACCGCCTGATTTCAGGTAAGGGTGGAAGGGCAGTGTAAGAGACTACCGCCTTCTTGGTAACAAGAGGGGCATATGTAAACCCCATCCGAAGCAAAACCGAATAAAAACCATGTGGCGGCCCGTCACGTTTTAGGTAGGTTGCTCGAACCTGTTGGCAACAGCAGGTCTAGATAGATGACCGTTCAACGACATAACCCGGCTTATCGTCTTGCTTTAATTTATCATTAAAATAAGAGTTACACTTCAATGTGTGAAGTGTAACTCTTTCTGTGTTAACGGTTATATTTTTCTTCGCAATATTGACAACGGTAGACGATGTTCTCCGGATCGGTCAAAACAAATACATGATCCAATTGCTGTTCGATAGAAGTGATACAGCGAGGATTTTTGCATTTGATTACATTCGTAATTTTTTGTGGGAGCGTCAAGCGTTTCTTTTCAATAATCTTATCATTCTGAATGATATTTACCGTAATGTTGTGATCGATAAAACCGAGAATATCAAGGTCAATCACGTCTATTGGGCATTCGATTTTGATGATATCTTTTTTACCCATCTTATTGCTGGATGCATTTTTGATAATCGCAACTACACAATCCAGTTTATCTAATTTCAAATGTTGATATATTTCCATACTTTTTCCGGCCTGAATATGGTCTAACACAAAACCTTCCGAAAGAGTACTGAGGTTTAATGAATTTTTAATCATGTCGTTTCTCCTTTCTGTATTTAAGAAACTTGAATGCCAAGTAGGGTGAGAATCAATGCCATACGTACATATACACCGTATTGTGCCTGCTTGAAATAAGCAGCACGTGGATCATCATCTACTTCCACCGCAATTTCGTTTACTCTCGGAAGAGGATGGAGTACCATCATGTTTTCCGGAGCAAGTTCCATTTTCTTTGCATCTAAGATATAGAAATCTTTCATTCGGATATAATCTTCTTCGTTGAAGAAACGTTCTTTCTGAACACGTGTCATGTAAAGTACATCCAACTTCGGAATTGCATCCTCGAGGCGTTCTACCTCTTCATATGGTACGTTACCTTTGTCAAGAACATCCTTGCGAATATAACCAGGCAGACGGAGTTCCTCCGGAGAGATTAGTACAAATTTTATATTGTTATAACGAACCAAAGCATGAATCAATGAGTGGACAGTACGTCCAAATTTCAAATCACCACAAAGTCCGATTGTCAGATTGTCTAATCTGCCGCCGATAGAACGAATCGTTAATAAATCCGTTAAAGTTTGTGTTGGATGTTGGTGTCCACCGTCACCGGCGTTGATAATCGGAACAGAAGAGTAACGACTTGCAACCATCGGTGCCCCTTCTTTTGGATGTCTCATAGCGATAATGTCTGCATAACAGGAAACCATACGAGCTGTATCAGATACGGTTTCGCCTTTTGATGCGGAACTGGAATCGGCAGAGGAAAAACCAAGAACACTTCCTCCTAAATTCAGCATGGCAGCTTCATGGCTTAACCTTGTTCTAGTACTTGGCTCGAAGAACAGTGTGGCAAGTTTCTTGCCAGTACAAGCATTTGCATACTTTTGTGGATTAGCTTCAATATCATTTGCCAAATCCAAAAGTTCGTTTAATTCTTCCACTGAAAAGTCTAACGGACTCATTAAATGTCTCATAGCAACCTCCTAAACTTATCGATAAGTTAATAAATCTTCCACGGATTTTCGTCTTGGTGCCTCTGGGCTAATGTCTGGATAGCCAATCGCAATCAGAGCGGCTAATTCCTGTGTTTCCGGAATATCTAACAACTTAGAAATTCCGTCTTCATCCCAAATCCCCATAATAACAGTTCCCAAACCGGCTTCGTAAGCAGAAAGACAGAAAGTCTGGCAGGCAGCACCGACATCAAACATCTGCCAACGATCTTCCTTTTTTGTGGAAAAGGAACCATCACGCTCAAAACCACAGCGACCTTTTACAAAAGTCACAGCAATAAGGGTAGAAACTTGCCTTACAATATTCGCATTAAATTCTGGGGTAAATTCATCAGCAATTTTTTGAATAATAGATGTGTCCTCGATTGCGATATAACGGGTGATTTGTGTGTTTTTCCAAGAAGGAGAGAATGATGAAGAGGAAATAATGGATTCTAAAAGGGAATGACTAATCTTGTCACTCTTAAATTTTCGAATACTTCTTCTTCCTTTGATGCACTCCAAAGCGTTCATCATAAATCCTCCTATCAGAAAATCCTTAAAGTTATCATATAACAAATAAATTAGTTTTTCAACTCTTATATTTGGAAAAAAGTAGATTTTGAAAATGAATTGTATTATAATGGTTCTAGTTTTTGGGAGGATGAAAACATGGAGAAATTATTAGAACTTCGTAAAGAACTAGATGTCATTGATGCACAGATTGTAGAATTATACCAAGAAAGAATGTCGATTTGTGAGCAAGTCGGTGATATAAAGATTAATGCGGGAAGAAAGATCTTCGATAAGCAACGGGAAAAGGAGAAACTGTCGGCGGTCACCGCAAATGTGACAGATGAATTTCACAAAAAGGGTCTTACGGAGTTGTTTGAGCAGTTAATGTCGATGAGCAGAAAATTGCAATATCAACTTTTGACGAAACGAGGAGCGCTTGGAAGACTTCCGTTTATTGGCGTTGATAAACTGGATGTAGAAAACTCACGCATTGTATTTCAAGGAACCGAGGGCGCATATAGTCAGGCTGCCATGGAAAAGTACTTTGGAAGCAATATTAACAGTTTTCACGTGCAGACATTCCGCGATGCGATGGAAGCGATTGAAGAAGGGTCCGCAGATTTTGCAGTACTGCCAATAGAAAATTCTTCTGCCGGTGCAGTGAATGAAGTGTACGATCTTTTGATGGAGTTTGAAAACTACATAGTAGGAGAAGTATTTCTGTCCATTGATCATACTTTAGCGGGACTTCCGGGAACCAAGCTAAATGAGATAGAAAGAGTGTACTCGCATCCACAAGCATTGATGCAAAGTGCGAAGTTTTTGGATGAACACCGAGACTGGCAACAAATCAGCGTTGCAAACACGGCCGTAGCAGCAAAAAAAGTATTAGAAGATAATATCCGTACCAAAGCAGCTATTTGCAGTGCTTACGCGGCAGAGTATTATGGATTGGAAGTTTTGGAGGAAAAAATCAATCACAATGCAGAAAACGCAACTCGTTTTATTGTGGTTACCAATCAGAAGATTTTCCTAAAAGATGCTTCCAAGATTAGCATTTGCTTCGAAGGTGCACATGAAAGTGGTTCGCTCTATCATCTGTTATCTCATTTTATTTATAATGATTTGAACATGATTAAGATTGAATCCAGACCGATAGAAGGTCGTAATTGGGAGTATTGTTTCTTTGTTGATTTTGAAGGCAATATGGCAGATGGTGCAGTCAAGAACGCTATCCGTGGCCTTAGAGAAGAAGCGAGAAGTTTAAAAATATTAGGCAACTATTAAGGATAAGAAGGTAGGAAAATGAGAACAAACCAGTTGATGTTATATAAAAACATGGAACATGGAGAACTCCTGAATGACATGACATTTCTGATGGAGAACTGTGAAAATGAGTATTATAACAGAGAAGATATGGTAAGTTTGCTCTTTGAGTGCATTAACACACTGCTAGAAATGACTTCCAGCCACGGTTTTGAAGGAAATCTGTGGCAGAACTATTTGACATTCTTGCTGGCAAATGATGAAAATGCGTATAGTACAGCTTGCGAAGTGGTGGGACAGGTTGATGGCAGTATTAACAAGGTGGCACTTCATGATTTGCGGATCTTCCGTGAATTATTTGCATATGATTTACACCGGATTGAAAAGTCTTTGGATGTAGATGTTTTATCGGTGTTGGATCGTTATGAGAATGTAAAAGGACATGGCAAGGTTTTTAATCAAAGAGTTCGTGATAGTATATGTGAATTGAGTCGTGCCTTGGCTGAATGTGAAAGCGACGAGGCGTTTAAAGATACGTTAACTCGGTTTTATAAAAATTTTGGTGTCGGCAAATTTGGTCTGCACAAAGCATTTCGTGTGGAGCATACTGAACATGGAGTAGAGATTGTACCGATCACCAAGATTGCGCATGTACATTTGGATGACCTGGTGGGATATGAGATTGCAAAGCAAAAGCTTGTGGAAAACACAGAAGCTTTTGTAGAAGGGAGAAAGGCAAATAACTGTCTGCTTTTTGGAGATGCGGGAACCGGCAAATCTAGTTCTATAAAAGCTATTTTAAATCAGTATTATGACCAAGGACTGCGCATGATAGAAATTTATAAGCATCAGTTCCAAGATTTGAATGATGTGATTGCGCAGATAAAGAATCGAAACTATAAATTCATTATTTATATGGATGATTTGTCCTTTGAGGAATTTGAAATAGAGTATAAATATTTGAAAGCCGTGATTGAGGGCGGATTGGAAAAGAAACCGGATAATGTTCTTATCTATGCCACCTCAAACCGAAGACATTTGGTTCGAGAGACCTTTAAAGATAAGCAGGATAGAGACGAAGAGCTGCATACCAACGACACAGTGCAGGAAAAACTATCCCTGGTAGCAAGATTTGGTGTGACAATTTATTATGGAAGACCGGACAAGAAACAGTTCCAAGAGATTGTAAAGGTTTTGGCAAGGCGCAGTGATATTAGGTTGGATGAAGAAGAATTGCTTCTGGAGGCCAATAGATGGGAGCTGCGACACGGCGGTTTGTCCGGAAGGACAGCACAGCAGTTTATCGATTATTTATTAGGAAAGAAATAAAAAAGGAGCAAGAGCTCCTTTTTTAGTGTCTAAGATTCTAAAAGTTCAAGTTCTGAGATGTCAGAATCCATGATTAATGAGTAGTTGGTGTAATATACTACAAAGCCCGGCTTTCCGCCACTTGGCTTTTTGATATGTTTCTTTTCAATATAATCAATTTCTACCTTTTCATTTCCACGATTCTTGGAGTAGTATGCAGCCAATTTTCCTGCTTCTTCGAAGGTTCTGTCCGGAAGCTCATCTCCATTTGTTTTTACAATTACATGGGAACCCGGGCATCCTTTTGCGTGGAACCACCAGTCATTTCCGCTGGCAAAACGGAAGGTCAGTTCTTCGTTTTGCAGATTATTCTTTCCAACATAGATGTGATATCCATCGGAGGAAAGGTAGTGGAACGGTTTGCTGCTGATTTTCACTTTTTGTTTGGTATACTTTCGTTTTATATAGCCGGCATTTATCAATTCTTCTTTGATTTGATTTAAGTCATCTTCGCTTAGTGCGATGTCTAAAGAATTGCTTACAGATTCCAGGTAAGTGATATCATCTTTTGTTTCTTTGATTAATTCCGTTAAAGCCTCAAATGTTCGTTTTTGCTTGTTATATTTGTCGAAATATTTTTGTGCATTTTCCTGTGGGGTCTTTGTGCTGTCTAATGGAATTGTGACCGGTTCGTTGGTGTAGTAATTCAATGCTTCTAATGTTTTTGCGCTTGGCTCAAGGCCATACCCATAGGTGTTAATTAATTCCCCATATACACGATATTTATCACGTTCCTCGGTATCCTTTAATTGTTTTAACTGCAAATCGTATTTCTTCCGATTTCTTTCCAAAGCTGTTTGGACAATCTTTCTCAAATCCACCGATTTTTGACGAATACGAGTGACAGTGTTCTTGGTAGCGTAATAGGTTTCCAATAAAAGCGAAACACTGTCAAATGTTCTTGCTTCCAAGTTCTCAAAGTGAGAGAGGGAAAGGGATGCAAACTCTTTTGGTTCCTTTTCGTAGTAGTAAATGGTCGGAGTGAATGAAGCGTTGATCACATCCTTAAAAAACAATGTAAATTGATTGTATAGATGGGTGAAGCAATCTTCGGACAATTCCTTTGGAGAAATGGAAGAATCGATTCCCGCTACGTAGCAAATTTCCTCCGCAACCACAGGACTGACTCCTGTAAAACTGGTATACATTGCTTTAGCCAAACCGGTCGGTTTTGCTTTTAAAGCATGGATGAAATCCTCATAAGATATGTCCAGAGGATTTGCTTTTGCCATGGTATCCGGAATGAAATATTCCCGTCCCGGCAAAACTTCACGGACAGAACTCATCTGTGCGGAAACATGCTTGATACTATCTATGATGCGATACTCGCTGTTGCAGAAAATAATGTTGCTGTGTTTTCCCATGATTTCCACAATCAAGTATTTTTTGCAGAGATCCCCAAGTTCATCTAATTGTTCGATTTCAAATTGGATGATTCGTTCCAATTTCGGCTGCTAAATGTCGGTGATTCGTGCGTTGTTTATGTGCTTTCGAAGAAGCATACATAAATTAGGGGCGTTCATCGGACTTGGTTTATTAGAGCCCGTCAAGTAAATAAGCGGAAGGGAAGCACTGGCAGAAATATAAAGTCTTTTTTGTCCGTGTTCGGTCTTGATAGTAATCAATAATTCGTCAGACTCCGGTTGTGCAATTTTGTTAATTCTTCCGCCTAAAATGGTTTCTTTTAATTCTTTTATGATATTTGCAATGGTAATTCCATCAAAAGCCATAGTGTCTAAAATCCTTTCTGATTTTCCGTGTATAGAGTATAACATGAAAAAGAAAGTTTTTGAAGTTCAAAACATGGGAAAAGTTGACGCAAAAATAGAAATGCATTATAATATTACGTGGATTTTAACACAAACATGAAGCGAAAGATGAAGAGGTTAAATGCAATGATTAAAAGTATGACAGGTTTCGGAAGATGCGAAATCACAGAAGGAGAACGCAAATTCACAGTAGAATTAAAAGGAGTCAATCACAGATATTTAGATGTAAATATCCGTATGCCGAAGAAACTAAACTTCTTTGAATCGGCTATTCGTAATTTGCTAAAGCAATATGCACAGAGAGGTAAAGTGGACATTTTCATTACATATGAAGATTTATCCGAGGGACAGGTATCGTTGAAATACAATCCCACATTAGCGCAAGAGTACCTTTCCTATTTCGAACAGATGAAAAATGATTTCGAATTGGATTATGATATTCGCGTATCTACCTTGTCTCGCTGTCCGGAAGTCTTGACGATGGAAGAACAAGTGCTCGATGAGGAAGAATTGTGGAAGGGACTTGAAAAGGCGTTGAAGGGAGCGTTTGAACAGTTCCGTGATACAAGAATTGTCGAGGGAGAAAATTTAAAGAGAGATATCGTTGAAAAATTAAACGAGATGTTAGAACTGGTAGGGTGTGTAGAGAAACGCTCTCCGGAGATTGTTTCAGAATATCGCACCAAGTTGGAAACAAAGGTAAAGGAACTTTTGGAAGATACACAGATTGATGAAGGTAGATTGGCAGCGGAAGTCGTTATTTTTGCTGACAAAATTTGTACCGATGAAGAAACAGTTCGTCTTAAAAGTCATATTGAACATATGAAATCGACATTGGACGTTACGGAAGGTATCGGTCGAAAATTAGACTTTATTGCGCAAGAAATGAATCGCGAAGCAAATACAATTTTATCCAAGGCAAATGATTTAGAGACATCTAATTATGCCATTGACTTAAAAACAGGAATCGAAAAAGTGCGTGAGCAGATTCAAAATATCGAATAAAGGGGAAAATAATGAAAACAAGAGGAATTTTGATTGTGGTTTCCGGGTTTGCGGGTTCCGGTAAAGGGACCTTGATGAAGCAACTTATGGAACAATATGACAATTATGCGTTGTCTATATCGGCAACAACGAGAAAACCGCGTGGAGCAGAAGTGGATGGCAAAGAATATTTCTTTAAAACCACGGAAGAATTTGAAAAAATGATTGCACAAGGTGAATTAATAGAGTATGCTAACTACGTGGGAAATTATTACGGAACACCGAAAGCTTATGTAGAGGAGCAGTTGGCATCCGGTAAAGATGTTGTGCTGGAAATTGAGATACAGGGAGCTCTTAAGGTGAAAGAACAATTTCCGGAAACCTTGTTACTATTTGTGACACCGCCAAATGCTACAATTTTAAAAGAACGTTTGGTAGGACGCGGGACAGAAACAATGGAAGTGGTTGAAATGCGCATGCGTCGTGCAGCAGAGGAGGCGGAAGGAATCCTCTCTTATGACTATATATTAGTCAATGATGATTTGCAGGAATGTGTATTGCAGATGCACCACATTATTCAGAGTGAACATTACAAAACAGCACGTAATGCGGCGTTTATCCAACAAATTGGGAAAGAATTAAAAGGGAATGTGAAAGGAGAATAACATATGTTACACCCATCTTATACAGATTTAATGCAAGTAGTAAACCAGGACGTTGAGGAAGGAGCAACAAAGGTTGTCAATAGCCGTTACTCCATCGTACTTGCTACCGCAAAAAGAGCACGTCAGATTATTAATGGTGAGGAACCGTTGGTACCAACAAAAGGTGGAGAAAAACCACTCTCTATTGCAATTGATGAAGTGAATAGTGCAAAAATCAAAATCGTTGGAGACGAAACTGAAGAATAATATCATAAAAGAGGCAGATACAAAGGTATCTGCCTCAATGAACATACAGGAGACATAGACGATGAATATTTTGTTCGTGTCATTAGGGTGCGATAAGAACCTGGTAGATTCTGAAGTGATGCTGGGACTTTTGGTGCAACAAGGACATCAAATGGTGGACAGTGAAGAGTTAGCCGACATTATTGTGGTGAATACTTGCTGCTTTATTAATGATGCAAAAGAAGAAAGTATTCAGACTATTTTAGAGATGGCTGAATACAAGAAAGAAGGAACGCTGAAAGCGTTGATTGTAACCGGGTGTCTTGCACAACGTTACAAACAAGAGATTTTGGATGAAATCGAAGAAGTAGATGCAGTACTTGGGACTACCTCGTATGATAAAATCATAGAAGCGATTGATGTAGCATTACAAGGTGACAAGACTCTGCTTATGGAAGATATAGATGCCTTGCCGGTTGTGGAAAGTCGACGACAAGTAACGACCGGAGGACATTATGCATATTTAAAAATTGCAGAAGGGTGCGATAAACATTGTACCTACTGCATCATTCCAAAGATTCGTGGGAATTTCAGAAGTGTTCCTATGGAGCGACTGCTTGAGGAGGCAAAACAATTGGCAGGCCAAGGTGTAAAAGAGCTGATTTTAGTTGCCCAGGAAACGACGCTCTATGGAATGGATTTGTATGGGAAGAAATCCTTACATTTGCTTTTAAAGGAATTATGTAAAATCAGTGGACTTCGCTGGATTCGAGTTTTGTATTGTTATCCGGAAGAAATCACAGAGGAACTCATACAAACGATAAAAGAAGAAGAAAAGATTTGTAAATATTTAGATATTCCGATTCAACATGCATCAGATGCAGTGTTAAAACGGATGGGAAGAAGAACGACAAAACAACAGCTGATGGAGGTAGTGGAGAAGCTTCGGAAGGAAATACCGGAGATTGCGCTTCGCACAAC
>CAMFVG010000012.1 GCA_945992055.1 uncultured Clostridia bacterium | reverse complement strand
CATCATTCCCTCCGCCGACTATCATCAAAGTGAATATGTGGGGGAATTTTTTAAGACTCGAGCATTTATAACCGGATTTACCGGTTCTGCAGGAACTGCAATAATCACGCAAAACGAAGCAGGATTGTGGACAGATGGCAGATATTTTATCCAGGCAGAAAGAGAACTGCTGCACAGCGAAATTCAGCTCCACAAAATCGGTGTTTCAAATGCGTTGACAATAGATGTTTTTTTGAGTACCACCCTACCACAACGAGGTTCTCTCGGCTTTGACGGGAAGGTTCTGTCCGCCACAGAAGGCAAACACTACAAACAATTGTTGTCTGACAAAAACGTTAACATTATATACGAGTATGATTTGATTGATTCTATTTGGGACACCCGCCCTTCTCTCCCAAAAGAACCTGTTTTCTTTTTGCCGGAACGATACTCGGGAGAATCCACATCTTCCAAACTCAAACGTATCAGATATGAAATGCAAAAGACAGGTGCAACTATGCATCTTCTTACGACCTTGGATGATATTGCATGGCTTTTAAATATTCGCGGGAATGATGTTGCATACACACCCGTTGTACTTTGTTATGCGATTATTACAATGCAAGGTGTTCTTTTATTTATTGATATTGACAAATTATCAGATGAGATAATCGAAATACTAAAAGCAGAAGGTATCTTCTTCTATCCATACGACGACATCTATTCTTTTGTAAAAACAATTGATGAAAAAGAATCGATCTTGCTGGATCCTTCTTCTGTCAACTATACTTTATACCATTCCATACCTGCCGGTATAAAACGCATAGAAAATTTGAATCCATCCAAATATCTGAAAGCAATAAAAAACGATGTTGAAATAGCAAACATCAGAAATGCACACATAAAGGATGCTATTGCACACACCAAATTTATGCATTGGGTAAAAACACAATACGTAAAACAGGAGCTCACAGAACTGTCTGCCTCTGACCAATTAGAGGCGTTCCGTGCCAAACAGCCTGACTTCCTGGGTCCAAGTTTTTCACCAATCAGTGCATTCGGGGCAAATGCCGCCTTGTGTCACTATTCTTCTTCCAAAGAAACTAACACCGTCCTAAAACCAGGTGCTCTGTTCCTCACCGACACCGGCGCTCATTATCTTGATGGTTCTACGGATATCACTCGCACCATCGCATTGGGCACAATCAGCAGCGAATTAAAGCAACACTTTACAAATGTTCTTCGCGGAAACCTTGCACTATCCAAAGCAAAATTTCTGCATGGATGCACCGGCGAAAACTTAGATATCCTAGCCAGACAGTACCTTTGGAATATGCATTTGGATTATAAACATGGTACCGGTCACGGAATCGGATATTTACTAAGTATCCATGAAGGTCCATGCAGCATCAAATGGCAATACAGACAAGCGGCCTATCCACTGGAAGCCGGCATGGTTCTCTCCAATGAGCCCGGCATATATATCGAAAACTCCCATGGCATTCGACTGGAAAATGAATTGCTTGTGTGTAAGGATATGGAAAATGAACACGGACAATTCATGCAATTTGAAATTCTTACCTATGTACCTTTCGATTTAGATGCAATTGACATTTCATTGCTTAATGAAGAAGAAAAATCGCAGCTTAATGATTACCATAAACTAGTTTATGACATCGTCTCTCCACACCTTACAGGGGATGAGAAAATTTGGTTAAAGAAATATACACGAGCTATATAAAAACTCATAACAAGGACCGCAGTAATACAACTTACTGCGGTCCTATTCATAAACATTTCAACATCTTATTGGGAGCAAAAATAGAGTTTTGCAATACGTTCAAAATACCATGGCAAATCTTTTTTTGCCACACTCTCTTCTACCACAATGGGATACGAGCAAATCTCCGTTCCATTCAAATAATATTTGACTGCCCCTACTTGTTCACCTTTCCGAATCGGTGCTTGTAAACTTTTTGAAAATTCCACCCGTGTCTCTACTTCTTCTTGTTTATGTAATAATATATTTAATTCTTTTTCTTTTCCGATGTCCACTTTTAATTTCGTATAACTTCTATCAAACAAATCGTCACTTTTCGGCACGCCTTCTTCCACAAAAATCCTCGGTAAATCAATATCCTCATACACATTACAATACGCATAATTCGCAAAAGCATACTCGGCAAGTTCTTTCATATCTGCCCACTTATAGTTTTTGTTATTCGGCCATCCGCAAGCGAGCAAAGATACCACAAACGTTCGACCATCACGTTCGATTGCTCCTACATAACAGTATCCCGCCTTTCCGGTAAATCCCGTTTTTCCGGAAATAGCACCATCCATCATGGTCAAAAAAGCATTACGATTATAACAACTGAAAGTACGACTTCCTTCCATATTTGAAAATCGGTAATTCGGCGTAGCAGTAATTGCTAGGAATTCTTCTTTTTTCGGAGATTCCAGAATACAATAACTCATAATTCGTGCCAATTCTGCCGCCGTCGTTGTGTGCGCCCCCTCTTCATCCACTGCATCCAAACCATTCGGTGTGATAAAATAGGTCGATGTACACCCCAAACTTTTTGCTTTTTGATTCATATATTTTACAAACTCTTCCACACTGCCGTTTAGATGCTCTGCAATAGCAACTGCAGAATCATTGTGCGATTCCAACATCAAGGAATACAACAAATCTTTCAAATGAAACTGTTCCCCTTCTTTCATTCCCAAATGCACTTTTGGCTGCGTTGCCGCATTTGCAGATGTTGTAACTACATCCTCCATATTGCCCTCTTCCAAGGCCAAAATACATGTCATAATTTTAGTGGTACTTGCCATAGGCAATCTTTCATATCCATTTTTCTCAAATAGAATACGCCCACTTTCTGCATCCATTAAAACTGCAGATTGGGCGTACAAGTTGATTGTCTTTTCCGGTTCACCTGCATATGCGGTTATGCCAAACAAGAAAAAAAGAAAAAATGCCAGAAAGCGTTTCATAAGGTTACCTCATTCCCTCTTTCTGACATTATATGCATTCCTTTGATTTCTCATACCTGACTACAAATTCAATTTTAACTGAATTTCATCTTCTGCTTCTGCTTTGAAATCCTCAATTTTTTCTTGCGTGATGCCCGGAAGTTCATCTACAGACTGAACACCGAATCGTCTCAAAAACTCTTCTGTCGTTCCAAAAAGAATTGGACGCCCCGGAGCATCCATTCTGCCCACTTCACCAACAAGATTATATTCAATCAATTTGTTCACCGCATGATCGGATTTGACGCCTCTGATCTTTTCAATCTCCAATCTGGTAACTGGTTGCTTATAAGCAATAATCGATAATGTTTCTAATACAACATCTGTAAGATGATAATGTTTCGGTTGTTTGGCAATGCGAATCAAATACTCGTACATTTCCTTTTTTGTGCACATCTGAAAAGAGTTTTCTAATTCCAGAATACGCACGCCTCGATCCTCTTCCTCATAGCGAAGCATCATGTTTCGAATAATCTTTTTTGTTGTTTCCGTATCTTGTTCGATTACTTTTGCAATTCTGCTTGCTTCTACAGAATCACCCATAGTAAACAAAATTGCTTCAATAATACTTTCCATCTTTTTGATTTCCACTTTCGCACCTCATCTAAACATTTGAAGTAATGATAATATCGTCAAATGTATTCTCTTGTTCCACCCATATGGTTCCCATCTTCATCATTTCCAAAATCGCAAGAAATGTAACCACAAGTTGCGTTTTGGATTTTTGCTTTTTGAGCAAATCACGAAAACTGAATTTCTTATGGGATGTAATATATTTATTCAAATATTCCAGTTTATCTTCAACTGTAACTTCCTCTTTTTCAATCTTACCAAACGTACTATGTCTGGTATCTATCTTATCCTGCTGCTTTTTCATGATGTCTTTAAAAATGCTGTTCAACCTGGCAAGTGTCACTCCATCCAACAATTCATCCAGGTTTACCGGAACCTCATATTCCTTTACTTCATCCGGCACTGTAGCTTCCTTAAACATCAGGCGTTCTCCGTCCATCTGCCGATCCCGCAATTCAAAAGACATGTATTTGTACATCTTATACTGCAATAGCTGTTCTACTAACTCTGCTCTAGGATCTTCTTCCTCACCTTCTTCATTCACCTCTGCCGGCAGAAGCATACGACATTTTATATCCAAAAGAGTGGCTGCCATTAGCAAGAATTCACTCATGATATTCAAATCTTTTTCCTGCATTTGGCGAATATAATCCATGTACTGATTTGTAATCTCCACAATTGGAATGTCATAGATATCTACTTTGTTTTTATCAATCAAATGTAAGAGTAAGTCCAACGGACCCTCAAACACTTCCAATTTCACAGGTATTCCCATGTGTACCTCCATTATTTGTCTTTTCCATGCATATGCAAAACAACTACTTCAGCCGGGTTTAAGAAGCGCACCTTGATTGTATGCGTACCCAGTCCCTTACTCACAACAATTGTTGTATTGTCTTTTATTGAAATCCCTCCTGAATACTTCGGGAAAATTCTAAATTGTGGTGAAATAACTCCACCGATTTTTGGAATACGAACAACGCCGCCATGTAGATGTCCCGACAAAATCAAATCCGCTCCCCACTCACGATACACATCCATGTAGCGTGGATTATGTGCAAGCAAAACTTGATACTTGGTCTCATCAACAGTACCGATTCGCTCTGCGATTTCTTCTAATGAAACTGTTGCTTTTCCAAACTTCTTATATCCTTCTCGTGGAATTTCCAAGCCATGTATCTGAATCAAGGCATTTCCCCATGTAAGGTCAATATGCTCATTTTCAAGAAAACAAACGCCCGATTCTTCTAATTTTATTTTGTATTGCTCATATTGATTTCCATAGATTTCAGGACAGATTTTCATACGAAATTCATGATTTCCATTTGCATAATATACCGGACAAATAGAAGTCAAGCTTCTGACAAATTCTTCTGCTACCATTGTTGGCGCTTCTTCAATGCCTAGCAACATGTCCCCGCCAATTAAAATCAAATCCGGTCTCTGCTCTCTTACTGCACACAACAACTTTTCATTTCCTTTTCCATAACAATTATTGTGTAAATCAGTAAGAAAAACCACTTTGCGCTCTTTTTCTAATCCATCTAATTTATCTGAAGCAATATCATAATGTGTGATTCGAAACGTTCTGATTTCTCTCATCCATTCCGCCACGCACAAAATGAAAACCACAGCAATCAGAATGAGCCACTTTTCCATAAATGCACTCCTATTTTATAAATTCCTTTAGCATTATATAATTTTTTCAAGAAATTTACAAGTATATAAAAAAGGGGAGTGTTTTTCACACTCCCCTTTATCTGCACATATTAGTTAAACTTACGTTTTCTAGCAGCTTCTGATTTCTTTTTACGTCTTACGCTTGGTTTTTCGTAATGTTCTCTTTTACGAATTTCTTGTTGAATACCAGCTTTTGCACAGTTTCTTTTGAATCTGCGTAAAGCACTATCTAACGTTTCGTTTTCTTTTACGATTACATTTGACATAGTCTCACACCTAACCTCCCCTCCAGCCCTATATTGTGCACCATACGACTGTTCGGGTATATTTCTTGCACTACAAGGTATTATAACAGATTTTTTCTGTTCGTCAACCATTTATTTGGGTTTTTTTAAATTTGCTCTGCTAAAACTTCTTCTACTTTCGCAATCGCATCCGGAATTCCTGCCGGATTCTTTCCTCCTGCTTGAGCCATATTTGGTCGGCCACCACCACCGCCACCAACAAGTCCGGCAATTCCTTTTATCAGGTTACCTGCATGAGCACCCTTTGCCATTGCCCCATCTGTTGCCATGGCGATTAGATTTACTTTATCGTTTGCGGAAGATGCAATCACAATCACACCTTCTCCTAATTTTTCCTTCAATTGATCTCCCAGTTCGCGGAGTCCATTCATATCTACACCTTCAACAGAGGTCGCAAGAAGTTTTATGCCTTTCACTTCCTTCACTTGACCCATAACATCACCAAGTGCTTCTTTGGCAGCTTTACTCTTTAAAGATTCAATTTCACTGTTCAAAGCTTTCATTTCTGCCAACATATGTTCAATCTTTTCCACCAGATTTGCAGGAGTGGATTTCGCTGCTTTTGCCGCCTCTGTTAACATGTTTTCTACGTCTCTATAGTATGCAAAAACCCCTTCTCCTGTTAACGCTTCAATACGACGAACACCTGCCGCAACACCTGCTTCTGAAACAATCTTAAATGTTGTAATGTTTCCTGTATTTTTTACATGTGTACCACCACAAAGTTCTTTTGAGAATTCGCCCATCGAAACCACGCGTACATCTTCTTCATATTTTTCACCAAAAAGAGCCATTGCACCGGATGCTTTTGCAGCCTCAATATTCATAACTTCTGTCACAACCGGTTCATTTTTTGCAATCTCTTCATTGACGATAGCTTCTACTTTTGCAATCTCTTCTGATGTCATTGCCGAAAAATGTGCAAAGTCAAAGCGCAATCTATCCGGTGTAACAAGAGATCCTTTCTGTTCTACATGTGAACCAAGTACCATTTTAAGTGCTTTTTGCAACAAATGTGTTGCGCTGTGATTACTACATGTATTGGCTCTGTCTTTTGCAGCCACTTCTAACGCAACTACATCGCCGACTTTAAACATGCCTTTAGTCACCTTACCGACATGTCCGATTTTTCCACCCAATAATTTAATCGTGTCTGTTACTGCAAATTCTGCATCTGACGTTTTAATCACACCTTTATCGCCCTGTTGACCACCCATAGTTGCATAAAATGGTGTCTCGTCCACAAAAATGGTTCCTGTTTCCCCATCTGCAATTGCTTCAACAATCTCTGTGTCGGTAGTAAGTACACTGATTTTTGACTCGCAAGAAATTTCATCGTATCCCACAAATGTAGAAGTTACAGTCGAATCAATCTCATCGTATACCGTAGCATCCGCACCCATATAATTTGTGACAGCACGAGCAGTACGCGCTTTCACTCTCTGCTCTTCCATCGCTTCCTTGAAACCGGCCTCATCAATACTATAGCCTGCTTCTTCCAAAATCTCCTTTGTTAAATCCAAAGGAAAACCGTAAGTGTCATAAAGTTTAAACGCATTGCCTCCTGAAAGCACACTTTGTCCTGCTGCCTTCAATTCCTCCTGCATAGTAGCAAGGATATTAAGGCCTTGATCAATCGTTTTATTAAACTTATCTTCTTCTTGTGTCAAGACTTTAAAAATAAAATCTCTCTTTTCGTCCAATTCCGGATATCCGTCTTTGGAGCCTTCAATAACACTCTCACTCAATTTTGCCAGGAATTTACCGTCAATTCCAAGAAGACGTCCATGACGTGCAGCACGTCTAATCAAACGACGAAGTACGTATCCTCTTCCTTCATTAGTCGGCATGATTCCATCGGAAATCATAAACGTTGCTGAACGAATGTGGTCTGTAATCAAACGAATAGAAACGTCTCTGTTTTCATCCACTTTATACGTCGTATTTGCAAATTCACACACTTTGTCTCGAAGCGCCTTGATTGTATCAACATCAAAGATAGAATCCACGTCTTGAACTACAGAAGCCAATCTTTCCAGTCCCATTCCTGTATCAATGTTTTTCTGCACCAATTCTTCATAATTTCCATTTCCGTCATTGTCAAACTGGGTAAATACATTGTTCCAAATTTCCATATAACGGTCGCAGTCGCATCCTACTGTACAATCCGGTTTTCCACAGCCATATTTTTCTCCGCGGTCATAGTAGATTTCGGAACAAGGACCACATGGACCTGCACCGTGCTCCCAGAAATTATCTTCTTTTCCGAATTTAAAAATTCTCTCCGGTGCAATTCCCATCTCTTTGTTCCAAATATCGAATGCTTCCTGATCATCCACATAGACAGACGGATATAATCTATCTGCTTCCAATCCTACAACCTCTGTCAAAAATTCCCATGACCATGCAATTGCTTCTCTCTTAAAATAATCCCCAAAAGAAAAATTTCCAAGCATCTCAAAGAACGTACCGTGACGTGCTGTCTTACCTACATTTTCAATATCCCCTGTACGAATACACTTTTGGCAGGTTGTCACTCTCTTTCTCGGTGGAATTTCAGCACCCGTAAAATATGGTTTCAATGGTGCCATACCAGAGTTAATCAACAATAAACTTTTATCATTATGCGGAACCAACGAAAAACTTTTCATTGCAAGATGTTCTTTACTCTCAAAAAACTCTAAAAACATTTTTCGCAGTTCATTTACACCATACTGTTTCATCTTATTTGTCATCCTTTTCATCTTTTTTCTTGCGTAAGTATCTACCAAGCTGAATACCTCCGAACGCAACCGTCCCGATGATAATCATCTTAATTAGTGTTTCAATCAGTGTAGCCAGAAACATTATAAATACCTCCATTTGTCATGTTTATATAAAACATTTCAAAACATTTTAACATATGTTCTATGCTCCTGCAAATACTTTCTTCGCATAATATACGCTCTGCATGGCATCTTTTCCATAAAAATCTGCACAAATCATATCTGCATATTCTTGATTCAAAACAGCTCCTCCAACCATAATCCTGCAAGTAGGAACTTCTTCTCGTAATCTTCGAATAGTTTCTTCCATACTCGTAACGGTAGTTGTCATAAGTGCACTTAAGCCAACCAATTTTACATTGTGCTGCTTCACTGCTTCTACAATCTGCTCCGGCGGTACATCTTTCCCCAAATCAATTACTTCAAAACTATAATTTTCCAACAAAACTTTCACAATATTTTTGCCGATATCATGAATATCGCCTTTGACTGTTGCAAGAATGATTTTCTCTTTTTTCAACCCTTCTTGCTCTCCCGTTCTCATATGTTCCTTAAGCACGTCAAATGCTTGCTTCGCTGCCTCGGCACTCATCAACAATTGTGGTAGAAATACAGTTCCTGCTTCAAATCCTTTTCCTACCACGTCTAATGCCGGAACCAGATGCTCCTGAATGATATCTAATGGTTTGTTCGTTCTTATCATTTCACATGCAATTGCATGCGATTGCTCTTTTAAACCTTTTTGGATTGCTTGTTTTAAATCCATTTGCTTTGTTTCGGTTGTTTGTATCACGCCCGTTTCCTGGCCACAATGCGCGATATAATTTTGACAATTCGAGTCGTATCCCATCAATGCACAGTGGGCATAATAGGCATTCATCATGGCTTCAGAGGATGGATTAATAATTCCTGCACTCAAGCCTTTCTGCATAGCCATCGCATAGAAATTTGAGTTGAGAAGCGGTCGATTCGGAAGGCCAAAAGAAATATTTGACACACCAAGAACCGTGCAAACGCCTAATTTTTCCCTTACTAATTCCAATGCTCGCAAAGTGGTCATTGCACCTTGTGAATCGGAACTAATGGTCATTGTCAAAACATCAATCACAATGTCCTTTTTCTCAATACCGTATGTTTTTGCTTCGGCAATAATCTTTTCGGCAATTGCAAGTCTGCCTTCAGCCGTCTTTGGAATACCTTCTTCGTCCAAAGTAAGACCTACAACTACTCCACCATATTTTTTTACTAACGGAAAGACTGTATCCATTGATTCTTGTTTGCCACTTACCGAATTAATCATCGGCTTTCCGTTATAGATGCGCATAGCAGCTTCCATAGCGTTTCCGTCAACTGTATCTATTTGTAGCGGTAATTTCAAAATGCTCTGAAGTTCTGCAACTACTTCTTTCATCATAGAAGTTTCATCGATATCCGGAAGCCCAACATTGACATCCAAAATATGTGCACCTTTATCCTGCTGAACAATGGCCTCTTTCAAAATGTAATCTATATCGTGTTCTTTGAGTGCTTGCTTAAATTTACTCTTACCGGTTGGATTAATGCGCTCTCCGATCACAAGTGGTTTTTTTCCCAATTCAACTGCTTCCCCATAGGAAGAAAGTAATGTGTGTGATTTGTACGAAGGTTTTATAATCTGCATGCCTTTGCAAGCATCCACCATGGCCTGAATATGTGCCGGTGTAGTACCACAACACCCACCAATCACACAAGCTCCATATCCTACTAATTTCTGCAATGCAGTCGCAAATTTTTCCGGATTGACATCATAATAAGTTTCCCCGTTTTTCTGCTTTGGCAAACCTGCATTTGGTTTTACAATAATTGGCAACGAAGTATATGTGGCAATCTCCTGCAAAATGGATTGCATTTGTTCCGGTCCCATACCACAATTAATTCCCAAAGCATCCACACGCAAGCCTTCCAATAATGCCACAACGGAAGGGACATCTCCACCGGTCAACAATTTGCCTCGCTCATCAAAAATCAAGGTCGCAAACACCGGTAACTTTGTGTTTTCTTTTGCCGCAAGAACTGCTGCTTTTACTTCATAAGTATCACTCATCGTTTCGATATGAATCAAATCTACGCCTGCTACCGCTCCATAAAGCATTACCTCTTTAAATGCTTCATATGCGTCTTCAAAATCTAAATCACCCATAGGCTTTAGCAGCTTTCCCGTAGGTCCTACATCCAACGCAACAATGGCATCCGGCGCTGCACATTTCACATTTTCAACTGCTGTTTCCACAATACGTTGTAACGAATATGGTTGATTTTGATATTTCACTCTATTAGCCCCAAATGTATTGGTAAGTAAAATATTGCTTCCCGCTTCATAATAGGCGCGATGGATTTGACGAATTACTTCTCTTTTATCCACATTCCATGTTTCCGGCAATTCGCCCGGCATCAACCCTTCTTTTTGAAGCAAGGTTCCCATTCCACCGTCCAAAAACAGCAACTCTTTTCCTAATTTTCCCTGTAACATTTTTTACTCCTTTGTATCATAGACACCTATAATTGCTGTTACCGACTTAGTTGGTGTCAACATATAAGCTTCTGTCATAGTTAACCCGATTTTTTTCGACGTCTCTAACATTCGCAAAATATCCTCTTGATGTGAGATAAAAAAATCTCCATAACCGGGACTGAATCGCGGCCTTAAAGAGCAGCCTTCCTTGTGAAATAATTCAGCGAGCTTTTCTTGCATCTCATCACAATACGCTTCTAAATATGCCGCTGCACACGCTTGTAATACGACAGCCTTTGAAATATTCAAAACTTCATATTTCCGAATCTCTCGATCCACATCAACACCAAGTGTAGCAGCAAATAAAATTCCTCGCTTGCATCCATGTAAATTTTTTGCTAAATCTCTGCTTTTGACATTTAATTTTCCAATCATCAGCTGACCGTCATCGGATTCTTCCAGTTCAAAAATACGATAGACGAATTTCTTTTTTGCCAACTGCTCCAATTCCACAAGGGATTCCTTCATGAGTTGTAACGTTTTTTCATCTACCGTACTTCTTCCATATCCCAGATATCGGATAGCTTCTCTCATCCTAATATCCATTATCATTCCTCTTTATCACTTTAAAATTTCAGAAAGATTGTTCATGATTGCTACCGCTACTTCCGGCTTATTCATAGAATATACATGAATATTTTTAATTCCGTTTGCAATCAAATCAATAATCTGATCTGTGGCATAAATAACCCCTGCCTGTTGCATTGCCTTCGGATTGTCGCCAAAACGATCCACAATAGCACGGAATCTGGTCGGCAACACTGCTCCGGAAAGTTGACAGCTTCTGGCAATTTGTTTCCCGTTCGTAACCGGCATAATTCCCGGCAAGACAGGAACTGTAATTCCTTTTTCACGAATGCGATATAAAAAATTATAAAAAACAGAATTATCAAAAAACATCTGTGTAGTCAAAAAATCCACTCCACAATCCACTTTCTGCTTTAGATGTGCGATATCCTCTTCTTTGTGTTCACTTTCCACATGCCCCTCCGGATAACAAGCAGCACCAATACAAAAATCCCCTTGCGATTTAATATCTTCAATCAATTCATATGCATATTTGTATTGATTGGGAATCGGAAATGAAATATCCTGCGGTATATCTCCACGGAGAGCAAGAATATTCTGAATGCCTTGCTCTTTTAATTCTGAAATTCTCTGCTTCACTTCCTCTTTTGTAGATGATACACAGGTCAAATGTGCAATACTGTCCACATGCAAATCATTTTGAATGTGTGACGCTATTTTTACAGTGTTTTTGCTTGTCCCACCACCGGCACCATAGGTTACGCTAATAAAAGAAGGTTGCAATTTAGCAATTTCATCTACTGCTAAAATTACATTATCAAATCTCGCATCCGTTTTCGGTGGAAACACTTCAAACGATATATTTACTTTATTCCCCAGTATTCGTTCCTTTATCTTCATGTTCATTCACTTCCATTCATAAAAGTCAAAACAAAGTAGCCTCCTTGAAACGGAGGCATACCTTTTATAAATATTTATATAAATCTTCGTACTGCTTTGCAGAGGTTGCCCATGAAAAGTCTTTTGTCATGGCACGCTCTACCATCTTATTCCAGTCACGCTTCTTGTCGTAATAGATCTTTTCTGCGTAACGTACAATTCCCATCATTTCATGAGCATTATAATTTGCAAAACTAAATCCCGTTCCTGTTTTTTCATACTCATTATATGGCTGTACTGTATCTTTTAAACCGCCGGTTTCACGCACAATCGGTAATGTTCCAAACCGTAGACTCATAAGTTGACTTAATCCACATGGTTCAAATAAAGACGGCATCAAAAACGCATCACAAGAACCATAAATTTTGTGTGACATTGCTTCTGAATAATAAATATTCGCAGACACTTTGTCCGGATATTTCCATGCAAAATGTCGGAACATATTCTCATATTGTTCATCACCCGTTCCCAAAATCACAAATTGCACTTCATCCTGACACATTTCATCCATTACATGCGCTACCAAATCAAAGCCTTTTTGCTCTGTTAATCTGGAAATAATACCAATCATCATTTTCTTCGGATTTTTTTCTAAACCTAGTTCTGTCTGTAAAGCTACTTTATTTTTCACTTTTTCTTTTCTGAAGTTTTCCACCGAATAATTATGAGACAACCAAATATCTGTTTCCGGATTGTATTCGTCATAATCAATACCATTTACAATACCTGAAAGGCTGTTGCTTCTGGCATTCATAAGTCCGTCCAATCCTTCTCCGAAAAATGGCGTTTTGATTTCATCTGCATATGTATTGCTAACTGTGGTGACTTTATCTGCATATACGATACCGCCTTTTAAAAGATTGGCATCATGATATGCTTCCAACTTATCCGGCGAAAAATAATATTCCGGCAATCCTACCACTTCACGAACTTCTTTTGTTCCCCATACTCCCTGAAATTTCAAATTATGGATTGTCATAATTGTTTTGATCCCACGGAAGTATTCTCCCTGAAAACGGAAATGATCAAGGTACACAGGTACCAATCCGGTCTGCCAATCATGACAATGAATCACATCCGGTCTGAAATCAATAATAGGTAGGATACTCAATACTGCTTTTGAAAAATATCCATATCTTTCAATATCCCAAAGGCCGCCATAATATGGCTTGTCCCCATTGAAATACTCCTCATTATCGATGAAATAAAATATGACTCCATCCAGTTTTAATTTAAAAATTCCAACATAACGTTCTCTACCATTATAACCCATATAAAAGTTTGTCAGGTATTCTAATTTTTCTTTCCATTCTTGTTTCATACAAGCGTATTTTGGCAAAACAACACGCACATCAAATTCTTTTTTATTAAAATTCTTCGGCAATGATCCCACTACATCAGCCAATCCACCCGTTTTAATAAACGGTACACATTCTGATGCTGCAAATAAAATCTTTTTCATATATTCCCTCCAGCAAAAACAAATTTTTCGTTCATATACATTATAATCATTGCCCGTTCAATGGTCAAGGTGTTATCTATGCTTCTGCTCCAATCGAATCGTGTCTGCAACTAACGCAATAAATTCTGAATTCGTAGGTTTTCCTTTCCCATCGCTCACCGTATATCCAAATAAATCATCCAAAATTTCAATTTTTCCACGATTCCACGCAACCTCTATTGCATGGCGAATCGCTCTCTCAACCCTGCTCGAGGTTGTTTGATATTTCTTGGCCACTGTAGGATATAAAATTTTTGTAATGGCATTCAACACATCCATATCGTTAACAGCCATCATGATAGAATCGCGCAGATAATGATATCCTTTTATATGCGCCGGTATACCTATATCATGAATCATATTTGTGACACGACTTTCCAGATTTTCTCCTTTTGCAGCTCTCACATTTATAGTTGTATTTCTTGTTTTGTAATTATCACTCTGTACTTTTTGATGGAAATTTTTAATCTGATTTAAAACCGTTTCATTGTTAAATGGTTTCATAATAAAGTAGCTAGCACCTTTACGAAAGGCCTCTTCTGTAATTTTCTCCTGCCCAATCGCAGTCACGATAATAAATTCTGGAAATTTCTTAAGATTCTTATTTTTTAGAACAGCTTCCATGACTCTAAATCCGTCCATTTTTGGCATAATCAAATCTAATAAAACGACATCCGGTTCTTTGCTTTCTATGATTTGATACATTTCCTCTCCATTACTGGCTTTTCCGACAAGCATTAGGTCCTTATCACTGTTTACAAGGTCACTCAAAATTTCCAAAATTTGTTCATTATCATCTCCGATTGCGACATTTAACTGCGCCATCTCATCCTCCTATCCACATCCTTACATGAAAGGACCTCTATCGACTATTATAAAGTGACAAAAGTATAGGTGCAAGAAAATGAATTCTCTTTCTTTCGACATTTTTTTCATTTAACCATTGCCTTTTTCCATAAAAATAAAGTTTCCTATAAAGTAAAAAAGAAAGTGGAAACCCACTTTCTTTTATGAAACCTGTTCTGTATTCGTCACTTTTCTCATAACATACTTCATCGGTTGATATAGCACCATCATAATCGCAAAGTTCGCAATTCCATGTACCAAGTCCCATGGTATACCGGCAATCCACCATGCGAACGCCCCACGAAAACCACTGGTAAAAATATAAGGTATGGCGCATAGTAATCCAAACAAAAAGCCAAAAATCCCGGATACCATGCTCCACTCCCATGCAGTATTCATTTTACGCAGCAAGAGTGTCACGAGGGCCAATAATGGCCAAGCATACAAATACATAATCCACCACAATCCAAATCCGAAAATTGCGCCTTCTATCAAAATGAAAACCGGAATTACGTAGAATATGCGCTTTCCAAAATATAAGGTGAACATGATGATTAAAAAACTCGTCAACTCCACATTCGGAATCTGTGACAATGCAAGCTTACACACTTCAATCATTGCCACCATCAATGCAAGAATCGTTATATCTTTTGCTGCTAACTTTACTTTATTCCGCCTTGGTGTATTCAATCTTAAATGCATCTCCATCCTCTACCGGTTGTTGCGCAATTCCATAATTGCAGTATTCCCCGTTTACATAACTACTCCAGTATGCTCCATCTTTGTCGAATACAGCTCTCTCATCATTCACGATTGTAATCATCAATCCATATTGACCGTCTTCGCCCTCATATGTAAGCCCCTGCTCTTTTGCCTCATCCATGGCTTGCTGCAAAAACTCTGCATCCGTCTTCAATTCATAGACTTGTGATTCTTTTTTTGAATCTACAACTTCGATTGTAATCTCCTTGCTTCCTTCTACCGGTTTTTCATGGAAATTTGTCCAAATCAGTGTCAATGCAACAATTAGAACAACAAATATTCCAGAACCCAGTATTACCTTTTTCTTGTTCATTTCTTTTCTCCTTTTCTCTTGTTTTTTTATTTGTCACAGAAAAATAAAAAGACCTTCTGCAAAAACACGCAAAAAGGCCGTAACAACAAAGGAAAATTGAAATTCCCTTACGATGTACTAACCAATTACTCGTGGTCTTCCATGCACCATTATAGGCAGGTCTTCTGACTTCGTAATCATCACTTTATTTCGTCTTCCCGGCTTACACCAGTGACCTATTGAAATAAAACTCCCACGTTACAGCGACGAGTTCGTGCAGGACTTGCACCTGCTTCCCTTTTCACCAAAACAAAGTTTCCTTTATTCTGACACCTATCACGTTTTTATTTACTTTGACATACCTGCAATATACCACCATTTATACGATTATACAACTGATTTTTATTGCCTTTTCATCAAAAAGGTCTATAATATTTGTAGAATATTAGAAGCAGGTGATATCCTTGAAAACAAATGAACGATTAATGACAACGCTTGACCGCCTTCCTTACGGCGAAGAATCGTTGTCAGAAAATTTAAAAGTCACAAAAAAGATCCCTTCAGGAATCAAATCCAGCGAATTATATAGAGATATTATCCGCATTGCCTGGCCAAGTTTTGTGGAACTCCTACTTACTCAACTAACCTCCATGGCAGATTTGATGATGGTTGGTGCCATGGGTGGAAAAACGAATCCAGAAATCGGCACCCAAGCCTTAGCTGCCGTGGGGTTAACCACACAGCCGAAATTCTTGTTAATGACGGCTTTTATTGCCATGAATACAGGTATTACTGCTTTGGTTGCCCGAAACAAAGGGACCAACGACAGTAAGCAGGCAAACTTGGTGGTACGACAAGGTCTTTTATTTACCTTTGTAGCAACCTTGCTACTTTCCATACTGGGATTTTTCTTTGCCAAGCCATTGGTTCTTTTTATGGGTTCCACCGAAGCAATTGTCACAAAATGGGCTACCCAATATTTACAAATTCAAATGATTGGTTTTTTAAGTTTCGCCCTGAACAGTACTATTACTGCTGCCTTACGAGCGGTCGGTGATTCACGCACTTGCATGATTTATAACCTAATTGCAAATATTGTCAACGTCATATTTAATTGGCTTTTAATCTTTGGACATTTTGGCTTCCCGGAAATGGGCGTTGCCGGTGCTTCTCTTGCAACCGTCATCGGACAGTTCGTCGCATTCTTTATTGCGCTGGGTGTTTTGCTTCGCGGAAATGGCTTTTTGAAACTCGAATGCAAACTCGGTTTTATGCCAAACAAACTAGTGCTCGTAAATATGCTTAACATTGGACTTCCTGCTATGATTGAACAACTTCTTATGCGTGCAGGAATGATTATCTTTGCAAAGACGGTTGCCTCTCTTGGCACAACCGCTTATGCAACCCATCAGGTCTGCATGAATATACAAGCGCTGTCCTTTATGACCGGGCAAGCATTTGCCGTATCTGCCACGACTTTAATGGGACAATCCCTTGGAAAACGTAGAACCGACATGGCACAAGCATATTGTAGTCGAACTAGAATCGTAGGTCTTTGCTTTTCCGCCCTTCTTGCTCTGGTATTTATTTTCTTTGGTGGAAACATTGTAGGACTATATAACAGTGATCCAAACATTATAAAAATGGGCGGACATATTATGCTGTTTGTCGCATTTTTACAACCTTTCCAAAGTTCTCAATTTATCATCGCAGGGGGATTACGTGGGGCTGGCGATACAAAAGCAACCGCAATCTTTACCTTTATTACCGTACTCCTAATAAGACCGATTGTGGCTATTTGTCTTGTTTCCACAAGCCTCGGTTTATACGGTGCTTGGATTGCTATGGCAACCGACCAGATTGTCCGCTCCGCTTTAGTACTATGGCGCTATAACAGTGGTAAATGGAAAACAATTAAACTAAAAAGCGAACAATAAAAATAAGCAAGGATATCACTCGCACGAAGTGATATCCTCTTTTTATAATTTCCGATATACGCTGTACCACATAGCTGTAAAACAGAAAATCCCTCCAATTGCATTGGAAATGGGTTCCGCCCAAAACACGCCGTTCACACCCATGCCTGTTTGAGGCAACAAAACAGTGAGTGGTACTACAATAACTGCCTTTCGCAATAAGGAAAAGAAAATAGCCTGTTTTGACTTTCCCAAAGCCTGAAATACAGTCTGTCCTGCAAATTGGAAGGACATAAAGAAAAATCCAAAGAAATATATATTAAGCGCTCCAGGGCCCTTTTCCAGTACTTCCGGATCTACCGTAAATATTTGACACAAGAACTTCGGAAACAGTGCAACTACAGCCCACATCAAAACGGTGTATATGGTTCCAATAATAGCAGTAAACCGAATCCCTTCTTTCACACGATCGTTTCGTTTTGCGCCATAATTATATCCCAAGACCGGTTGAGAACCATTCGTGATTCCCATGACAGGAAGACCTAGTATTTCTCTTACAGAATTCAGAACAGTCATGATTCCAACATACAAATCTCCTCCATAACTCTGCAAAGTCACATTGCAAACTGCCTGAACCAAACAATTGGTGCCTTGTACAATAAAACCGGACGCTCCTAAAGTCATGATGGATTTTGCTCGCTTCCACTCTACTTTTAAGCAACTCCTTTTCAATGTAACGATAGCTCTCTTACTCTTTAAGAAGCAGATAACCCATATCGCCGATACCACTTGACTGATAACGGTTGCAATTGCTGCACCCTGCACATCCATATTGAATCCAAAAATGAAGACAGGATCTAAAATCAGATTAAGTACCGCACCCAAGATTGTCGTCATCATTCCGATTTTAGGAAATCCTTGTGCATTAATAAATCCGTTCATACCTGTGGTAATCATCGCAAAAGGAGTCCCTAGAATATATATCTGTAAATATTCATTTGCGTATTGATACGACGCATCACTGGCTCCGAACAAGTATAGGATTGGTCTGCGAAAACAATAGCACGCAAAAAATAATACAAAAGATGTAACCACTAGCAGAGTGAACGAATTCCCCATAATCTTTTCCGCTTCCGTTTCATCCTTTGCTCCTCTTGCCATGGAAAACAATGGCGTACCACCTCGTCCGTAAAGAGCCGTAAATGCGGCGATCAAAGCTACCACCGGGAAGGTAAGACCAATTCCCGTAAGTGCCATATTATTTGGAATGTCCAAATGGCCAATGTATATACGATCCACAATGTTATATAGTAAATGTACAAACTCAGCAATGGTCAAAGGAATTGCCTGCTCTATGATGTTTTTCCATACTTTTCCTTTTGAAAAATCACTGTTCATATTTCATCCTTACATATCTAAAAATCCCATAATTGCAATCCCGATGACGATGAGTCCAATCATCAAATAATGCTTTATCGATAATTTTTCTTTCAAGAAAATTCTACTCCACAAAACAGAAGCTGCACAGTAGGAAGAAATAATCGGTGCTGACATTGCCAAATGACTGGTATCTGCAATGGCATAGATATAGGCAAATTGTCCTGCTGTCTCACAGATGGCACCTACATATTTCGGTGCTTCCATCTTCGGAACCAACTTTTGTTTTTTGATGAGCACAACATAAATGAAGCAGAGAACTCCTACAAACAAAAAGGTTAATTCATAAGCTACATTTGCACTATCTTCGTTTAACACTTCCAGAACTCGATTATCTGCAAACGTACCCGCTGCATCTAAAATACAATATGCAACCGGAAGCGCCAAAGCAATCAGACTCTTTGCGTACTTATAATTACTTGCCTTCTGTCTTTCTGCACGCATCTCTTCATCCTCAAAGTAATCCACAACTCCTAATCCAATGGCACCAACACAAACCAATGCCACCGCCCCTAAAGCCAACGGGGAATATCCTTTAAAACCTACCATAATAAGAGTTGCTACTGCTACCAATGCTCCGGATGAATTGCAGATTGGTGACGAAATTGAAAGTTCAATATAACGAAGTCCCCAATATCCCATCATCATAGAACCAATATACAATAAGGATACCGGCAAATATGTAAGCATAACATCCAAGGAAATTTCTACCTGACTAACAAATATCTCATACAATGCGTGCAGTCCCATTACTACTCCCACTGCAATTGTCATCTTCAAATGACTATACTTATCTTTTGCATCTCGGCATCCAATCTTGGAAAACAAATCAGACCCTGACCAACATACTAATGTTATAATAGATAACCAAAACCACATCTTTTTGCCCCCCCTAGTTTCTCTTTCGTTCTGCTATAACTGTTTTATTATAGCACATAATTTCAAAAAAGCAGAGAGTTTTTTCTCTCTGCCTTTCTCATTGCTTTAGCATATCTTCTATAAATATCCCATATCCTTTTGTGGGATCATTTACAAACACATGTGTCACAGCGCCTACTATCTTTCCGTTCTGCAAAATCGGGCTACCGCTCATTCCCTGAACTATTCCTCCGGTCAATTCTATAAGCTCCGGGTCAACCACCTCTATAATAATACCCTTATTTACATTTGCGGTATAATAGTCGACATTTTTAATCTTGATAGCATACTCTTTAATTTCATCATCAACCGTGCATCGAATAGTCGCATCTCCGATTTCAATATCTTTCTTTTTACAAATCTCCACAGATTGTTCCTGTAAAAGTGGAACGTTTTCTTCATTCAAGGTTCCGTAAATACCATTCTCTGTATTTTTTTCTATCGTACCCAACTTATTATAACGATTATAAATAATCACACCTTCCAGGCCACCCGGTTCCCCTCTCACGCTCTTGGTAATCCCTATGATACTGGTTTTGTAGGATACTCCTTTTGAAATTTCGATTAACTCATCACTGTCAGTATCATGTATACCGTGACCCAATGCTCCAAACTGATTGTCACTTGTCAAATACGTCACTGTTCCTAGGCCTTGCACATTATCTTTGACCCAAATACCAAGTTTGTATTGCTTTGCTCCTACTTCGACCGCAAGGATCCTAACATCTATCTCTTCTCCTTCACGACGAACGCGAAGCACTACATCTTCCGTTTCCAATTGCTTGACAACTTCTGTCAATTCCTTTTTTCTGTTAATTTCGTTTCCGTTAATACCAATAATGTAATCTCCTGTCTTAATCAGATTTTTTGCCGGTTCATATGACTGACCATCTTTCCCTTTTATAAAATCTGTACCTAATACCAAAACTCCATCTGTTTCCATATATATCCCAATTGTCATCCCACCTGGAATTAACTTGTGAGATTCTATTGTATTCGTACTGGCTTCTCGCTTCTCTGCTTCTGCCTGAATCTGTTCCATTCCAAATCCGGCACTTAATACAGATGTCAGCACCAGAAACATAACCAAAATCCGTCGATACCACCATCTTCGCATTCCACAACCTCCTTCAATAATAAAGCAGACACTTCTTTTTGAAGCGTCTGCTTTATTATGTGGAATATTCTCTTTTTCAATCTTGTTTTATTTTACACCCTTTGCCAATTCTTTCATTTCAGCAGCACTCTGTAAAATCTTATCCGTAATTTCCGCACCACCTAAAATTCTGGCAATTTCTAAAATCTCTTCCTGTTCCTTTAACAAACTTATGCTGGTCTTCGTCTTTCCGTTTTCTACCCGTTTTTCAATCGCATAGTGGGCGTCAGCCATAGCCGCAATCTGTGCCAAATGAGTAATACATATAACCTGATGATTTTTTCCAATCACCGCCATTTTTTCGGATACCTTTTGGGCGGTTCTTCCGCTGATTCCCACATCAATTTCATCAAAAATCAAGGTCTCAATGTCATCCTTTTCTGCCATCACTGTTTTAATAGCCAGCATAATACGGGAAAGTTCTCCTCCGGAAGCCACTTCTCCTAAAGATTTGATTGGTTCTCCCGGATTCATGGAAATCATAAATTCCACGTCATCCACTCCATTTGCTGTATAATGTTCCAATGTCCCAAACACAATCTCAAACTGCACATCCAAAAAATTTAATTCCTGAAGTCCTTCTTTAATTACCACTTCCAGCTCTTTTGCTTGTGCTTTCCGAAGATTTGATAATTCCCTCGAAGCTTCCTGCAACTTCTTCTCCGCACCATGAAGTTTTTCGCGAAGGGCTCCAAGATAAGTATCATAATCCTGCAGTTTTATTAGTTTTTCTTCTTTCTCCTCGCAATATGCAAGAATATCTGCTATGTTGTTTCCATATTTTGATTTTAAACGATTAATTTCATTTAATCGAGTTTCTGTTTCATGAAATTCCTCTTCTGAAAATTCAAAAGATTTGCTGTAATCTGAAAGTTCTCGATTGAAATCATTCAACAGATTATCCACATCTGCCAATTGATGATACAATCCTTCCGCCTGATCATCATAGCGTGCTGCTTCCTGCAAACAATGAATTGCCCTACTGATGGAATCACTGGCATTCTGGTTTCCATATGCCGTATATCCATATGCTTCCTCCAGATTGGCAGTAATTCTCTTTCCATTTATCATGCGACGATATTGTTCTTCTAAAACTTCATCTTCCTGCTCCTGCAAATTAGCATCCCTGATTTCTTGGATTTCAAATTCTAGGAAACGGATTTCTTTTTCACGTTCCTTCTCATCCAAATTAGCATGCTCCAATTCTTCTTTATATTTTCGATAGATGCCATAGTTTTTGTCTATTTCTTCTTTGACATTACCAATCACATCTTTTGAAAATTCATCTAATATCTTCAAATGATTTTTCTTGTATAGGAGTGATTGATGCTCATGTTGCCCATGAATGTCTATCAGGATCTCCGCAATCGCTTTTAATTGAGAAACCGATACGGTTTCTCCGTTTATCTTGCTAACGCTTCTTTTCCCAATCAATTTTCGACTAAGAATAACCGCTCCATCTTCTGGGAAAACATCCAGTTCCTTTAGCATGGCAATCTGTTCTTCATTTTCCACAAAAAATGTAAGTTCTACATAACCAGCCTGTTCCTCATCTCGCAAAATTTCCGAAGAATATCTTCCTCCAAGGGCAAGATTAATAGAGCCAAGAATAATGGACTTCCCGGCTCCTGTCTCTCCAGTTAAAATATTTAACCCTTCTTTAAATTCCACTTCAATCTCGTCTATTAAGGCAAGATTTTTTACATACAAATTATGTAACATCTGTTTCTCCCAAGTACTTTTCTCTCGAACTACAACACAATTTTTCTAATTTTATCCATTACTACAGACGTATCCTCCAGTGTTCGTACCGCACACATAATGGTATCATCCCCTGCAATACATCCAACCACTTCGTTCCAATGCATTTCGTCAATCGCTGCCCCCACTGCCATAGCCATTCCGGACACTGTTTTAATCACAATAATATTCATTGCCATGTCCATGGACACAAAACCATCCTTCAAGATTCGGATGTATTTATCACGCAAAGCATTTTCAGTCGCTTTCAGAACGACATATTTTTGTCTACCATCATCCGTTTGTACCTTCGTCAATTTCAAATCACGAATGTCTCTGGAAACGGTTGCCTGTGTCACCTGAAACCCTTCTTTTTTTAGATGTTCTGTCAAATCTTCCTGTGTCTCAATGGTATATTTATTTACTAATTCTACAATTTTTACATGTCTGTTAACTTTCATTACTAGTTTCCTTTCATTTTCTTTCTTAATATTTCCAAGAAACTAACCTTGCTTAATTTCAATAATTTCGTAACATCCTTTGCTCTACTGATGAAAATGCGTTCACCGGTACATAGTTCAAAGTTATTTTCTCCATCGAAGGAAATACTGGCTTTCTCTTCTCCTCCATCTCGTCCTTCACCGACTTCAAGGATAATCTCATCCTCTGCCGAAAGCACAATACTGCTCGCATTAAGTGCATGCGAGCAAATAGGTGTAACTACAATCATAGCAGCCGTGGGTTCCACAATCGGTCCTCCTGCGGACAAATTATAAGCGGTTGTTCCCGTCGGCGTTGACACAATCACACCATCTGCATGGTATGTATTTAGAAGTTCTCCATTTACATAAACATTAAACTGTATCACTCGCAAAGTTCCAGATCGTGTCAATACAATATCATTTAATGCAACATCTTCTGTTTCTTCGTTAACAACACCTTTTAACATCATACGTCTTTCTACATGGATCTCCCCATGTATCAACTGCTCCAAGCACTCTTCTATATTGCTTACTTCAGCTTCCGTGAGATATCCCAATGTTCCCATGTTAATGCCAAGCATTGGAACATCAGTCGAATATAGGTCGCGGGCAGCACGAATCAGGGTTCCATCTCCTCCTAAAACGAGAATACAATCTGTCCCTTTTGGAATGTCCATGTCTTCCACTGCCAAACAGCACTCTTTTCCCTTGCTTTCAATGTAATTTTTAATTTGATAAGTAATCTCCAACGTCTGATCCTTCGTTTTGTTGGTAATAACATAAAACTTATTCATGTATCCTCCCACCTTTATTTTGCAAGAGTTTCAAATGCATTTTCTACAATCTGTTTCCAATCTATACTCACATCTGTTATCGTGCCAATTGTTTCTGTCTTTTGTAAATGTGCTAAATATTCGATATTTCCTTCCGGTCCTTTAATCGGTGAAAAATCCAAATCCAGCACAGTGAAGCCTATGGATACCGCATAGGATAAAACCATCTCTATCACTTCATAATGCGTACTTTTTTCACGCACCACACCTTTTTTTCCTACTTTTTCCCGTCCTGCTTCAAACTGTGGTTTAATCAGTGCTACAATCTGACCATCCGATTTCAGGTAATTTCGGATAGGAAGTAACACTTTTGTAAGCGAGATAAAAGAAACATCTATAGATGAGAAATCAATTTCTTCCCCCAAATCCTCCGGCGTCACATAGCGAATATTTGTCTTTTCCATGCATATTACACGTTCATCCTGACGCAACTTCCATGCAAGTTGTCCTCTTCCTACATCAATTGCAAATACTTTTTTAGCTCCATTTTGAAGCATACAATCCGTAAAGCCTCCGGTAGAAGACCCTACATCTGTACAAACCTTATCCTGCAAATCGACTGCAAAATTAGCAACTGCCTTTTCCAATTTCAGTCCACCTCGACTAACATAAGGAAGGGTATGTCCCTTGATTTCAATCTGAACCTCATCTGAAAATGTACTTCCGGCCTTATCTTCCCTCTGTCCTTCTACAAACACGTTTCCGGACATAATAATAGCCTTTGCTTTTTCACGTGATTCTACTAAATTCCTTTTCACTAATAATACGTCTAAACGTTCCTTCATGTATTCTCCTATTATGATAATTGACTCCATGCAAATTCAATTTTTCCTAAGATAGAGTCCGCATCTAATTGAATTTTTTCTCTTAATTGTGTGATGCTTCCGTGTTCCACATAAACATCCGGTATTCCATTTACTATAACTTTAACATTTAAGCCTTGCTCTGCTACATAATTTAAAACCTGTTCGCCATAACCACCGAAGCATGCTGCTTCCTCTATTGTAACAAGCATTTTATGATTTTTAGCCAATTCATGCAGAACTTCTGTGTCCATCGGCTTTATAAACCGGCTATTTACAAGGCTACAAGAATACCCTTTTTCTTTCAAACAGGTCCACACCTGCTCTGCCACTTCCATCATATGTCCAACGGAGAGAATCGCAATATCCGACTCCTCATATATCACTTCACTTTTTCCATGTTCAATAGTCTTTTGATGCTGAATAAGCCCCTCATAAGCATCCCCTCTCGGATAACGTATGGCAATCGGCCCATCATATGAAACAGCAAATTTTAACATTGCTTTCAATTCCCAGCGATTCTTTGGTGCAAGGATGGTCATATTTGGAATGTGATTCAAATACGCCACATCATAAGCTCCCTGATGGGTTTCCCCATCACTGCCAACCAAACCTGCTCGGTCGATTGCAAACACAACCGGAAGGTTCTGCATACACACATCGTGTACAATCTGATCGTATCCTCGCTGTAAAAATGCAGAGTAGACTGAAAATACAGGTTTCAAACCTGCTGCCGCAAGTCCTGCAGCAAAGGTAACTGCATGTCCTTCTGCAATCCCTACGTCAAAAAAACGATTTGGAAATTTTTCTTGAAATTTACACAGTCCAGTGCCCGCCTTCATGGCTGCCGTAATTGCAACCACTTTGGAATCTTCCTCTCCTAATTCGCACATTACTTCTGCAAAAACATCCGTGTATGAATCCTTTTCTTTTTCTTTTATTGCAGTACCTGTTTCTAGATTAAATGGCGTAACTCCATGGAATTTAGAAGGATTTTTCTCTGCCGGAGCATATCCCTTTCCTTTCGTCGTAAGCACATGAACTAACACTGCATGATCCATTTTCTGCGCTTCCCTAAAAGTACGATACAGTTTCTTAATATCGTGTCCATCCACCGGTCCCAAATAAGTAATTCCCATATCTTCAAATAACATCCCCGGTACAAACAACTGCTTAATACCATTCTTTGTTTTTCGAATTCCGGAAACGATATGACTTCCAAGTCCCGGAATTTTTTGCAAGGTATTGGTCACACCTCTTTTTAATTCATTATAAAAATCGGCAGTACGAAGACCATCCAAATACATGGATAAACCTCCTACATTTTCTGAAATAGACATATTGTTGTCGTTTAATACGATAATATAGTTACTCTTCAAATTCGCCGCATTGTTTAGTGCTTCAAAGGCCATGCCGCCTGTCAAAGACCCATCCCCGATGACTGCTGCCACTTTATAATCTTCGCCAAGGATTTCTCTCGCTTCCACATAACCCAACCCAGCAGAAATAGAAGTAGAGCTGTGTCCCGTATCGAAAGCATCACAAGGGCTTTCCTTGCGTTTTGGAAATCCACTCATGCCTCCGTATTGTCGTAGCGTAGTAAACCTCTCTTTCCGCCCTGTCAGAATTTTATGTGTATAGGATTGATGTCCTACATCCCAAATAATCTTATCTTCCGGGAATGAAAAAGCCAAATGCATTGCCATAGTAAGTTCAACAACTCCAAGATTAGAAGCCAAATGGCCTCCGGTCTTACTGACATTTTCCACAAGAAATTGACGAATTTCAGCTGCTAAAACATCTAATTCATCCCATTTTAATTTTTTGATGTCGTTCTCTTTCCGAATCCGCTCCAGTATCATAAGAGCTCTCCTTTATTTTTCTCTGTGAATCAGTGATTTTAAAAGTTCTTCCAAGAAAGAATCTTCTGCTTTAAAACCTTGCAGCAATGCAATTGCTTCCATCGATATACTTTCCACATATTGCTTCGCTTTCTCAAGTCCAACCAAAGTCACATATGTAGTCTTTTCGTTCTTTTCATCGCTTAAAATCGGTTTCCCAAGCACTTCAGCCGTGCTGGTCACATCCAAAATATCATCCTGTATCTGAAATGCAATCCCAACACTTTTTGCAATCTTTTCAACAACCTGAACCTCTTGTTCCGTTGCTCCTGCTAAAATTGCTCCAACCATCATAGCGCCTTCAATCAATGCACTTGTTTTTAACTCATATATGAAATCGAGTATTTCTTTCGAAATAGCATTACCCGCAGATGCAACATCAACTACTTGTCCGCCAATCATCCCATAAATGCCTGCTTTTTGGGAAAGTACCTGCATTGCTTTTCCGATTTGTACACTTTTTTCCGGGTACATGGAAAATGCTTTTGTCGCCGTTTCAAACGCAAAATTCAACAACGCATCCCCTACAAGAATACCCATCGCTTCCCCATAAACTACATGGGTTGTTTTGCGTCCACGGCGATAATCATCATTGTCCATTGCCGGAAGGTCATCATGCACCAAGGAATAGGTATGAATCATTTCAATGGCTGCCATAAACGGTTCCACCAAATCTCCCTCACCACCGAACAATCGATAGGTCTCTTTCATCAACATCGGACGCAATCTTTTGCCCCCGGCCATCACATTGTATTCCATGGCCTCCATAATTAATTTCTGGTAACCCTCTTGTTTCGGAAGGTACTTCTGCAAAACATGCTCTATTTCTTGCACCTTTTTTATCTGTTTTTCTTTAAAACTCATGTTGCTCACCATTTTCATCCAAAATCATCATTTTCTTTTCAATCGTATCTATTTTCTCGTTACAAATTTTCAACAGATCCATTCCTTTATGATACATTTGAAAAGACTCTTCTAAAGACAGGTCTTCGCCTTCTAATTTTTCCACTACTTCATCCAATTGTTCAAATACTGTTTCCAATGTCTGCTCTGCCATTGTAATCCTCCTTGATAGTATCTTCTACTTTGGCATTTACAATACCATCTGTCATATAAATTGCTAATCTATCATCTCTGTGAAGATTGGATATACTCTTGACCACTTTTCCATGTTCTGTCGTCACATATGAGAATCCTTGATTTAATTTTGTTAACGGAGAAAGCCCTTTCATGCGTTCGATGTAGATGGCCAGTTGTTGCTTACTGACAACAAGCTTTTTCTCCATAATATTTCGCAATCGTTGCTCTATGTCCATTGTCCGTTGCTGTTTTTCGCGCAGCTTATTTCTCGGATGCAAATAGTTGAGTTTTACTTGATAGCTCTCCAATTTCATACGTAAAATGCGTAATTTCTGAAGAAATAGATGTCTCATTTTCATCCGTTTCTCTTCTATAAAATTTTGAAATGCCTGATACTCAAACACTGCCAATTCAGCCGCTGCTGAAGGTGTCGGTGCCCTCATATCTGCCACATAATCTGCAATAGTAGTATCTGTTTCATGTCCAACTGCCGAAATAATCGGTGTTTTACAATGAAAAATAGCCCTTGCCACGAGTTCCTCGTTAAACGCCCAAAGATCCTCGATGGAGCCGCCTCCACGACCAACGATGATAAGGTCTACTTGTTGTTTGTCAAGCATCTCAATACCTTTCACGATACTTGCTGCTGCTCCCTCTCCTTGAACCAAGGCGGGATACAAAATTAATTGCACGTAAGGATTTCTTCTCGCTGAAACATTCATAATATCACGAATCGCAGCTCCGGTAGGGGCTGTCACAATTCCGATTCGTTTTGCAAAGCGAGGAATTGGCTGCTTGTACTCCTTAGCAAACATGCCCATTTCCTCCAGTTCTTTCTTCAATGCTTCAAATCTCTCATGCAAGAGACCGGCACCGTCTAAAAGAATCTCTTTCGCATACAGTTGATATTTTCCATCACGTTCATAGGTGGTTACATTACCCAATACAATTACTTGCTGTCCATCCCCCATACGAAAAGTAAGACCGCTTCTCTGTCCCGCAAACATAATACAAGCGATTGATCCTGACTCATCTTTTAACGAAAAGTAAATGTGACCGGATGTGTGATACTTGCAATTGGACACCTCTCCTTTGATATAAATCCGATTCAGCATGAAATCTTGTGTAAACATATTTTTGATATATGCATTCACTTGTTTTACTGAATATACATTGCGCATTTTATTACTCCTAATTTGCTACTTTTGCAAGGATACCATTCACAAATGACGGACCTTCATCGCTGCTATACTTCTTCGCCAGTTCTACCGCTTCGTTAATCGCAACACCGGTCGGTACATCCTCATCCCATACAACTTCATAAGTAGCTAATCTTAAAATCGTTAAATCTACTCTGTTCATTCGAGATGTTTTCCAACCCTCTGTTACCCGATTCAAAAGTGTATCAATTTCTTCTTTTTTCTCTACAATTGCTCTGTATTTGTTTAAAATATACTCTTGATCTTTACCGGCAGCTTCTTCCAAATCCTCAAAAAAGAAAATTTCCTGCTCCTTCATTTCCTCATCGTTATTAAATTCGATACGAAATAACATCCTAAAAACGTGTTCTCTTAGTTCTCTTCGACTCATTTCCTACCCCTTGTTTTCTATCATTCTTATATTTGTACATTCTGATTCATTATACTACAAAAAGAGAATGCTTTGCAATGTTGTAATGTATAATTATGTAAAAAAGAGTTTGCTTGCAAACTCTCGCGCGAGACGCGATTGCGTAGCAATGCATTCCTTGTACGCGTCTCTGCGCATCCTGCGCGGAGCGT
>CAMFVG010000011.1 GCA_945992055.1 uncultured Clostridia bacterium | reverse complement strand
CTCTGGTGATTTTAAATGCCGTTTTCTTAATCGTCTCACAAAGTGCTTCAAAGCCCTTTCCTCTTACTTGTTCAATGGCGTGCTTTACAACGCCCGGTCCACTGACACCGACATTGATAATTGCATCCGCCTCAGTAACACCTAAAAAAGCGCCTGCCATGAACGGATTATCATCCGGTGCATTGCAAAAAATAACTAATTTTGCGCATCCAAGAGAATCCCTCTCTTTGGTAGCTTCGGCTGTTTCCTTAATAATTTCTCCACAAAGTTTGACAGCATCCATATTGATTCCTGTTTTTGTGGAGCCAACATTCACAGAACTACAAACTCGTTCTGTATTTGCCAGCGCTTCGGGGATGGAGCGAATTAATTGCTCCTCTGCCGGTGTCATTCCTTTGGAAACCAAAGCAGAGTATCCTCCGATAAAGTTTACACCCACTGTCTGCGCAGCACGATCCAATGTTTTTGCAATTGTCACAAAATCAGCCGATGTTTTACATGCTGCAGCGCCTACCAAAGAAATAGGCGTAATAGAAATACGCTTATTTACAATCGGAATTCCAAATTCACGTTCAATTGCCTGACCGGTAGAAACTAAATCTTTTGCAATAGTTGTAATCTTATTATAGATATTTTCATTTAATTTATTCAAATCAGAATCGATACAATCCATGAGACTGATACCCAAAGTAATGGTTCGAACGTCCAAGTTTTCATCACTAATCATCTGATTTGTTTCGGTAACTTCGTATATGTTAATCATAGTAATCTCCTGCTTTTAAATTAAAGTCTATGCATTTTTTCAAAGATTTCCGCACGTTGGCAACGAATCGTCACACCGATTTGATTGCCGAGTGCTTCTAATTCTTCAGCCACATTACCAAAATCTTTATTTGTCATTGACACATCGGTAATCATCATCATATTTAAATACCCTTGTACGATTGTTTGGGAAATGTCTAAAATATTAATTTGGCTATCTGCTAAATATGTACAAACTTTTGCAATAATTCCTACAGTATCTTTCCCAACTACTGTGATAATACATTTTTTCATAGTTTTCCTCCATCAAATCATGAATATTTTCGAAATTTTATCTCTATCTGCAACCACCAACGAAATATCTTCCCCATGATATGGTGTATCGCCCATTGTTACCTCTAATTTTACCGTCTCATAAGCAAGTTCCGGAAAATTATTATCCTTACTCAAATGTCCGAGTATTATATATTTCAATTTATCATGCAATATGTTGCAAAGCAAACGTCCGGATGCTTCGTTAGAAAGGTGTCCACAGTCACCTAAAACACGCTGTTTTAATGGATAAGGATAAGGTCCGACTTCCACCATATGAACATCGTGATTAGCTTCCAATACTAGCGCACTTAAATCTTCCAGATTGCGAATTGTATAATCATCATAAACGCCCAAATCTGTTGCAATAGCAATCGATTTATCCCCCTTCGTTATACGAAAGCCGGTAGGCTCATTTGCGTCATGTGAAATGGAAAAAGGAGTGATTACTAAATCTCCTATTTCAAAGGCATGATCTGCAGAAATTTCATGCAAAATGCCATCCGGTATATCGCCCAGAGATTTGTATGAACCAATTCCGGCTAAGGTACCGCGTGTTGCATAAACAGGGATTTGATACTTTCGGCAAAACACGCCTAAACCTTGTATATGGTCGGTATGTTCATGTGTGATTAAAATTCCGCTTATCATCTCACCGGTAAGATCAAGTTGTGCTAATCCTTCTTCTATTCTTTTTTTGCTGATTCCGGTGTCTACCAGCAAGTGCGTTTTTTTACTTCCTACATAAATGCAGTTTCCGCTACTTCCACTTGCTATGCTGCATAGTCTCATATATTTCTCCTAAAGTTTCATTGCTTTTTTTATCTGATTACAAGTATCAGAAAAATCGCCACTGTTGTCAATGACTACTTTACATTGTTCGCGAAAAGATACTTCTGATAATTGATTCTGCATGATGGTACTAATTTTGTCATCATCATACTGTCTGTTCTCTTTCAATCGTTGACGGCGTACTTGTTCATCTGCATAGATATACCATAGCTCATCACAAATTTGGGCATAGTTATCTTCTAAAAGCAAAGCGGCCTCTATTACAAAACAGTTCGTTCCTTTTTTCTTCTCTTCCTCAAGCAGACTCACAATATATTCTTTTACTGCCGGATGCATAATTTGATTTAATTTTTGCAGTTTTTTATCATCTGCAAATACAATTTTCCCTAATTTACTACGATTAATCGTAGCATCTTCATTCAAAATTTCTTTTCCGAATTCATGAACAATCTCCTGATAACAGTTTTGACCCGGTTTCTGTAGTTCCCACGCCACATGATCAGCCTGGCAAACCACTGCAGAAAATTGTTCTTCCAAATAGGCGAGGACACGGCTCTTTCCGGAGCCGATCCCTCCTGTAATTCCAATTACATTCATTATTTTGCCTCATACCAATTATCGCCCACTTGCATTTCCACATCCAACGGCACGGATAGGCTCGCTGCATGTTCCATCTCATAGGCAAGAATCTCTTTCACTCTATCAACTTCGGATTTGTGTGCTTCAATCAAAAGTTCATCATGCACTTGCAACACCAACCTTGACTTTAAGCCTTCCTCTTTTAAGCGCTTATGCACACCTATCATGGCAATCTTCATAATATCTGCAGCTGTTCCCTGAATTGGAGAATTCATAGCCACACGCTCGCCAAAAGAACGTTGCATAAAATTACCGGAAGACAGTTCCGGAATCGGTCGTCTTCTGCCGAACAAGGTAGTCACGTAACCTTGTTTTTTCCCCGAAGCAACCGCTTGATCTAAAAATTGTTTAATTCCCGGATACGTATTAAAATAATTTTCAATATACTGCGCTGCTTCTTTTTTTGTAATACTCAAATCCTGACTCAATCCAAAAGAACTAATTCCATATACGATACCAAAGTTTACTGCCTTCGCGTTTCTTCTTTGCAAATCTGTAACTTCCTCAAAAGGAATATGAAATACTTGGGATGCCGTAATACGATGAATATCTCTGGCTTCCTTGTAAGCATTGATTAACTGCTCATCTCCGGAGCAATGCGCCAAAATACGCAATTCAATCTGCGAATAGTCCGCATCCACAAAAACATAGTTGTCCTCCGGTACAAATACTTTTCGAATCAAACGTCCAAGTTCCATACGAACCGGAATGTTTTGCAAATTTGGTTCTGTACTGCTAATACGCCCTGTGGCTGTAATCGTTTGGTTGAACTTCCCGTGAATCCTTCCGTCTTCACTGATATAGTTTGCGAGCCCGTCTGCATATGTTGACTTCAATTTCGTCAGTTGACGATATTCTAATATTTTAGAAACGACCGGATAATCCGGAGCAAGTTTCTCTAAGATATCGGCAGATGTGGAATAACCGGTTTTGGTTTTCTTCCCGTTTGGAAGTCCTAAATGTTCAAACAACACTACAGCTAATTGCTTCGGTGAATTGATATTAAATTCTTCCCCGGTCATTTCATAAATCTGTTTTTCAAGTTCTACAATCTGTTTTCCTAATTGTTCTCCATATATTTTGAGAGCCGGAGCCTCGACTTTCACTCCGTTTTTCTCCATTTCATAGAGTGCAAATATTAATGGCATTTCTATGTGCAAAAACAAGCCTTCCATTTTTGTTTCCGCCAACTTATTCATCAATGGCTGATAACATCCAAACGCCACAAAAGCTTCATAAAAGCATGTCTGCAATTCATCTATTTTATCATCAATGAGAATGTCTAATTGTTCTCTTGCAATATCCGTAAATTCATAATCATTCTTCAACGGATTTAATAAATATGCCGCAATAATCCCATCAAAGCAAACCGTTTCTTCCACTCCGGTAATATATTCCATTGCCCTCTTAAGATTGAATACAGACAGGTGTTCTACCCGCTTTGACAACTCAAGTATTTGATTTAACAAATATGATATTGAGATTCCATTTTCAGTCGTAATGACATATATATCTTTATTCGAAAATGCGATTCCCACACCTGTAAGGCCTGCATCCATCAAAAATAATGGCAATATATTCGTTGTATCTTTATAAAATGAGACACCTACTACTTTTTGATTGCATGCCTCTGCAAAAATCGCTTCTGCTTCTTTTAAATCTGTAACCTTTTTGAAACAATCCACAATTTTATTTTTCGGACCGGATACCTCAAATCTTGATAACAAATTTTTGAACTGCAATCTTTGGAAATATATATACGCCTCTTCCGTGTAAAGATTGCCTAATTTCGCTTCATCTAAATCATAAGAAAAATCAGCATCTACATTTATGGTTGCCAGGATTTTACTAAGCTTAGCTAAATCATAATGCTCTTTTAAAGCGTTCGCAGCTCGTGGCGGTGTTACTTCCTCCACATGCTCATACGCATTCTCGATAGAACCATATTCCGCAATGATTTTAGTGGCTGTTTTTTCTCCGATGCTTGGAACACCCGGAATATTATCTGAAGAATCTCCCATCAGTGCTTTTAAATCAATAAATTCCGTCGGAGATACTTGATAGCGTGCCTTTACGTCGTTTGCATAATAGTCTTCTACTTCGGTTCTCCCCTGTTTTGTTTTCGGAATTCGAATTTTCACCTTTTCGGTAGCTAATTGAAGTAAATCGCGGTCTCCCGAAACAATGGAGACATCCATTCCCCTTGCTTCGCAACGTTTTGAGAGTGTTCCCAATAAATCATCTGCTTCTAATCCTGCTTGTTCGATGATCTTAACACCCATTGCTTTTAGAACTTCTTTAATTACAGGAACCTGTTGACGAAGTTCTTCCAGCATTGGCTTGCGTGTGCCTTTATACTCTGCATACATTTCATGTCGAAAAGTCGGAGCATGTACATCAAAAGCAACGGTTAAATACTCTGGTTGCTCCTCTTCCAAAATTTTAAACATAATATTTAAGAATCCATAAATGGCATTCGTATGAAGACCTTCCGAATTCGTCAAATCCGGAACGCCATAAAAAGCACGATTCAATATGCTATGACCATCAATTAGAACAATCTTATTACTCAAAATGTATCCTCCTAATTATTCGTAGATAACATCTCTTGATACTAAATATTCTGTAAATTCATCGAGTGTGGAAAATGCCTTCCATTTTTTTAAATCAGTTTCCTCATCCAACTCTTCGCTTGTAATTACAGCTGTTTTTACACCGCTTTTCATGATTGCTTCCACCGCATCTATGCCGTTACATAAAACCACTAGTTTGTGATGGTTGGTTTGAAATTGCTTTTCCGAGAGTGTTAACGCTGCCAAATGCCTATTATTTCCTTTCAGCATTTCAGCTCCTAGTACTAATTCGAAGTATTCTGCAATTCCTGCATTCATCAAACATTCTTGTAATTCAGAAGTTGTTTTGTTTGAATACACAGACATGTGTAAGTTTTTCTCTTTTGCAAATGCGAGGAATGGTTTCACATCCGCTTTCAGAGTTCCGTCTTCGAACAGAACAGCATCTGCATCGAAAATAAATCCAGTGTAATTATTTCCCCAAAGGGAGTATTTATGTCCCGGGGTATTTGGTTTTTCTACACCAACATCATATTTCCAATCATTTTTCGGCAAACGTTCAAAACTGCCGGTCGTATACGGAAATGTAAAAATCAAGGTTCCATCGCCCCAATGCAAGGACTCTTTCGCGCATTCCGTCAGATAGTTTGTTTCACGGATTCTTTGTGCTGGAAAATCCATATCCGGTCTTGTAATCAGTGCCGTTTTAATCGACGCACATTCTAAAAATGATTGGCTGGTATTAAATCCATGATGGTTTAAAGTAAAGAAATCAAACTCAAAAAAGTCTTTGGTATAGTTTTCCAAAAGAAATTCCAATCCATCTTCGTGTACATCCCCACTAAAGAAGCACTTCTGTCCGTCTATAGTAAATAAACATACCGTGGATGCCTGATTCAGATTGGTGTAATTCTCTTCTTCAATCTGTTCTTGACTATAAAGAATGTCCATTGTGATATCCGAAAAATAATAACGTTGTCCGGTTTGTGGACGATAGAGTTTTGCACTCTCACCAGTAGACGTTCTGAACATATTAGCAGCCATCCGAAGAATCGCATGAGGTGTATGTCCACCACACTTTCTTAATACATCGTCATTTGGTTCGTTGACATAAATTCCTTCCACGTAGATTCGCTCTGCCCATTCCTGATGCATTTCCACAATTGTCATTAGTGCGCCATCATGGTCACCGTGCGCATGGGTAATAATCCATGCATCTACAATCGGTTTTTGACCATTTGGTGCAAGCGTTTCTAAATAATCCAACAAATACGCTAAATCATTGCGATATCCACCATCACTGATGATGAAATGACCATTTTTTAGTTGAAACACAAAGCTATTTCCAAACCACCACAGTTCCAGCATGTGCATTTTTGTATGTGCCTGAATTATAGTATCAGAGGCATAGGAATCTTTATACACCAATCGGTTCGAAACAGGGCCTGTGTAGAAAGAAATATTGGTTTGATGAGTAAGCGAATAATGAACAACGGTAAGAACCAATTCTCCTCTTGTAAAGGTAGCAGAAAATACAGCTCCACCCCACCCTTCACAATTCTCGGCAAGTAAGGAAAAACCATATTCTTTCAGTGTATTCAAATACGCTTGATAATCTTCTTTTGAAGTTTCTTTTATCATAGCAACATAGTTGCCGCCGCCTCGATATACTGTTTTTGACGTGCTTGTATTTTTAACATTCATAGATGGTATATCCATCAAAAAACCTGTACTCATCTCAAGTCACTTCCTTTCCAAACAATTAAGATAGCCTTTTGCCGATTTCAAAACAATCAAAGGTTGCAAAATAGTCACTCGGTGTCTCTGCTCTTCGGATTAATTTCACCGAACCATCTTCCTGCAATAAAAGTTCTGCAGATTTTAATTTTCCATTATAATTATATCCCATTGCAAATCCATGGGCACCCGTGTCATGAATGACCAGAATATCTCCTATATCAATTTTTGGTAAGCTACGGTCAATTGCGAATTTGTCATTATTCTCACAAAGCGAACCGGTAATATCATATTTATGGTCGCAAGGTGCATCTTCTTTGCCCATAACGGTAATGTGATGATATGCTCCATACATAGCCGGACGCATCAAGTTCACCGCGCAGGCATCGCATCCGATATATTCTTTGTGAATATGTTTTTCATGAACCGCTTTCGTAACAAGACATCCGTATGGTCCCATCATATAACGTCCCAGTTCTGTGTAAATCGCAACATCTCCCATTCCTTCCGGAATCAGGATTTCTTCATATGCCTTTCGCACTCCTTCTCCGATAATTCTAATATCATTTGGCTCCTGCTCCGGTCGATAAGGAATGCCAATTCCACCAGAGAGATTGATAAATGCAATATGCACACCTGTTTCTTTCTTCAACTTCACCGCTAATTCAAATAGCATTTTTGCAAGAACCGGATAATATTCATTCGTCACAGTGTTGCTTGCCAAAAACGAATGAATACCAAAATGTTTTGCCCCTTTTTCTTTCAATATCTTAAAGGCTTCAAACATCTGCTCTGTTGTCATTCCGTATTTGGAGTCTCCCGGATTATCCATAATGTCATTGCTTATTTGGAATAGTCCACCCGGGTTATATCTACAGCTGATGGTTTCCGGAATATGTCCGATTGCTTTTTCCAAAAAATCAATATGGGTAAAATCATCCAGATTGATGATAGCCCCCAGTTTATCTGCATAAACAAATTCTTCTGCCGGTGTGGCATTCGAAGAAAACATAATCTCATGTCCGGTTGCTCCGACTGCTTCTGAAAGCATCAGCTCGGTATATGATGAACAGTCACAACCACATCCGTATTCTCTCAAAATATTGATAAGAAATGGATTTGGAGTTGCTTTGACTGCAAAGTATTCCTTAAATCCTTTGTTCCATGCAAAAGCTTCTTTTAATGCTTTGGCATTTTCACGAATTCCTTTCTCGTCATACAAATGAAACGGAGTTGGATATTTTTTAATAATTTCATCCAATTGTTCTTTTGTCACAAAAGGTGTTTTATTCATAACAAGTCTCCTCTCGTAATGTATAAAAGAGCAGACCATAACGTCTGCTCTTTCTTGTTGTGTTGTGTGTCTGTATAATTTGAATCCTTTAATTATTTTCTTAATCCTAATCTTTCAATCAAAGAACGATATCTTTCAATATCAGTTTTCTTTAAGTAAGCAAGTAAACCACGTCTTTGACCTACCATTTTAAGAAGACCTCTTCTTGAGTGGTGATCCTTTGGATTCGCCTTAAAGTGTTCTGTTAATTCGTTGATTCTTGCTGTCAATACAGCTACTTGAACTTCCGGTGAACCTGTGTCGCCTTCTGTTCTGGCATATTCTGCCATGATTGCTTGTTTCTTTTCTTTTGCGATCATTGTTTAATCCTCCTATAATTCTTTAATAAACGCCTGAGATTAAGTAACGGTTGGAGTTTCCAATTACCGAACCTCGGTTTCACCCAAGTAGTGTAACACAACTTCTATATGTTGTCAAAATGTTTTTTGTCATTCTCAAAATAATTATATCCTAAAAGCGTATTCGCAAGTTCTGTGTTTCCTTTTTTGATTTCCTCTTTGATATAAGTACTGCTGATTTCTTTGCCATGATAGGTCTTTTTTTCTATCACCTCTACTTGATAACCATATTTATCGCTATATTTTTGAAGCATATGGCAATCACCACGTTTTCCATATCCGAAACCAAAATCTGTTCCAACGATGATATATTTTGCTCGGAAACGCTTGACTAACACTTCCTCTATAAAATCTTCTGCCTGCATGTTTGAAATCGACTCATCAAAAGGGCAATCAACGAAATAATCCACTCTTCCCTCTAAACGTTCCGCCTTTTCCTTATTTGATAAAATAAAATCAGGTTCTTTGTTTATCTTTTTATATAACGGACTCATATCAAAGGCAAATACAATGCCGCTTACCCCATCTTCATTCTGATGCTTCACGACACGCTCTATCAAAAGTTCGTGTCCCTGATGAAGTCCATCAAACTTTCCAAGTGTAATGGCAGACGATTTTGTGTTTTGATAATGTTCAATCCCCTTAACGTACTGCATGCTATGTCCTTTCAAAAAACATTTTTTCTATCTTAAAAATAGCTTTTTCTTTTACAAACTTATAAATTGCAATAAATTGCTTTTTGTTATCATACACCCGCACAAACTCTCCATCTGTAAAACGCCTGTTATTCACCAGATGGTTTGGTCGAAACGCATTCCCATTATATACAAGCGGAAGAAATTCTTCTTTCAGTGTAACAGATTCATAGTCCGAAAACATGGCGTCGATAGCAACCAAAACATCGGATAAATTTCCAGCTTGATTTAAGTTGTGGAGTTCCTCCAATGTGATGCTATCTTTCAGTTCAAAACGACTGACTTTTGTACGGATCAATGCTTCCATACAAGCACCACATCCTAGTTTTTGACCAATATCATGGCAAAGCGTTCGGATATAGGTCCCCTTTGAACAAGAAACTCGCATCTTAACACGCGGCAATTCTATAGATAAAATTTCAACATCCAGAATCCTTACCGGACGTGCTTTGCGCTCTATTTCAATCCCTTCTCGTGCTAATTCATAGAGTTTCTTTCCATTTACTTTCAGTGCTGAATACATAGGTGGAACTTGCATATAGTCGCCTACAAATGACAGAACTGCCTCTGTTACCATCTTCTCGTCTAAAAGAGAGCCGTCTTTTTCAGACAAAACAGTTCCGGAAATATCCTGGGTATCTGTAACTCGCCCCAAAAGCATTACCGTTTCATAGGTTTTATTTTTGTCTGTAAGCATATCACAAAGTTTCGTGGCTTTCCCTAAACAAACAGGAAGTACTCCCGTAGCATCTGGGTCTAAAGTTCCGGTATGTCCGATTTTCTTTTGTTTTAGAATCCCTCTCATTTTGGCAACTACGTCATGAGATGTATATCCTTTTTCTTTGTGAATATTGATGATTCCATGTATCATAACTGTTTCCTTATCTGTGCTGTCAATTGATTTAGAATATCCTGTATATCGCCACACATGGTAAGACCGGCAGCCTTTATGTGACCACCGCCACCAAAATAACTTGCTACTTCACTTACATTGACCTTTCCATTAGCGCGCAAACTAATCTTATATTCCTGCTCACCAAGTTCATAGATAAAGATTGCTACTTCCGTGTCTTTTGTGACACGCAATTGACTTACAATCCCTTCCAAGTCCTTTGGTCCCACGTTAAAAAACGACATGTCCTTTTTGGTAATCCATGAAGCAATACATTTTCCATCCAAAAGGAGGACGCTGTCTTGTAATGCTTTTCCAAGCACTTTGTTTTGCTCATACGTCTTCTGATAATAGGTCTTATCAATAATCTCGTTTGCACGAACCTTTTTTCGCATTAAAAAGGCGGCTGCTTCCATGGTTTCCGGAGCAGTTGACGAATACTGAAAAATGCCCGTATCATGCGCGATTCCCAAATACAAAAACTCGGCAATCTCTGTATCGATTTTTTCTTTATCCAGCAAACGATAAACCAATTCTGCTGTAGAACTGGCTTCAGGAACAATATAGTTTTCGTCCGCATAAGAAGGATTACTAATATGATGGTCCACACAAAATGTTTTGTGTGCTTTTTGAAATAGAATTTCTGAGAAACCTAATCGACCGGAATCTGCACAATCCAATGCGACAAATAAGTCATATGCTTTCTCTTCTTTGATTTCATGACATATTTCTTTGATTCCTTCAAACATATCAAAACATTCCGGTGCTTTTTCCAGATATAAATCAACTTGCACCTGCGGAAAACATTTTTTGATATATTGGTATAATGCCATACAGGAGCCCAAGCAGTCCCCGTCCGGACGAATATGTCCACCGATTGCGACTGTTTTTGCCTGTGACAATACATGTTTTAACATTTTATTTATCCTCATCCTTTAAATCTTTTGTGACATCATCAATCTTTTTAGACATGGCAACGCCATATGCGATAGATTGATCCATGACAAAGGTTATTTGAGGTGTATTGCGCATATTTAAAGTTCTTGCCAATTCACGGCGAATAAAGCCTTCTGCGCTTTGCAGACCTTTAATCGTATCTGCTTGCATTTTTTCATCACCGAATACACTGATATATGCTTTACAAGTCTTTAAATCAGGTGCCACCTCAACTGCTACAACAGAAGTCATCGGTGCTACCCGTGGGTCTTTTATACCCCCACGGATAATATTGCTGAGTTCTCTTTGCACTTCACCATTGACTCTTGTATTTTTAATACTGTTTTTTCTCAAATCAATTCCTCTTTTCTATAATTATCTTGGAATTTCAACCATCTTGTATGCTTCTACCTGGTCACCTTCTTTGATATCGTTGAATTTATCGAAAACAAATCCACATTCATATCCTGCTTTCACTTCTTTTACGTCATCTTTAAAACGTTTCAGAGAAGCGAGTGCTCCATCAAAGATTACGATACCGTCACGGATGATACGTGCTGAACATCCACGTTCAAACATACCATCAAGTACATAGGAACCGGCAATGGTACCAACTCCGGATGCTTTAAATGTTTGACGCACTTCTGCGTGTCCAAGCACTTGTTCTTCAAATACCGGATCAAGCATACCTTTCATAGCTGCTTCCACATCTTCAATTGCATTATAAATGACACGATACAAGCGAACATCTACGCCTTCTCGTTCTGCAATCTCCTTTGCAGTTGCATCAGGACGTACATTAAATCCGATAATAATCGCATTTGAAGTAGATGCAAGTGTTACGTCTGACTCGTTAATTGCACCAACGCCGCCATGAATTACTTTTACTGCAACTTCATCATTAGAAAGTTTTACTAAGCTTTGTTTTACTGCTTCTACAGAACCTTGTACGTCTGCTTTTACAATAATACCTAATTCTTTTACGTTTCCTGCTTGAATTTGGGTAAACAAATCATCCAAAGACATTTTTGACTTCGTATCATCAATTAGTTTCACTTTGTTTTGAGCAATAAATGTGTCTGCAAAGCTTCTTGCTTCTTTTTCGTTTCCACAGCCCACAAATACTTCTCCTGCATTCGGCACATCATTAAGACCAAGGATTTCAACCGGCGTAGAAGGACCTGCCTCTTTCACACGACGACCTTTGTCATCAATCATGGCACGAACTTTACCACAAGCGGCACCGGCAGCAATCGGATCGCCTACACGCAAAGTACCTTTCTGTACAAGTACGGTAGCAACCGGTCCTTTTCCTTTATCCAATTCCGCCTCAATTACAAGACCTCTTGCACGACGATTCGGATTTGCTTTTAATTCTGCAACTTCTGCAGTTAACAGAAGCATTTCCATTAATTCTTCAATACCTTCACCTGTTTTTGCTGAAACAGGAACAAAGATGGTACTTCCACCCCAATCCTCAGCAATCAACTCGTATTCTGTTAATTCCTGTTTTACACGATCAATATTTGCACTTGGTTTATCAATCTTATTTACAGCAACTACAATATCAATTCCTGCTGCTTTTGCATGACTGATAGCTTCCACTGTCTGTGGCATAACACCATCATCTGCAGCAACAACCAGAATTGCAATATCCGTAGAGTTTGCACCACGCATACGCATTGCTGTAAACGCCTCGTGTCCAGGTGTGTCAAGGAATGTGATTTTTTCACCGTTTACATTGGCTACATAAGCTCCGATGTGCTGTGTAATACCACCTGCTTCTCCTGTGGTAACACTTGTATTACGGATGGCATCCAAAAGGGAAGTTTTACCGTGGTCAACGTGTCCCATAACACAGACAACCGGTGGACGTTTCTTCATCTTACTTGCATCTTCTTCCTCTTCTTTCAAGAGTTCTTCGATAACGTCAACTACTACCTCTTTTTCGCAGAGTACTTCAAACTCCATTGCAATTTCTTCTGCCGTTTCAAAATCTACTTCCTGATTTAAAGTAACGATCTTGCCTTGCATAAATAATTTCTTCACAATAACAGAAGGTTGAATCTTCATATGATCAGCCAATTCTTTGATTGTCAACACTTCTGGAATCGTAATCATCTTAATCTTTTCTTCTACTTTTTCAACCGGTTTCGCCTGTGGTTTTTGTTGGAGCGGAACATTCTTCTGATTCTTTCTGTTTTTGCCGCCTCTTCCGTCCATTTCATCATTCAGATAATCTTTCTCTCTGTCTTTTTTCTTGTAATTATCCTTCTGATTTTTTCTCTGTGGTTTTTGATCAGCTACTGCCGGTGCAGGAATAGACATTCTGTCGTCTTTTCTTTCATTACGACGATCATTTCTTCTATCGTCACGTCTGTCGTCACGGCGTTCCCCTCTTCTGTCATCGCGACGGTCATTTCTTCTATCGTCACGTCTGTCGTCACGACGTTCCTCGCGTCTGTCATCACGACGCGCCGGTTTTTCTGCCGGTTTTTCCACCACTCTTTCTACCGGTTTCTCTACTGGTTTTTCCACTGGTTTTTCAATCGGTTTTTCTATAATCTTCTTTTCTTCAGGTGCCGCCACAACCGGTTTTGTTGCCGGTGGTGTAGGAGCTACAGGAGCTGCCGTTTTTTGCGTACTTGCATTTGGATTTGGTCGAGTCGGTCTTACCGGTTGTCCGTAAGAAAATCCCTGTCTCAAACCTTCTTGTTCATCATTTCTGTATCTTCTTTGATCCGGACGTCTTTGATCTTGACGACCATATCCCGGTCTGTTTTGATTTGGGCGTCCTTGTCCCGGTCTGTTTCCTGCCTGACGGCTATTTTGCGGTCTGAACACCTGTACAATATTCTTTTTCTTCGGCACCTCTGCAGGAGTCACCTCTTTTTCAGGTTCCTTTTGTTCAGGTGCCTTTGGCGCAAAATTTGCCTTCACCATTTCTATTTGTTCATCTGTGAGAGAACTCATGTGACTGGAAACTTCCACATTCTTTTCTCTTAAGAATTCAATTACTTCCTTGTTTGTTTTTTCTATTGATTTTGCTACTTCATGTACTCGCACTTTAGTCATATATTTACTACCTCCTTTATGCATCTAAATGTTTCATAATTCCTTTTGCAAATCCTGGGTCTGTTACCGCCAAACTCGCTCGGAACTCTTTTCCCATTGCATGCCCCAAGGTATCTTTATCTCCATAAAAATAGATTGGCACTTCATAAAATTCACACATGTTTTTAAACTTCTTTTTTGTATTGTCTGACGCATCATCTGCAACAATTACAAGTGCAGCCGTACCGGATTTCACTTCTTTTTCTGTGCAAAACTCTCCGCTTGCAGTCTTTCCTGCTTTTGTTGCCAGACTGATTAAAGATAATGTTTTATTCAGTTTCAAGTGTCCCAAACTCCTTTTCCAGTTTTTCATAAACCTCTTTTGGAATAGACTGCTTAAACGAACGTTCTAATCCTTTTGTTTTAATCGCCTGCTCCAGACAATCTTTCGAAAAACACAGATATGCACCACGGCCATTTTTCTTACCGGTTGCATCCAGTTGAAATTCGTCTTCCGAAATTTTTAAAACACGCATCATTTCTTTTTTACTTTTCATTTCCCCGCATCCTACACACTTACGCATAGGAATTTTTTTATTCACACTCAAATTGGTCACTTCCTAATTAATATTCGTATTCTTCATCCATTTCCATCTGTTCTGCCAGTTCCATCCAGTTTGCAGGAAGTTCTCCGGATTCGATTGCTTGTGTTTCACTCTTAATATCAATCTTGTATCCGGTCAGACGAGCTGCCAATCTTGCATTTTGTCCCTCTTTACCGATTGCAAGCGACAATTGATAATCCGGAACAATAACACTTGCAGTCTTGTCATCCGGGTCAGCTGCTACGGAAATTACTTTTGCAGGACTAAGTGCATTCTCAATCAGATATGCAGGGTTTTCATCCCAGTTAATAATATCGATCTTTTCCCCGCGAAGCTCATTTACAATCGCATTTACACGTGCGCCGTTCATACCAACGCAAGCACCTACTGGATCAACATCCGGGTCGTTTGACCACACTGCAATCTTTGTACGTGATCCGGCTTCTCTGGATACGCTCTTGATTTCAACAATACCATCTCTCACCTCTGTTACTTCCGCTTCAAACAAACGTTTCACAAGTTCCGGATGTGTACGAGAGACTAAAATACGTGGTCCTTTTGTTGTATTTTTTACTTCTACTACATAAAGTTTGATACGTTCTGTCGGTTTGAAAACTTCTCCTTTTACTTGTTCGTTTTCAGTCAGCATTGCATCTGCTTTTCCTAAATTGATGCTGATGTTTTTACCAACATAACGTTGAACAACACCTGTTACGATATCTTTCTCTTTCTCGAAATATTGATCATAAACAACTTTTCTTTCTTCTTCACGAATCTTTTGAAGAATCAAGTTCTTTGCATTCTGTGTTGCAATACGTCCAAATGATTTCGATTCAATCGGAATCTGAACGATATCCCCTAATTCAAACTTGGAATCTCTCATCTTTGCATCTGCAAGACTGATTTCAAGTACGTCATCTTCCACTTCTTCCACAACTGTTTTTTCTGCATATAATGAGTATTCGCAGGTTTCACGGTTCATGATAACTTTAATATTGTCGGCTTTGCCGAAATGGTTTTTGCATGCATTGATTAATGAATTTTCAATGGCATCCAATAAGGTTTCTTTGCTGATTTCTTTCTCTTTTTCAAGAATCGTCAACGCTTCTAATAATTCTGTGTTCATTCTGATTTCCTCCTAAATTAAAAATGTAATGCTAAACGAATTAATGCAATATCGTTTCTGTCAAAAACTTGAGTTGTCTCATCTTCATATTCAATCGTTACTGTATCTTTATCGTATTCTGTTAAAATACCGATAAATTCTTTCTGTTTGTCGATTGCACGATAAGTACGTATCTCGACTTCTTCGCCAATGCTTCTGGCAAAATCTTTTTCCTTTTTCAGAGGTCTTCCAAGTCCCGGAGAACTCACTTCAAAAATGTAGGTATCCTCAATGTAGTC
>CAMFVG010000010.1 GCA_945992055.1 uncultured Clostridia bacterium | reverse complement strand
GGGACTTTTCCAAACACCGGAACTCAAAAATAATCCCTCGATATAATTTCTCCTGTAAAACTCAATAGTAAGATTACAAACTTCATCCGGTGTAAAGGATGCCCTGGGAACATCATTGGACGCACGATTAATACAATACTTGCAATCATAGATGCACTCATTTGTAAACAAAATTTTCAAAAGAGAAATGCATCTTCCATCCGCCGAGAAACTATGGCAAATCCCCGCTTTCACACAATTACCAATACCGGTACCATCATTCTTTCTGTTGGTTCCACTGGATGTGCATGCTACATCATACTTTGCTGCGTCAGATAAGATATTTAATTTTTCCTCCATACTCATATTCTCTACAATTTCCATAGCCTTCCCTTTCTCGAACATCTGTTCGTTTTTATCTTATCACATATATACCCTGTTTTCAATGACTATTTTTTACAAACTTGCAAATACTATGGAAAAAGAAAAAGGAGAAAAAGCATGATTGAACAAGACACAATAAAACTATTGCGGGAATGCGATGCCGGAGTCAAAATGGGAATTACCTCTATTGAAGATGTTCTTCCAGCCACAAATTCTGATGAACTAGAAAAAATTTTGACGAAATGCAAGGAAAAACACGAAAACTTAAGTGAAGAAATTCAAAAAGAATTGGATCGCTTTGGGGATGATGGGAAAGAGCCGAATCCGATGGCCAAAGGAATGTCATGGCTAAAAACCAACGTAAAACTTGCCATGGACGAAACGGACCACACCATTGCCGATTTGATGATTGATGGATGTGATATGGGTGTGAAATCTTTAAGCCGATATTTAAATCAATATGAAGCTGCAGACGAACATTCTAAAGACATTGCCAAACGATTAATTAAATTAGAAGAAAAGCTTGGCGAGGATCTTCGCTCTTATCTATAAACTTATTTTTAAAAAGGTATGCGCCAGCTTTGACGCATACCTTTTACTTAACCATTTTTCTTTATACCCCTCGAAATCCACGCCCGATAATCTCACTACTTGTAGTAATGATTATAAAGGCTTTCGGGTCAAGTTCTTTAATCTTCGTTCGAAGTTTCACTGCTTCCACACGCTTACAAACAGTGTGAATCATCGCTTTTTCCTGTTTTGTATATTCACCCACTACAGAGGATACCGTCACACCATGTCCTAAAGTTTCCATGATAAATGCGGAAATCTCTTCCCTCTTTTCTGTAATTACCATAAAATATTTGCAGGTATTCAAGTTATCTATCACCGCATCTACAATAAATGCCTTTGCAAACAGACCTAACATAGAAAACAAACCGGCTTGTGCATTAAATACAAAGAAGGAACTGGATGCAATAAGGAAATCCACTGCCAACAATGCTTTCCCCACATCCACGTTTGTATATTTCTTCAATATAAGGGCTGTAATATCGGTTCCACCAGAGGATGCATCTGCATTAAAAATAAATGCAGATCCTATGGCTGTGAGAAGCATAGCATAAACAAGTTCCATCAATGGTTGATTAGACAGTGGTTCTGTAAGCGGAATAAACACTTCAAGCACATATGTAATCGCAGAGTATAACATACTGCAATAGACTGTCTTGATTCCGTTTTCCTTTCCCAAAAAGACGAATCCCACAATCAACAATCCTATATTTAAAATCCAGATCCATACACCCGCACTAATCGGTGTGAGTTTCGCCAAAATAGTACCAATACCGGTAACACCGCCTGTGGCAAAACCGTTTGGAATTTTAAAAAAATACACTCCTACGGCAAGTAAGATACACCCAGCCGTCATCATTAAGAATTTTTTTAATCCTTTCATTGCTCTTTCTCTCCTCGCTTTGTATCTCCCAGACCGTTATACTACACAAAAAAACAGCAGTCAAGATATAATCTTGACCACTGTCCATCATTTCCTATTATTTCGTAGCTAAATATGCTTCTCTACCATTGTCGTAAAGATTATTTCCTTCGCTGTCGATAATAACAACTAATGGCATATCCTCTACGTATAATTTACGGAGTGCTTCTGCACCCAAATCTTCATATGCAATAAGTTCCGCACTCTTGATACATTTTGCAAGAAGTGCACCTGCTCCACCGATTGCTCCAAAGTAAACGCCTGAATATTTCTTCATAGCATCTACCACTTCTGGAAGACGAGCTCCCTTACCAATCATACCTCTTGCTCCAACGCTCATCATTGTTGGTGCATAAGCATCCATACGACCACTTGTTGTTGGTCCAGCAGAACCGATTACTTGTCCTGGTTTAGCAGGTGTTGGTCCTACATAGTAGATGGTTGCATCTTTTGGATTGATTGGAAGTTCTTCCCCTCTTGCAAGAGCTTCACACATACGCTTGTGACCAGCATCACGTGATGTGTAGATAGTTCCTGTTACAAGAACGGAGTCTCCTGCTTTTAATGTTTTTGCTAATTCTTCTGTTAATGGTAATGTGATACGTCTTTCCATATTAAATTACCTCCGATTTATGACGAGTTACATGGCAGTTGATATTGATTGCACATGGCATACCTGCGATGTGGGTTGGCATTGTTTCGATGTTAAGACCGATTGCTGTTGTCTTTCCACCAAAACCTTGTGGTCCAATACCTAACTCGTTAATCTTTTCAAGCATTTCCTTTTCCAAATCAGCATAGAATGGGTCCGGATTCTCTGAATCTACCGGTCTCATAAGTG
>CAMFVG010000009.1 GCA_945992055.1 uncultured Clostridia bacterium | reverse complement strand
ATTATTGCAGTTCCTGCAGAACCGGTAAATCCGGTAATGAATTCTCGAGTCTTAAAGAATTCCCCCACATATTCACTTTGATGAAAGTCGGCGGAGGGAATGATGTAAGCATCTATATGGTTTTGCTTCATCTGTTGGCGAAGTTTTGCTATTCTTTCTGAAATTGTCATAAAATCACCTCTTGTTTTGTTTGCGAATTATAACATATTAGAGAAAATGTAACAAGGCAAAAAGAAATAAAAAGTAATTGCCTTTAATTTACATTTGCTATATAATAGAAAATGGAAGAAAATTTGAATGATTTCAAAACAAATGGAGGAATACATATGAGTAACATAGCATCGAAAAGCGTTGCATGTGAAAGAATTTGCATGTTGCTTGATGAAGGAAGTTTTGTTGAAATTGGGGGCGCTATCACAGCCAGATCTACCGATTTCAATATGCAGAACACAGACACTCCGGCAGACGGAGTTGTTACAGGTTATGGATTGATTGATGGAAATCTAGTATATGTCTACAGTCAGGATGCTTCTGTTTTAAAAGGTGCGATCGGTGAGATGCACGCGAAAAAGATTGTTCGCATTTATGATATGGCAATGAAGATGGGTGCACCTGTGATAGGATTGATTGACTGTGCGGGGTTAAGACTTCAAGAGGCTACAGATGCCTTGGATGCATTTGGAAGTTTATATTATAGACAAACTATGGCATCCGGTGTTATTCCACAGATTGCTGCAATCTTTGGAAAATGCGGTGGAGGTCTTGCTGTTGCATCTGCAATGACAGATTTTACTTTTATAGAGGGTGCGAATGGAAAACTGTTTTTAAATGCACCGAATGCGATTGCAGGCAATGAAGTTTCAAAGTGTGACACGTCATCAGCAGAGTTCCAAAGTGAAAACACCGGATTAATTGACATGGTAGGGGATACGACAGAAATTCTCACACAAATTCGTTCCTTGGTATGTATGCTTCCGGCGAATAACGAGGATGATGCATCATATGATGAATGTTTAGACGATTTGAATCGTGTATGCGAGGGAATTGAAAATGTGGCCTCAGATACAGCGTTGGTTGCTACCCTTGTGTCAGACAATCATCAGTTTTTTGAAACAAAGAGAGAATATGCAAAAGATATGGTGACAGGCTTCATTCGTTTAAATGGAACAACAGTAGGTGTCGTAGCGAATCGTTCCGGCATATATGGTGAAGAAGGGAAAATTGCAGAGGAATTTGATACCACACTTTCTGCGAATGGTTGTAAGAAAGCGACTGATTTTGTAGAATTCTGTGATGCGTTTAATATACCGGTTGTTTCCTTTACAAACGTAACAGGATATAAAACCTGCAAATGTGCAGAGAAAACATTGGCGCGAGAATCTGCAAAATTGACATATGCGTTTGCCAATGCAACAGTTCCGAAAGTCAATGTGATTCTTGGAAAAGCTTATGGCAGTGCGTATATTACTATGAATAGCAAGTCAATTGGTGCGGATTTAGTTTTTGCATGGCCGAAAGCAGAAATCGGTATGATGGATGCAAAATTAGCGGCAAAGATTATGTATGCAGATGAGGATGCTACCACAATTGAAGAGAAAGCAGCAGAATATAAGGAATTGCAGACTAGTCCAAAGGCTGCTGCAAGAAGGGGATACGTAGATGCAATTGTGGAACCGGCAGAAACGAGAAAACATTTGATTGGCACGCTCGAAATGTTGTTCACAAAAAGGGAAGAACGTCCATTAAAAAAACATGGAACCATATAGTTTGGCGGCGCACTTTTAGCAAAATATACAGAAAGGAATGCAGCAATAATGAGTTTTATTTCTAAATTACTTGGCAAATGTGTAAATGAAAAAGAAGAAATAACAATGGAAACGTTTGATGAGTTGGAACTAATTGCTGTTATAACAGCGGCCATTGCCGCAAAAGAAGGAACTGCAAAAGAGGGCTTTATAGTTCGTTCAATTAAAAGAAGACCATCAAACCATTGGAAATAGTACGAATTTTGGAGGAAATTATCATGAAAAGTTATACGATTACAGTGAACGGAAATGTATATGATGTAACAGTGGAAGAAAATGTAGGGGGCGCGGTAGCAGCACCGACAAGAATGACAGCACCGGTGGTAGCACCAGTAGCGCCGGCTGTGGAAACATCAGCACCAGCAGCACCAGCGACACCGGTAGCACCGGCACCGCAAACAGTAGGGGCAGCAGGAGGAATAAAGATTACTGCCGGAGCAGCAGGTAAAGTGTTTAGATTAGAGACTGCTGTAGGACAGAGTGTGAAAGCAGGAGATGCAGTTCTTATTATCGAAGCAATGAAAATGGAAATACCGGTAGTGGCGCCACAAGACGGTGTGATTGCAAGCATTGATGTGGCTGTTGGAGATGCTATTGATGCGGGAGTAGTTTTGGCTACCATGAATTAATTTTGATGTGAAACAGATTTGGAGGATAGGATAATGGAAATCGCAAAAAAACCAATCAAGATTACGGAGACTATTTTACGTGATGCACATCAATCTTTGATTGCCACCAGAATGACAACAGAACAAATGCTTCCTATTATCGAAAAGATGGATAAGGTAGGATATCATTCTGTGGAATGTTGGGGTGGAGCTACTTTTGATGCATCTCTTCGTTTCTTGAAAGAAGATCCATGGGAAAGACTTCGTAAATTCCGTGATGGATTTAAAAATACAAAATTACAAATGTTATTCCGCGGACAAAATATTTTAGGGTATCGTCCATATGCAGATGATGTGGTAGAGTACTTTGTACAAAAATCCGTTGCAAACGGAATGGACATCATTCGTATTTTTGATTGCTTAAATGATATGCGTAATCTTCAAACGGCAGTCAAGGCAGCGGTAGCAGAAAAAGCAGAAGCACAAGTGGCATTGTCTTATACATTGGGTGATGCATATACCATGGATTATTGGATGGATATAGCAAAGAGAATTGAGGATATGGGTGCGACCTCTATTTGTATTAAGGATATGGCAGGACTTTTGCTTCCATATAAAGCAACGGAATTGGTACAAGCGTTGAAGGAAGCAACAGATCTTCCAATTCAACTTCATACACATTACACATCCGGTGTTGCGTCTATGACATACTTGAAAGCTGTAGAAGCGGGTGTTGATGTAATTGATACAGCCATGTCGCCGTTTGCGCTTGGTACATCACAACCTGCTACAGAAGTTATGGTGGAGACCTTTAAAGGTACGCCATATGATTCCGGGTTGGATCAAAATTTATTGGCAGAAATCGCAGATTATTTCAGACCACTTCGTGATGAGGCATTGGAAAGTGGTTTGTTGAATCCAAAGAACATGGGTGTTAATATCAAAACATTATTGTATCAGGTTCCGGGTGGTATGTTGTCAAACTTGACTTCCCAATTAAAGGAGCAAGGTGCAGAAGATAAATATTACGAAGTGTTAGAAGAAGTGCCGAGAGTTCGTAAGGATCTTGGGGAACCACCGCTTGTGACGCCTTCGTCTCAAATTGTGGGAACACAGGCTGTGTTCAACGTTTTGATGGGTGAACGATATAAAATTGCTACAAAAGAGACAAAAGATGTTTTGAGTGGCAAATATGGTGCAACTGTAAAACCGTTTGATCCGGAAGTACAGAAAAAGTGTATCGGTGAAGATGCAGAAATTATTACTTGTCGCCCGGCGGATTTGATCCCGGATGAGTTAGATACACTTCGTTCGGAGATGGCACAGTGGTCACAACAAGACGAGGATGTGCTGTCGTACGCATTATTCCCTCAAGTGGCTACAGACTTCTTTAAGTACAGAGAGGCACAACAGACGGGAATTGATCAGACAGTGGCAGATACAGAAAACGGGAATTATCCGGTTTAATATCCTTGTAAGAGTAGAGCTACTGTGCTAAAATGTGTTTAAACAAATAAAATGCTAATAGAGAGGAGAGCAGATAGATGCAACGAATAAGTTGTCTTTTGCTTTGCTCTCTTTTGTTTTAATGTTAAGTGTATGAGGTGAAACAATTATGGGCAAGTATATTATGGCTTTGGATGCAGGAACAACAAGCAACCGTTGTATTCTTTTTAATCAAAAAGGGGAAATGTGCAGTGTTGCACAAAGGGAGTTTGCACAATATTTCCCGCAACCTGGATGGGTGGAACATAATGCTGATGAAATTTGGGCAAGCCAGTTGGGTGTAGCGGTTGAAGCAATGGAAAAAATCGGTGCAACAGCAAAGGATATTGCGGCGATTGGAATTACGAATCAACGTGAAACTACAATTGTGTGGGATAAGAATACAGGAGAGCCTATTTCTCCTGCGATTGTGTGGCAGTGTAGACGGACGGCCGATTACTGCGATACATTGAAAGAAAAAGGATTGACCGAAACATTCAGAGCAAAAACAGGATTAGTCATAGATGCGTATTTCTCAGGCACAAAAATCAAATGGATATTAGAACATATACCGGGAGCTAGAGAAAGGGCGGAAGCAGGTGAGCTTTTATTTGGAACGGTTGAGACGTGGTTAATTTGGAAATTTACGAAAGGTGCAGTACACGTTACGGATTATTCTAATGCATCACGTACCATGCTTTTTAATATCAATACGTTGGAATGGGATGAGGAGATATTAGCAGAATTGCAGATTCCGAGAAGTATGCTTCCAGAGGTAAAACCATCTAGTTATATTTATGGTTATACGGATGCGTCATTTTTGGGAGGCTCCATTCCAATAGGGGGAGCAGCAGGAGATCAACAAGCTGCATTGTTTGGGCAGACCTGCTTCACGCCGGGTGAGGCAAAAAACACGTACGGAACTGGATGTTTCTTACTCATGAATACAGGGGAAACCCCAGTGTTTTCTCAAAATGGACTTGTCACCACGATTGCCTGGGGATTAGACGGGAAAGTGACGTACGCTTTAGAAGGTTCCATATTTGTGGCGGGAGCAGCCATCCAATGGCTCCGTGACGAAATGCGATTGATTGATTCGGCAAAGGAATCAGAAGCTATGGCTCAAATGGTAGAGGATACCAATGGATGTTATGTAGTTCCGGCTTTTGCAGGATTAGGAGCGCCTCATTGGGATCAATATGCTAGGGGAACGATTGTAGGGATTACCCGTGGTGTAAATAAGTATCACATCATTCGCGCCACATTAGAGTCTTTAGCATACCAGGTGAATGATGTGCTCACGTCTATGAAAAACGATTCGGGAATTGTGCTGTCTGCGTTAAAAGTAGATGGCGGGGCAAGTGCTAACAATTTTTTGATGCAAACACAGGCAAACATTATCGGGGCACCTGTAAATCGTCCGAAGTGCGTTGAAACGACCGCAATGGGAGCTGCATATTTGGCCGGATTGGCAGTCGGGTATTGGGATAGTAAAGAGGAAATTTCCCAAAATTGGCAGATAGACTGTACGTTTGAATCGAATATTGAAGTGGAGAAAAGAGAGCAAATGATAAAAGGTTGGAATAAGGCAGTAACATATGCTTATGGTTGGGCAAAAGAAAATTAATATGTGACATAAAGAAGGACAGTTATAAAGAACAATTTGCTTGATGTTTCTTTCTAAATATCGCATAATAAAAGGAGATATTTTATGCGAAAGAAATAGAGGAAGATTTGATGAGTAAAGTGCTTGTAATCGGCGGGGGCGCTGCAGGTATGTTTGCAGCGCTTTTTGCGGCTTATAATGGAAATGAAGTTCATCTGTTTGAAAAAAATGAAAAATTAGGGAAAAAACTATTTATCACCGGAAAAGGACGATGTAATATCACAAATGCCGGTGATATGGATACGTTATTTGCATCAGTTGTAATGAATTCAAAGTTTTTATATAGCAGTTTTTATGGATACACGAACCAAGATGTGATTGATTTTTTTCAACGCATCGGAGTGAGAACAAAAATAGAACGAGGCAATCGAGTGTTTCCTGAATCAGATCATTCTTCAGATGTTATTGCAGGACTGACCAGAGAATTACAACAGCAAGGTGTGCATATTCATTTGCACACAGAAGTGAAAAAAGTTGTAGGAGATGATCGATTCCAATATATCGAGCTACAGAATGGACAAAAGATCTTCGGTGATAATTGTATTGTGGCGACAGGAGGGTTCTCCTATCAAACTACAGGTTCTACAGGTGATGGATATCGCTTTGCAAAGGAATGCGGACATCAGGTGACAGATATTAGACCGTCACTGGTGCCTCTGGAAGTCAAGGAATGGTATGCGAAAGAATTACAAGGGTTATCTTTGAGAAATGTTACAGCAACTGTTTTTGATGATAAAAAGAAAGTGTATGAAGATTTTGGAGAAATGCTATTCACCCATTATGGAGTGAGTGGTCCTTTAATATTAAGTGCCAGCAGCTATATTTGTGACCGTGTGCGAGAAAAGGAGCTGAAACTTGTCATAGATTTGAAACCGGCACTTTCATTTGAACAAATGGATCAAAGAGTGCTGAGAGATTTTGGTGACAATATGAACAAGCAGTTTAAGAATGCCATTGGGAAATTGTTCCCAACAAAAATGGTTCCGATTATGTTAGAATTAAGTAGGATTGACCCGGACAAAAAAGTGAATCTGATTTCAAAAGAAGAGAGACAGAACTTTGTAAAGTTAATCAAAAATTTCCCGATGACCATTACCGGACTACGTGATTTCAATGAAGCCATCATTACAAAGGGTGGTGTCAATGTGAAGGAAATCAATCCTACGACCATGGAATCCAAGAAGGTTTCCGGGATTTATTTTGTCGGTGAAGTGTTAGATGTGGATGCTTTAACAGGTGGCTTTAATCTGCAGATTGCGTGGTCAACCGCGCATGCGGCAGGAAGTAGTATATATTGATAAAGTGTGGAGGAAAAAGAAATGGGATACAATGTTGCAATTGATGGACCTGCAGGAGCAGGGAAAAGCACAATCGCGAAACGTGTAGCGAAGGAAATGGGATATGTATATGTGGATACAGGCGCAATGTATCGTGCATTGGCGGTTTTTTTCTTAAAACAAGGATTGAAACCGGAGGAGACAGAAAAAATTGCAGAGGCATGCAAAAATGCAGTTGTTACAATTGGTTATGAGGAAGGTGTGCAACAGGTTTATTTGAATGGTGAGAATGTAACGGGAGAACTTCGCCGAGAGGAAGTAGGGAATATGGCGTCAGTCAGTTCTGCAATCAAAGAAGTCAGGGCGCAATTGTTAGAACTTCAAAGGGAACTTGCAAGAACCAAGGACGTGGTTATGGATGGACGCGACATTGGAACTAATATTCTTCCAAATGCAGATGTAAAGGTTTACTTGACAGCAAGTGTGGAAACAAGAGCAAAAAGAAGATATTTGGAATTGCAAGAAAAAGGGGTAGCTTGCGAGTTGCAGGAAATTGCACACGATATAGAGGAACGGGATACACGGGATATGAATCGTGAGATTGCGCCATTAAAGCAAGCGGAAGATGCTGTTTATGTGGACAGCTCGGATATGACGATTGATGAAGTGGTGGCGACTATCAAAAAAATGTGTCAGTAAGAAAAGAGAAGTCTATGGATGTAAAAGTGGCAAAAACAGCAGGGTTCTGTTTTGGAGTGAAACGAGCAGTGGAAACTGTTTACGAGCAGATAGAAAAATTTAATGATACGAGAATTTACACCTACGGTCCGATTATTCATAACGAAGAGGTTGTGAAGGATTTGAAAAGCAAGGGTGTGGATGTGATACATGATGAGGAAGAACTAAAAAAATTGGATTCCGGTGTTGTGATTATTCGTTCACATGGCGTGCCAAAGAGAATCCATGATCTTTTAGAAGAACGTGGATTACAGTGTGTAGATGCAACGTGTCCTTTCGTAAAAAAAATACATCGCATTGTGGAAAAAGAGAGTAAAGCAGGAAAGCATATTGTAATCATCGGCGATGAAAATCATCCGGAAGTCCAGGGGATTCGTGGTTGGTCTGAAAGCGAAGTGACTGTGATTAAAACAGAAGAACAGGCACAGGCATTTTTTGCATCGTCCGAAAGTGGTATTTGCATTGTTTCTCAAACGACATTTAATTACAATAAATTCAAATATTTAGTTGAAATTATTTGTGAAAAGAATTATAATGTAAGTGTTTTAAATACGATTTGCAATGCGACTAAAGAACGACAAACAGAAGCGGAAAGTATTGCAAAAGAGGTGGATGTTATGATTGTCATTGGAGATAAGCATAGTTCCAATACTCAAAAGTTATTTGAAATATGCAATAATGCATGCGCCAATACGTACTATATACAGACGCTTGACGATTTGAATGTGAATCAATTAAAGTCAGTACAAACAGTAGGTATTACAGCAGGGGCTTCGACGCCCAACAATATAATTGAGGAGGTTCAAAATAATGTCAGAATTAACTTTTGAACAAATGTTAGAGGATTCATTCAAAACAATACGAAATGGAGAGGTTGTAGACGGTACAGTCATTGACGTAAAACCTGACGAAATCGTTTTAAATATAGGTTACAAAGCAGACGGTATCATTACTCGTAATGAGTATACAAATGAAGCGAACGCTGATTTGACTAAACTTGTGGCTGTCGGTGATACGATAACGGTAAAAGTATTGAAAGTGAATGACGGAGAAGGTCAAGTGATGTTGACATATAAGAGATTGGCAGCAGAACGTGGCAATGAAAGATTGAAAGAAGCATTTGAAAATCAGGAAGTGTTGAAAGCGCCGGTAACACAGATTTTAGGCGGTGGCCTCAGCGTTGTTGTGGATGAAGCTAGAGTATTCATTCCTGCAAGTTTGGTTTCGGATGTTTATGAAAAAGATCTGAGTAAATACCAAGATCAGGAAATCGAATTTGTTATCAGCGAATTCAATCCTAGAAGAAACAGAGTAATCGGAAACAGAAGACAGCTCTTGGTTGCAGAAAAAGTAGAATTACAGAAAGCTTTATTTGAAAAATTAAATATTGGCGATACTGTAACAGGTACGGTGAAAAATGTGACAGATTTTGGTGCATTTATTGATCTGGGCGGTGTTGATGGATTGTTACATATTTCCGAAATGTCTTGGGGCAGAGTGGAAAGTCCAAAGAAAGTCTTTACGGTAGGAGAGGAATTAAAAGTTCTTGTAAAAGATATCAGTGAAACAAAAGTTGCATTGAGCTTGAAATTCCCAGAAACAAATCCGTGGGTGAGTGTTGCAACAGATTTTGCAGTTGGAACAGATGTAACAGGTAAAGTTGCAAGAATGACAGATTTTGGTGCTTTTGTGGAATTGGCTCCTGGAGTTGATGCGTTGCTTCATGTGTCTCAAATTTCAAGAGCACATGTTGAGAAACCAGCAGATGTATTGAGCGTAGGCCAAGAAATCACAGCTAAAGTTGTTGAGCTAAATGAAGCAGAAAAGAAAATCAGCTTGAGTATGAAAATATTAGAACCGATTCCGGAAGAAACAACGGAAGAGGCGGCTGAAAAAGTTGTTGAAGAGGTAACTGAAGAAGCGACTGAAGAAGTAGTTGAGGAAGTTGCGGAAGAAGTTACAGAGGAAGTTGTTGCAGAAGAAACAACGGAAGAATAAGCAAAAGTATTATTATTTACATGGGAATAAGAAATAGAGACTACAGGCTAGTCTCTATTTTTCTTCAAAAAAAAACGAAAGGAATCAAGTATGCGATTATTTACATTTAAAGGTGGAATTCATCCCAGTGATGGAAAAAAATTATCAAAAGACAAAGCAGTTCAAGCTATACTTCCAAGTGGTGATTTGGTATATCCGCTTTCGCAACATATAGGGGCACCGGCCAAGGCAATTGTAGAGGTTGGAGACCGTGTTTTGAGAGGACAAAAGATTGCAGAAGCGTCAGGATTTGTGTCCGCACCGATTTATGCATCTGTATCCGGAAACGTAAAAGCGATAGAACCACATTTTAATCCAACCGGAACAAAAGTAGCGTGTATTGTGATAGAAAATGATGGTGAATATCAAGAAGTGGAATATAAACCTGTAAAGCCATTAGATGAATTATCAAAAGAGGAAGTGTTACAACTAATCGGAGATGCAGGTATTGTCGGTCTGGGTGGAGCAGGTTTCCCGACCAAGGTAAAACTGTCTCCAAAGGAACCGGATGCTATTGAATATATTATTGCTAATTGTGCGGAGTGTGAACCATACATTACGGCGGATTATCGTAGGATGATGGAAAATCCGGAAGAATTAGTAGGTGGCATGAGAGTGATATTAAAATTATTTGACAATGCTATTGGAATTTTCGGTGTGGAAGATAATAAGCTTGATTGCATAGAAAAACTTAAAGAATTAGTAAAAGATGAACCAAGAATGCAAGTAAAGGCATTGAAGGCGAGATATCCACAAGGATCAGAGCGACAGATGATTTATGCAACAACAAAAAGAGCAATTGATTCATCCATGCTTCCGGCGGATGCGGGATGTGTTGTGGACAACGTGGAAACAATGATAGCAGTTTACCATGCAGTTGTGGAAGGAAAACCCTTGATGGAGCGTATTGTAACAGTTAGTGGAGATGGCGTGAAGAAGCCGGGCAACTTTAAAGTATTGTTAGGTACAAATCAAAGAACATTGATTGAAGCAGCTGGGGGATTAAATGGAGAACCGGAAAAAATCATTTCCGGAGGTCCTATGATGGGCTTTGCGATGTTTACATTGGACACTCCGATTACGAAGACATCTTCCTCCATTCTTTGTCTGACAAAGGACGTTGTTGCAGAATACGAGCCGAGTGCATGTATCAATTGCGGTCGATGTGTGACAGTCTGTCCGAGCCGAATTATCCCATCAAGGTTGGCAGATTATGCGGAACGATTTGATGAAGAATTATTCGTTCGGTGGAATGGTATGGAATGTATTGAATGCGGCTGTTGCAGCTATAAGTGTCCGGCAAAACGGCAGTTGAAACAATCAATCGGTTCTATGAAGAAGATTGTGATTGCAAATAGAAAGAACAGGGGGAACTAATATGAGTGAAAATTATAATATATCATCTTCCCCACATATCCGTTCCAAAACGACTACGAGCAGTATTATGCTACATGTTATCATTGCATTGTTACCGGCAACTATCTTTGGAGTTTATACATTTGGGATGCCGGCACTTCTGGTTATCGCAATTACCACGGGAACAGCAGTGCTAACAGAGTATATATATCAGAAGTTGATGCATAAAAGGGTTACAATCGGGGATTTCAGTGCAGTGTTGACGGGATTATTACTGGCACTGAATTTACCGGCTACGGCTCCTTGGTGGATGTGTGTGTTGGGTAGCGTGTTTGCTATTTTAATTGTCAAACAACTTTTTGGTGGTCTTGGGCAGAATTTTATGAATCCGGCAATGGCTGCCAGATGTTTCCTATTGATTTCTTTTACAGGAAGAATGACAACGTTTGTGTATGATGGAGTGTCGGGGGCTACTCCGCTTGCAGTGCTAAAAGCAGGGGAAAATGTCAATCTTTTAGATATGGTTATTGGAAATACAGCAGGAACCATTGGTGAGACTTCTATGGTTGCCATATTAATTGGTGCAATGTTCCTTGTGATAATGGGAATTATCAGTATTCGTATTCCTGTTACATATCTTTGTACGTTTGTATTATTCCTTGGTCTGTTTGGTGAACATGGATTTGATGCAAGTTATATCGTTGCACATTTGGCCGGCGGGGGACTGATGTTAGGGGCATGGTTTATGGCTACCGATTATGTAACTGCTCCGATTACCAAAAGCGGACAAGTGATATATGGAATATGTTTGGGTATATTTACAGGGTTATTCCGTTTGTTTGGAGGTTCTGCAGAAGGTGTTTCTTATGCCATTATTTTCAGTAATCTGTTAGTTCCTTTGATTGAAAAAGTCACGATTCCGAAACCTTTTGGCAAAGGAGGGGAACGAAGATGAAGCAATTGATAAAAAACACACTTGTTTTGACTGCTATTACTTTAGTGTCAGGTTTGTTGTTAGGGCTGGTTTATGAAGTTACAAAGGCACCAATTGCCAGGTCAAAGGAAAATGCAAAGCAAAAAGCATATGAAAAAGTGTTGTCCGAAGCCGATGAATTTCAGGTATATGATGAGTTTGATGCGGATGCGACAGACGAGATTCTTGCAGAGGCAAATTTACCTGGATGTCGTGTAGATGAGGTTATAACAGGAACAAAAGATGGCCAGATTGTAGGTTATGTTATTACGGTGACCAGTACAGAAGGATATGGAGGGGACATACAGATTTCAGTTGGGATTTGCTTGGACGGAAAAATCAGTGGTGTCGAATTCCTTGCTATTAGTGAGACGGCCGGATTGGGTATGAAAGCAAAAGAACCGGAGTTTTATGAACAATTTGTAGATAAGAGGACGGATGCTTTTCAAGTGGTTAAAGGCGGTAGTGCAGGTGAGGAAGAAAACGATGCTTCCAGTGGAGCTACTGTGACGAATGAGTTCACACAGGGAGCTGAGGTTGATGCTTTGAGCGGTGCTACGATTACTTCGAAAGCAGTAACAAGTGCGGTGAATGCCGGATTGACTTATTTTAAACAAGTGATAGGAGGTAGTGGGAATGAGTAAATGTTTTGAACGCTTGTATAATGGACTTATAAAAGAGAACCCTACTTTCGTATTAATGTTAGGCATGTGTCCGACGTTGGCTGTCACGACATCTGCAACAAACGGGTTAGGCATGGGCCTTGCTACAACGGTTGTTTTGATTATGTCAAATTTATTGATTTCTATGTTGAGAAAGATGATTCCGGATTCTGTAAGAATGCCGGCATTTATCGTTGTAGTAGCTTCTTTCGTGACAATTGTTCAATTTCTTTTGGAGGGGTTTGTCCCGAGTCTTTATGATTCGTTGGGACTCTATATTCCTTTGATTGTTGTGAATTGTATTATTTTAGGACGTGCGGAAAGTTATGCATCCAAGAATCCTGTTCTGCCATCTGTTTTTGATGGTATTGGAATGGGACTAGGATTTACCGTAGGTCTTACAAGTATTGGTATTGTCAGGGAATTGATTGGAGCAGGAGAAATATTCGGTAAAAGAGTTATGCCGAATTCCTATGAACCGGTAACGATTTTTATTCTTGCACCGGGTGCATTTTTTGTTTTGGCAGGGCTTACGGCACTACAGAATAAAGTGAAATTGGAAGCAGGAAAAAGAGGAAAGAAAATAGAACACGCCACTGGTTGCGAAGGAAATTGCGGAACCTGCGGAAACTGTGAAAGGAGCGAATAATGGGAAAGTTATTAATGATTGCGGTTGCTTCAGCATTGGTCAATAATGTCGTGCTCAGCCAATTCTTAGGTATTTGTCCGTTCCTTGGGGTATCTAAAAAGGTAAAAACGGCAGCAGGTATGGGCGGAGCAGTTATTTTTGTTATTACGATTGCTTCGTTGGTTACAAGTATAATCTATCAATTTGTTTTGCAACCATTAAAATTTGAATATTTACAAACCATTGTCTTCATTCTTGTTATTGCGGCTTTGGTACAATTTGTTGAAATGTTTTTGAAGAAAATAATGCCACCATTGTATCAGGCGTTAGGAGTATATTTACCTCTTATTACAACCAACTGCGCAGTATTAGGTGTGGCACTTACGAATGTGCAAAAGTCATACAATATTTTAGAAGGCGTTGTAAATGGATTTTCGACCGCTGTGGGCTTTACGATATCCATTGTTATTATGGCGGGAATTCGTGAAAAAACAGAAGCGAATGACGTGTCACCTGCATTGCAAGGGACACCGATTGTACTCGTAACTGCAGGATTGATGGCAATTGCATTTTTTGGATTTGCGGGATTGATATAAGGAGGCTTTTATGAGTATAGGAGGAATACTTATCGCGGCGGCTATAGTCGGCGGTGTAGGTTTGTTTATTGGTGTTTTTCTTGGGATATCGGGAAAAGCATTCGCAGTGGAAGTGGATGAGCGTGAAGAAGCAATCCTTGCGGCACTTCCGGGTAATAATTGTGGAGGTTGCGGATATGCAGGTTGTTCTGGACTTGCTACTGCAATTGCGCAAGGTGAGGCAGATATTGCGGCCTGTCCCGTAGGAGGAACTTCTGTTGCCAGTTTGATTGGTGAGATTATGGGGATTGAGGCAAAGGAAAAGGTGCGAATGGTTGCCTTTGTTAAATGTGCCGGAACTTCGGAAATGGCATCTCAAGATTACCAGTATTATGGCGTGCAAGATTGTAAGATGATGGCTTATGTGCAGAATGAGGGACCAAAGTCCTGCAATTACGGATGTTTAGGATATGGATCTTGTGTTAAGGCTTGCCCTTTTGATGCAATTCATGTTGTGGATCGAGTAGCAGTTGTGGATAAAGAAGCTTGTAAAGCTTGCGGCAAATGTGTTGCCACATGTCCACGAAAACTGATAGAGTTTGTTCCTTATGAACAGACCTATGCAGTGCGTTGTAGTTCGAAAGACAAGGGAAAAGATGTGATGAAAGTTTGTAAGGCGGGTTGCATTGGTTGTAAGATGTGTGAAAAGGTTTGCCCGTCGCAGGCAATCACAGTGGAAGATAATATAGCGCATATTAACTATGATTTGTGTACAAACTGTGGATTGTGTGCAGATAAATGTCCGAAGAAAATTATTGTAGCATCATAGAAATGTAAAATTAGAAAAGGCTAAATTTGGTGGAAATCCCAATTTAGCCTTTTTTACTTTATAGGAAACTCTTTTTTAATATAACATAGCAAATACAGAAGCAAGTATAACGGTTAGCAAACCGGATACTACGATTGCAAGACTACTCATGGCACCTTCAATTTGCCCCATTTCCATAGCTTTTGTGGTTCCGATTGCGTGGGAACTGGTTCCTATTGCCAAACCACGTGAGATCGCGTTTTTTATACGAAACCATTTGCAGATATATTCGCCGACTATATTTCCTAAAATACCTGTAACGATAATGGAAGCGGCAGTAATAGATACGTAGCCACCTAATTCTTCAGAGATGCCAAATCCGATTGCTGTAGTGATAGATTTTGGCAGGAGGGTTATGTATCCTTCATGAGATAGATTAAATATTGCAGACATTGCAAAAATGGAAATCAGGCTGGTTAATACACCGGCAGATATACCAATGAGGATGGCAACATAATTCTTTTTCAATAAATCTAATTTCTGATACAGAGGAATCGCTAAACTTACGGTTGCAGGTGTCAACAGATAATTTAAATATTTGGCACTATGGTTGTAGGTATCGTAATCAATGTTAAAAATCAATAAGAATAAAATGACAAGGATAATTGAGAACAATAATGGATTGAAAATCGCGTTTTTTGTTTTTCTTTTTAACATCATACCAAACTGATAGGCCAGAAGACTGATTACAACACCTATTGTGGCGGAATTTAATATTAAATCATTCATCTATTTTTTATCTTTCCTTTCTAGAATAAAGTCGGTAACTTTTCCGGTAGCAATTATTACCAAAACGGTTGAAGTGACAGTAATGATGCAGACCGGCAATAGCATGGGCTTTAATTTTTCCCAAAAGGCAATCAGACCGACAGCAGCCGGAATAAACATAACAGGCATAATGTCAATCAAAAAGTCAGCTGCTTCTTTTACAGATTCTAATTTCAGCTTTTTAAAAACTAACAAGCCAAGCATAATGACCAATCCATATATACTTGCAGGAATTGGCAGTGGAATCAGGTAGTTTAAGATTTCTCCTATACAACTGACAAGTAAGATGATTAAAAATTGTTTTAAGTATTTCATAGCAAAGGATCCTTTTGTTATATATTATTAACTGATTTTTGTAAATTCGTTCTTACATTTAGGGCAGGTAATGCAGATGCGCCCCTTCCCTTTTGGAATTCTAATTTTTTGTTTGCAAACCGGACATTTGTAAACGTGATGCGTTTTGGGTTGCTTCGTTTGAGAATTATTCATGTGAAATTTCGCCAAAAGTTTGTTTTTGATTTGCATATATTTTACATTTTCTTGATAACGTTTTGTTATATTTCTGGAAAACATGCGATAGTAGGTATAGAGAACCAAAAGCCAAGCCCAAGAATGCAGAATGCGACTTTCAATAAATATATTCAATGCCCAGAAAATAAGAGCGGTTGCCAGTAGAAAACGGGAGAATGCATCTACACCGTATCTTCCGGTCATAAAATTTCTAAATTTTTCTTTCATAAATCTTCACCTCAAGAGATATGGTAACACAGTTTTCAAAGAATAAAAACGATATATTTGTAAATAAATGTAAAAAAAATCTAAAAGGAGAAAACTTGGGGTGTGAAACAGAGCAGCTTTATGATATAATGGAGTAACGCAAAGTAGAATAAACCATAAGGAGCGGAATCTATGAAAAGAGTGTTACTAAAGCTAAGTGGAGAGGCACTTGCGGGAGATAAAAAAACGGGCTTTGATGAGGCCACTTGTATTGGAGTTGCGAAGCAGGTGAAAGAGTTGGTGGACGATGGAATTCAAGTTGCCATCGTGACAGGGGGAGGTAACTTCTGGAGAGGCAGAACCAGCGAAACGATTGATCGTACAAAAGCAGATCAAATTGGAATGCTTGCAACGGTAATGAATTGTATTTATGTATCAGACATATTCAGACATGTCGGTATGAAGACAGAAATATTTACACCATTTACATGTGGAGCATTCACAACATTGTTTTCAAAAGACGCAGCAGTAGAAGCATTGAATAGCGGAAAAGTTATCTTTTTTGCAGGGGGAACGGGACACCCGTATTTTTCTACAGACACAGGGGCAGTACTTCGTGCCATTGAAATTGATGCAGATGCAATGCTGTTGGCGAAGGCAATTGACGGCATTTATGACAGTGATCCGAAATTGAATCCGAATGCCAAGAAGTACGACGAGATTTCTATCCAGGAAACGGTTGATAAAAGATTGGCGGCAGTTGATTTGGCAGCTTCCATTTTGTGTATGGAAAATAAGATGCCGATGTTGGTATTTGGTTTGAACGAAAAAAATAGTATTGTAGAAACCATGAAAGGTACATTTACAGGAACAAAAGTAACTGTATAATGATAGAATTTATATAATCGGAGGAATATGATATGAACGAAAAATTACAAGTATATGATACAAAAATGCAAAAATCATTAAACAGCCTGGAAGCGGAATTGGCAACTATACGAGCAGGACGTGCTAATCCAAACGTATTGAATAAAATAACAGTAGATTATTATGGCATTCCGACCCCGATTCAGCAAGTGGCAAATATTTCTGTTCCGGAAGCTCGCATGATTCAAATTCAACCATGGGAAAAGAGTTTGATTAAGGAGATTGAAAAAGCAATTCTCACCTCTGATATCGGAATTAACCCATCTAATGATGGTGCTATTATTCGTTTGGTGTTCCCAGAATTGACAGAGGATCGTAGAAAAGAACTTGTAAAAGACGTTAAGAAAAAGGGAGAAGCCGCAAAAGTTGCAGTTCGAAATATTCGTCGCGATGGCAATGATGCTTTCAAGAAATTAAAAGGAACAGATATTTCGGAAGACGAAATCAAAGATTTGGAGAATGAATTACAGAAGCTTACAGATAAATATATTGCAAACATCGATAAAGCAGTGGATGTAAAATCGAAAGAAGTTCTTACTGTATAGTTGTGTTGCAAAAAGAGAAGATAAGTAGGGGAAGCCTGCTTATCTTCTTGCTGTAATATAGGAGACCCGAAGGAGTGTGTGAAATGAACGTACCACAGCATATAGCAATTATTCTGGATGGAAACGGGCGATGGGCAAAGAAAAAGGGAATGCCGCGTAATTATGGGCATGCCGAAGGAAGTAAAAATGTAGAACGTATTTGTGAAGATGCATATAAAATGGGCGTAAAATATCTGACGGTATACGCGTTTTCAACGGAAAACTGGAAGCGCCCAAAGGATGAAGTTGACACTTTGATGAATTTGCTCCGCAGTTATATGAAAACCTGTCTGAAAACGGCAGAAAAGAATCGGATGCGCGTGCGAGTGTTAGGAGATAAGACGGCACTTGATGAGGATATTCGTAAGCGAATTGCAGAGTTAGAAACGGCCACCAAGGATAACGATGGACTGTGCTTCCAGATTGCACTGAATTATGGAAGTCGCGATGAGATTCTTCGCGCTATAAGAAAAGTGTGTGAAGATTGTAAAGAAGGAAAAGTGAAATCTGAAGAAATTAACGAGTCCCTATTTGCTGCCTATTTGGACACGCACGATATACCGGATCCGGATCTGATGATTCGAACTAGTGGGGAACAGAGATTGTCCAATTATTTGTTATGGCAGTTGGCTTATAGTGAATTTTATTTCACGGATGTATTGTGGCCTGATTTTACAAAAGATGAATTGGCAAAAGCAATTGAATTCTATAACAGCAGAGACAGACGCTTTGGCGGCGTGAAGGAGGAACAAAAGAATGTTTAAAACAAGATTGTTAAGCGGGATATTGTTGGTGTTGATTGCACTGGTAACCATTATTACCGGAGGCGATGTTCTGTTTGCAACATTACTAATGATTAGTTTTATCGGAATGACAGAAATTTATCGCGTACTGGAAATTAGTAACAAATTGCTTGGAATTGCAGGATATGTTGCAGCGGTAGCTTATTATGCAATGATACGTTTTCAGAGGACAGATTTAATTACCATGCTAATTATTGCATTTTTGATTGTGATTATGGTGATTTATGTATTTGCTTATCCGAAGTATCGTTCCGAGCAGATTATGCTTGCACTTTTCGGATTGGTATATGTTGCATTTATGCTTTCTTATGTATATCAGATTCGTATGCTTCCGCAAGGAGCGTTTATCGTGTGGTTAGTATTTCTTTGCTCTTGGGGATGTGATACATGTGCTTACTGTGTGGGTATGTTAATTGGTAAACATAAAATGGCACCGAAATTGAGTCCAAAGAAATCCATTGAAGGAGCGATTGGTGGTATTCTGGGCGCAGCACTTTTAGGAGCCCTTTATGCGATTGCAATCAATCGTTTTGCAACAGGTGCTGACGCAGTTGCATGGCAATATGCAGTTATATGTGGTGTTGGTGGTGCAATTTCACAAGTGGGTGATTTGGCGGCATCTGCCATTAAAAGAAATCATGATATTAAAGATTATGGTCAATTGATTCCGGGTCATGGGGGAATATTAGACCGTTTTGATAGTGTGATTTTCACAGCACCGATTATTTATTACATGGCAATGATGCTATTGTAAGAGAGGATATTTATGAAAAAAATAGCAATTTTAGGTTCGACAGGTTCTATAGGAACGCAAACATTGGAAGTTGTCAGAGAAAATGGCGATATTGAAGTATTAGGACTTGCGGCCGGAAATAATATTAAATTATTGGAAGCACAAATACGAGAGTTTCGTCCAAAACTTGTTGCAGTATGGAAAGAAGAAAAGGCAAAAGAGCTTCGAGAACGAATAAAAGATATTAACGTCAAAGTGGTTTTTGGTATGGAAGGCTTGATTGAGCTGGCTATATTAGAAGGTGTAGAAATCCTCGTCACTGCGATTGTTGGTATGATAGGAATCAGACCAACAATTGAGGCGATTAAAGCAGGAAAAGATATTGCACTTGCAAATAAGGAAACATTGGTTACGGCCGGACATATTATTATGCCCTTGGCAAAGGAATACCAGGTAAAAATTCTCCCGGTTGATAGTGAGCACAGCGCAATTTTTCAGTCACTACAAGGTAATCCGAGAGGGGCACTTCAAAAACTTCTTTTAACTGCTTCCGGTGGGCCATTCCGTGGGAGGAAGCGCGAAGAATTGGCACACATTCAGGTGGAAGATGCACTGAAACATCCGAACTGGGAGATGGGAAGAAAGATTACCATTGATTCTTCTACCTTGGTAAATAAAGGATTGGAAGTTATTGAAGCAAAATGGTTGTTCGACGTTACAATTGACCAGATTGAAGTAGTGGTTCATCCACAGAGCATTATTCATTCTATGGTAGAATACGTAGACGGAGCCATTATTGCGGAACTCGGTACACCGGATATGAAACTGCCGATTCAATATGCATTATATTATCCGGAACGAAGATTCCTTCCGGGAGAGCGTGTGGATTTTGCAATGTTGTCACAATTGACATTTGAAAAACCGGATTTAGAAACTTTTTACGGACTTCGTTTGGCATTTGAAGCAGGGAAAGCAGGAGGCTCTTTACCGACCGTTTATAACGCGGCGAACGAACTTGCAGTCAGCAAGTTTTTAGAACGCAAGATACAGTATCTTGAGATACCTGAAATTATTGAAACTTGTATGAATGAACATAGGAACATACAATGTCCTACAGTAGAAGAAATCCTACAGACAGAACAGGAAGTATATGAGAAGATAGAAAGCAGGTGGTAGTTTGGGTATTGTAATTGCAATTATTGTATTTAGTTTGATTGTCTTTATACATGAATTGGGACATTTCTTACTTGCAAAAGCAAATAAGATTCGAGTAGATGAATTTTCCATTGGCATGGGACCGCGACTGTTTAGCTTTGTAAAAGGGGAAACAAGGTATTCGCTGAAGTTGTTACCTCTTGGAGGTTCCTGCATGATGGGCGAAGATGATGTAAATGACGTCGGTGAAGGAAGCTTTAACAGTAAGTCTGTTTGGGCAAGAATTTCCGTCATTGCAGCCGGACCGATTTTTAATTTTATCCTGGCATTATTGTGCGCCGTCATTATTATCGGTTATGCAGGATATGATGAGCCGGTGATTTCAGGAGTCATAGAAGGATTTGCAGCGGAAGAGGCTGGAATGCAAGAAGGAGATCGCATTGTCAAAATGGGTGATAAAAAGATTCATATTTGGCGCGAGATCACGTATTATAATATGTTTCATCAAGGCGAAGAAGTGGATGTTGTCTATGAACGAGGTGGAGAGGAACATCAGGTTACGCTTGATCCAAAACAGGATGAGGATGGGAATTATTTGTTGGGTATTACAGCCACCACTTATACAAAAGCGAACGTGTGGACAGCAATTCAGTACGGTGCGTATGAAGTTAAATTTTGGATTACTTCGACTTTGGAAAGTTTGAAAATGCTATTTACGGGGGCTGTTGGTATGGACCAATTATCCGGCCCGGTAGGAATTGTGGATACGGTAGATCAGACTTACCAGCAGAGTAAGGAATACGGCGTGATAGCAGTCATTATGCAGATGTTGAATTTCGGAATTCTGTTATCTGCAAATTTGGGCGTTATGAACCTGCTTCCACTTCCGGCTTTGGATGGGGGAAGACTAGTATTTTTGTTTATCGAAGCGATTCGTGGCAAACGAGTGGCGCCGGAAAAAGAAGGATGGGTACATGCGATTGGATTGGTGCTATTGCTTGCATTAATGGCGTTCGTAATGTTTAACGATATTAGAAAACTGTTTTAGAAAAAGGGGTATATCAGCATTGTGATATACCCCGCTTTTTTATACGAGTTCAGCAATTCTTGAAACACCCACATAGATTTCAGATATTTTATACCAAGTACGATAATCCACGGTTCCTGTTTCGGGTAAGCCAAATACAGATTGGAATACTTCAACTGCATTGGCAGTAGCAGGGCCGTAAATACCATCGGCAATAACTTTAGGGATAGCCGGATATGCGCCTGCAATTACATTTAACTGTTCCTGAATTTGACGTACTTTATCTCCGGAAGTTCCTTGAGATAAAATGTAACCTAGCCAGGAGGAAGGAATGCCGGACACTTCTTCGGCAATATTGATATACATGTTATCCCCATAGAAATATCGTAGAATTTCAATGGCAGAGTATCCCTGATCACCAAGAGCTTTAGAACCCCACTGGGTCATCCAGCCCGGACAGGATACTCGGTTTCCATCGCAATATTGTGTTAAAATCGGTTGGCGCACATTCGGGCGAGACAGATAGTTTGTAAAAAGTTCATCTACAATCACGGAAATGGTATTGTAATAATTCCGTTCAGGAATCCATTTGTGGTCAAAAGCAGTAGAAGAGGTGATTGTGAAATCAAACCCTTGATTACGATACCATTCTGTATACACGCGATTGAGCGTAAAAGACATGATAGCCAAAACATTGGCCCGAATGGTATTGGTTGGCCATGTGGCATAGATTTCGCTGGAAGCCACGTTTTTAATATAGTCTTTATATTTCACATAATAGTTTTGGGCGGTAGAATCATTTGGAGAGCCATTGTGAACAATGATGTATTCCGGGACAACTACACGACTAAGTACAATTTCCCCCGTTTCACGAATTGGTTTAATCTCCGGTTCCGGAATTTTTGGGGGATACTCTTCATAGAGCGTGTGCCCTGGAATTACAAATACTTCTTCGGAAATTTCGTTTGGTTCGCTGGGACGCATTGTTACACTCTGCAATGCTGTTACATCTGCCAGTATTTCTGTGCCGGAAATGCTAACCGGTTCAAAACCGGGTGCGGTTATGTTTAAGTTGTACTCGGAGTAAGGTTGCACGGTTGTGTTTGGGTTCAAACTATATTCAATCGGAGGAGCTGCTAGTTCGATAGTCTCTGTTTGCCCGGAAGAGTTCGTTCGAAGTTGTTCAAAGGCAGTTTCCGGAAGTCCGGTGTAAGAAATAGAAATTGTTGCATCCGTGATAGGAAATGCAGTTCTTTCAGAGGTTACGCTGATTTGCAAACGCCCTCTGTCTATATTATCAGCATTGTTATTTGTTTGAGATGCAGTAAGAATATTCATGTGGATACCTCATTAAAAATCTGTTACTATTATGGTATGTGAAATGGAAAGAAGAGTGAAGGGTATGAAGGTAATTGTTTGCTTGGATGATGCTCTTGGTATGATGTTTAACAGACGTCGTCAAAGTAGAGATAAGAAAGTGATAGAAGATATGTGTAGCACAACGAATACATTGCGCATAGCCCCTTTTTCTGAGTCGTTATTCCGAGGGATGTCGGTTGGACTTACAGTGGATGAACAGTTTTTGGAACAGGCAGATTGTGAATCAGTGTGTTTTTTGGAGAATCAATCGCTTTTGCCACATATACATAAAGTTGACCAAATTGTGGTTTATAAATGGAATCGCAGGTATCCCGCAGATGTGTGGTTTGATGTGCCGCTTGAAGAATGGTGCCTAATGGAGAAGGAAGAATTTGAAGGCAACTCTCATGATAAAATCACAAAAGAAGTTTATGTAAGGAAGTAATAGTATGAAAAAAGCATATACAATTACATGTTGTTTATTTCTGGTTATGATTCTTGCTGCATGTCATCCTTTGAGTGAGCCGTTGGTTAATGAGGAATCGGTGGAATACACATGGGTCGATGAGATTCCAGCATATTCTGGACAACCTTATGTTGTACTGAAGGGGAATGAACCGGATTTTTCAGATGTGGATTTGCAGACTGTATCGTATGAAGAATACAGTGAACTAGATGCATATGGCAAATGTGGTATGGCACAAGCAAGTATTGGCCCGGATTTGATGCCGACAGAGGAACGAGAACCGATCGGACAGGTGAAACCGAGTGGTTGGCAGACTATAAAATATGACAATGTGGATGGAAAATACTTGTATAATCGGTGCCATTTGATTGGTTTTCAATTAACAGGTGAAAATGCCAATGAAAAAAATCTTATTACCGGAACCCGTTATATGAATGTTGAAGGGATGTTGCCATTTGAAAACATGGTAGCAGACTATATAAGAGAAACTGGGAATCATGTTATGTATCGAGTTACGCCTATTTTTGAAGGCAATAATCTAGTGGCATCTGGAGTACAGATGGAAGCTATGTCGGTAGAGGATCAAGGCGATGGCATTTGTTTTCATGTGTATGTATATAATGTGCAACCGGGAATCGAGATTGATTATGCAACGGGAAACAGCAAATTTGTGGGACAAAGTGTGCAATCAGAGGAGGAAAATAGCACATATATTTTGAATAAAAATAGTAAGAAGTTTCATCAAACAAGTTGTTCCGGTGTGCAAGATATTAAAGTGGAGAATCGAGAGAAGTATGACGGAAATCGAGAGTCGTTGATGATGAGAGGATATGAGCCTTGCAAGAGATGCAATCCTTAAAAATCGGTTGTAATTATAAGGTTGCAATGCTATGATAAAAGTTGATGAAAGTAACGTGGAGTAGGTGACCAGGTGAAAAATAAGATTAAACAATTTTCAAAGGGCGACTTCAAAGTGGAACAACCGGATATACAGTTTTCCGAAACGCAGATTTACATGGCTGTGAGCGAAGGTGAAATGTACAAAGGAAGTTTCCTCATAGAGAATAAAAAGGACGGAAATATCAGAGGACTTGTATATCCGTCTTCTTTTCGTGTGCATTGCCTTGAGGAGGGGTTTGATGCGAATCCTGTTTGCGTGAATTTTACATACGACAGCACCGGCCTTACACCTGGTCATGTGGAGCAGGGAAAGTTTACTGTGGTCTGCAACGGTGGGGAATACGATTTGAATTTTACGGCCGTTGTTGAAAAACCATATATTATGACTGCTTACGGCAAAGTTCAGACGATTGGAGATTTTAAGAAATTGGCAATCCAGGATTTTGCGGAAGCAAAACGTCTGTTTCGCGCAAGACAATTTCATGATTTGTTGAGATATGAAGATAAGCGAGTGCAAAATTTATATCAAAATATGCGTACATGGGCTTTGGATGAGAGAGCATTAGAGGAATTTTTGGTTGGCATTAAGCAAAAAGAAAAAATCTTTCTTACGTTGTCTGCCGAAAAGCAAGAGTATCATGACGTATTAGAATCCCAACAGGGAGCTTTGGAAATTGTTAAAAATACTTGGGGATATACAACCGTACGAATCACCGCAGACGGGGACTTCTTAAGTTTGCAGCGGTCAGAAATTACTACAGATGATTTTGTGGGAAACACTTATCGAATAGAATATATTCTTTGTCATGACAAACTGCATGCAGGTTATAATTATGGCAAAATTTACATCGCTACACCATATGAAACCCTTTGCGTGGATGTTTGTGTACACCAAAGCGGACCGCGAGATGAAATGCGCGGTATGAAGGGAATGGTAGCTGGCCAGGGGCTCAAAGAATACTTGGCATTTATTGCAGGAAAAACCCATGTGAATACATGGGTGGAAACTGCTATTAAACGAGTGGAGCATTTACAAGAACTAGATTCGGGAAACGAATATTATATGCTACTGAAGGCCCATATATATTTGCGCGGCAGAAGAGAAGAAGAGGCAAAGTGGATATTGGAAAATGGGAATTTTTCAAAATTTGCCATTGGAAGAAAACCCGAGATTTATGCATATTATTTGTTTTTGACTGCGTTGTTAAAGAAAGAAACAATTCATACAAATCGTGTGTTGGAAGAACTTAATCGTACTTTTATGAAGCATTTGTATTCCTGGCCGATTTTGTGTATGCTAGTCAATCTCGACCCGCTATATCGGGATTACGAGGACCGTATTCGAGTGTTGGAACGTCAATTTTTTAATGGCGCCAATCAAATCCTTTTATATGCAGAAGCATATATGTGTTTTCAGGAAAAAGTGCTTTTGCTTCGAAAGTTAGATTCTTTTGAAGTTCAGGTTTTGAATTTTGCTACAAAATATAAGATTATTACACGCGAATTGGCACTTCAGGCAGCTGATTTAGTCAGTCAGCAGAAAAAATACGATGCAAAGTTATTGCATATTTTAGAGCGTGCATATGAAATGTATGAGGAACCAAGTATTTTACAAGCAATTTGCATGCAATTAATTAAAGGCAATAAAACAGGTCATACCTATTTTAAATGGTATGAAAAAGCAGCACTGCAGGAAATGAAGATAGCACAGTTGTACGAGTTTTATATGATGTCTGTGAATCCGCAAAGAGTGAAGCATGCATTTCCACGGATTGTGTATCTATATTTTCTGCACGGACTAAATCTGGATTATAAGCGGATTGCTTTACTATATGAAAATATTTTGACGTATGAAAATGAAGATAGCGAGATTTACAAGCGCTATTATGAGCAGATGAAAGCATTTGCAACAGAGAGTCTGTTAAAGCGTCACATCAGTGATTCGCTGCGCATTATTTACAATCGGTTTATTAATCCGAATACGATTTCCTTGGAGGAATTGGATGCGTTATATGATGTTTGCCATGCATACCAAGTGACTACGTGTGTTAAAGGAATGAAATATGTTCTTGTCATAGAAGCGGATGGTAGTGTCAGACAGCGGGTTGCATATAAAGCGAACCAAGGGGCGATTGTATATTTATACGACAAAGAATCAAGAATTGTATGGGAAGCGGATGATGGTCTGCACTACATGGATTCAATTCCATATGAGACCAGACGATTGTTCTATGAGATGCGTTATTTGGAATTATGCAAAAATCGTAAAATGGCGCAACCGGAATATGTAAAGGAGCGTTTGCCGATTTCCTTATCTTTTGATAATTTGAAAAAGTACGGCATGGGACCGTTTGATAAACAAGAAATCTTCTTGTTATGCTCAAAGCGAATTCGAGAAGATGAGTCAATTGAAGAGGATTTTCTATTATATGTGGCTTATGAATTGCTTGCAGAAGGATTCTATGACAAAGCGATTCTTAATTATCTGGCAAGATTTTATTGTGGTGCAACCTGTGATATGAAAAAAGTTTGGAAAAAAGCCAGAGAATACGGAGTTAATACGAAGGCTATCGCGGAGCGTATCATTACACAGATGCTCTTTTCGGAAACGATGTTTGCAGAAGAGGACATTTTCGAAGATTATTATACAGGACGTCCGTATTTCCGGTTAAAACAGGCATATCTTGCTTATGTTTCCAGAATGTATGTAAATCATGGACGGATTCTTCCTGAACGAGTGGTTCGCATGTTGGTGCAGGAATATACACAAAAAGAATATCTTGCGGATATTTGCAAAGTGGCAATTTTAAAATATTACGTAGGACGGGATGTAGAGCCGGCGATTGGGAATGTGTTAAAAGAATGTTTTGGCGAAATGTCGAAAAAGAATTTGGTATTCCCTTTTTATTTAAAATACCCACAGGCGTGGCTCAAGGAAACACAACTTTACGACAAAGTAATGGTGGAATACCAAGGCTCCATGGATGGAAAAGTCAAAGTGTTCTATTGTATTTGGAAGGATGGAGAGCTTGCTGACGAATTTCAGGCGGAAGCATTATTGCCAATGTACGACAATGTATATGTCAAAGAGTTTGTTCTTTATGAAGACGAGAATCTGACATACTATTTTGAAGAAACGACACACGAAAAGCAATTGCTTACAGATAAATCAGTGTGCAGCAAGACAAACGTGGTTTATGAAGATGGAAAGTTTGGAAGATTAAATCTGATTGGCCGTTTATCTAAAGAAAAACAATATGAAGCAATGCTTCATTACAAAAAAGAGGAGGAGGTCGCTGAAATACTATTTCCGACCTACTAATATACAAGAAGGAGGGAAGATGGCGTGACGAAGTTTATTGTTGGTTGCGAATTGAATGAAAAATATTGTCAGATTAGCTATTATAGTGAAGAACAACAGGAACCTATGACTTTGGAAAATGTCACGTATTCCGTTGATAACTTGTATGAAAAGGCAGTGCATCGCGAGAGTGAAGAAAGCATCCGATTGTTAAAGGAGTGTGTTGAAAAAGCACTGGAGCAGTTCGACGCTGTTGAGGAATTGGTTTTTACGGTTCCGCAACTTGACATGGATATTGTAAAAATGTTGAAAGGAATCGGTCAACGATTGGGAATTGCAAAAGATCATATTCATGCACAGGATTATAAAGAAAGTTTTTGCAACTATATGTTGTATCAACCGAAAGAACTTTGGCAGTATGAGGCGGCGTTGTTTCATTGTGATCGCCATGAGGTAAAGGCCTATATGCTCCGAAAAATCCGTACAGGATACGGCAGGGGGCGAGATGCATTCATCACTGTAGACGAAGTGGCAAATGCGCAAATGGAGGAGCTGGCGGCAGTCTACCCGGTGCTCAATGTGGATAGAGCACGCCAAGCAGACGCACAGTTCAAACAATTTATTCAAGGGGTGTTCGAAAAGAAGTTGGTGTCCTCTGTGTTTTTGGTGGGCGAAGGTTTTGAAAACAATTGGTATCCACAATCTTTAAAGGTGCTATGCAATGGACGAAGAACATTTCTTGGAAACAATTTGTACAGTAAAGGTGCTTGTTATGCAGCATATAAGCATACTTTGAGGTATGAAGAGCCTTTAATCTATCTGGATGAAACGAAGATGATGGACCAGATTTGTCTCAAACTTCGTATGCAGGGACTTGACAAATGGTATCCGATTTTGCCGTGGGGGAGTCGCTGGTATGAGGCAGATACCCAATGTGAAATTTTACTTGAAAATACGGATGATATTGAGATTCATATAGAATCCTTGGCGACCGGTGAGATGCGAGTGGAGAGGGTGTCTTTAGAGGGGCTGCCGAAGAGAAAGAACTATACACTGAGACTACAAGTGAAAGTCATCCTACTGGATGAAAAAAGATGTAAAATCAGTATGAGAGACGTGGGATTTGGAGAATTTTTCCCGGCCACCGATTTTTACGTGGAAAAGGAAATACGTTTAGGAGGAAGCAATGAGCAGTTTAATTCTTTGTCATAAAACGAAGGCAAAGCGGCCATATGATATTGCGCAGATTCAGCGCAAGATATATACCATTGAGGAATTATGCTATTATTTATGCAATCATCTTTATTTGGTCGACTATACCATAATGAATGAAAAACTCTGCGACTGGTTGGAAGAAGAATTAAACCTTAAACCGTTGGCTGATGACCTCCGATATTTGTTTAGTCAAAACGGCACAATTGAACAGTTTGTGATTATGATACTTGCATATTCTTCAATTTATACGACGGGAGAATTGAGTCAGATACAAGATGTATTGGAACAATTAAAAAATCAAAAACCATTGGAAAAGCAGAAATACAAAGCTGACAATCTGCTGACAAGTGGTTCGGTGAAATCAGCAATTCTGCTCTATCAAGGAATCTTGCAAGGGGAGCGAGACGAAAGCTTGGATGGAAAGTTTTATGGAAAAGTATATGGTTGCCTTGGAGCGGCTTACGGAAGATTGTTTTTATATCAAGAGGCGGCAAAGATGTATGAGGCAGCATTTCAGATTTGTGAAGAAAAGTCGATGCTAAAAGCATATCTGTATGCATGTCGTCGATATATGAACAGTGTAGAATATCATCAATTATTGACAACGAGTGATGTGTATATGGAAATTGACGAGGAACTTTCTGATGATGTGCAAAACATCGCAGAGGGTGTTCGTATATTACAATACGAAGATACGTTGGAAAATTGGAAAAATCAATATCGAAGAATTAGCACAGGGGAAATTTGATTTCCCCTGTCGTTTTATGAAAGGAAGAAAAATAAGCAAAAAGATATTGATAAAAAGAGAAAAATCGTATAAACTAGCAAGTTAGGAAGGTAAAAGAGGAGGTTTTGAATAATGACAGCATATAAAGATTTAAGCGTAGAAGAACTGAAGTCATTAAAGAGTGAACTGGAAAAAGAATTTGCGGAAGTGAAAGCGAGAAATCTAAAATTAGACATGTCTCGCGGAAAACCATCTCAAGCACAACTTGACTTGTCCATGGGGATGATGGATGTACTTTCTAGTAAAGCGAATTTATATTGTGAAGAAGGCGTTGACTGTCGAAACTATGGAGTGTTAGATGGAATCCGCGAAGCAAAGCGTCTCCTTTCAGATATGTCAGAGGTTCCAAAGGAGAATATTGTTATTTTCGGAAACTCAAGTTTGAATTTGATGTATGATACGGTTGCTCGTTCCATGACTCATGGGGTTATGGGAAGTACTCCGTGGTGCAAATTAGATAAAGTGAAATTTTTGTGTCCGGTACCGGGTTATGACAGACACTTTGCGATTACAGAACATTTTGGGATTGAGATGATCAATGTTCCAATGACGGATGAAGGCCCGGATATGGATATGGTTGAGGAATTGGTAAGTTCAGATGAATCCATTAAGGGTATCTGGTGTGTGCCAAAATATTCTAACCCACAAGGCATTACATATTCAGATAGAACGGTGCGTCGTTTTGCCAGATTAAAACCGGCAGCGAAAGATTTCCGTATTTATTGGGATAATGCTTATTGTATCCATCACTTGTATGAAGATAAGCAAGATTATTTGATTGAAATTCTGATGGCATGTAAACAAGAAGGAAATCCGGATATGGTTTATAAATTCTGTTCTACATCAAAGGTAAGTTTTCCGGGTTCCGGTATCGCTGCAATTGCAGCTTCAACGGCCAACTTGGAAGCAATTCGTAAGCAAATGCAGATTCAGACGATTGGTCATGACAAATTAAACCAGTTACGTCATGCGCGTTTTTATGGAAATATTCATGGCATGGTACAACACATGAGAAAACATGCTGAAATCTTAAGACCAAAATTTGAAGCTGTATTGGATTGTCTGGAAAAAGAATTGAAAGGTTTGGAAATCGGAAGTTGGATTCGCCCAAGAGGTGGATACTTCATTTCTTTTGATTCTTTAGAAGGATGTGCAAAGGCAATCGTTGCAAAGGCGAAAGAAGCAGGGGTGGTTATGACACCGGCAGGTGCTACATTCCCATATGGAAAGGACCCGAAAGATAGTAATATCCGTATTGCACCATCTTTCCCAACACCGGAAGAATTGGCAGAGGCAGCGAAGATTTTTGTGTTAAGTGTAAAATTAGTAAGTATTGATAAAATTTTAGGTGAGAAGAATGGGTAAGGTAAGAACAAGATTTGCGCCGAGTCCTACAGGAAGAATGCATGTGGGAAATTTAAGAACGGCGTTGTATGCATATTTAATTGCAAAACATGAAGATGGAGATTTTCTACTTCGTATTGAAGATACCGACCAAGAACGTTTGGTAGAAGGTGCTGTAGATATTATTTATCGCACGTTGGAAAAAACGGGATTATTACATGATGAAGGCCCGGACAAAGATGGGGGCGTTGGTCCATATGTGCAGAGCGAAAGACAGGCCACAGGCTTGTATCTGGAGTATGCCAAAAAATTGATTGAAACCGGACATGCCTACTATTGTTTCTGTGATAAGGAAAGATTGGCATCTTTGAAAAGTGAAGTCAAAGAAGGCGGAGAAGAGATTGTTGTTTATGACAAACATTGTTTGCATTTGAGCAAGGAAGAGATTGAAGCAAACCTGGCAGCAGGAAAGCCGTATGTAATTCGTATCAATATGCCGACAGAAGGAACGACCACATTCCACGACGACATCTATGGAGATATTACGGTTCCGAATGAGGAATTGGACGATATGATTTTGATTAAATCGGACGGATATCCGACCTATAATTTTGCCAATGTTGTGGACGATCATTTGCAAGGAATCACACATGTTGTTCGTGGAAATGAATACTTGTCATCGGCTCCGAAATACAATCGACTGTATGAAGCGTTTGGATGGGAAGTTCCTACGTATGTGCATTGTCCGTTGATTACAGACGAAACTCATAAAAAGCTCAGCAAACGTTCCGGACATTCTTCGTATGAAGATTTGATAGAGCAGGGATACGTTACAGAAGCGGTTGTGAACTATGTAGCGTTGCTTGGATGGAGTCCGGCTGATAATACGGAAATCTTTTCCTTGGAGGAATTAGTGAAAGCTTTTGATTATCGCCATATGAGTAAATCGCCGGCAGTGTTTGATACTACAAAGTTAAAATGGATGAATGGTGAATATCTAAAAGCTATGGACTTTGATAAGTTCTATGAAATGGCCAAGCCGTATATTCAAGAAGTAATTACAAAAGATTACGATTTGAAAAAGATTGCATCACTGGTAAAGACCCGAATTGAGATATTCCCGGATATTAAAGAACAGATTGATTTCTTTGAAGAACTTCCGGAATATGATATAGCTATGTATACACATAAGAAGATGAAGACCAACGAGGAGACGTCTTTAGAGGTGTTAAAAGAACTGTTGCCTCTTTTTGAAGCGCATGATGATTATACAAATGATGCTTTGTATGGAGTGCTAAAAAACTATGTGGAGCAAAAGGGTTGCAAGAATGGTTATGCGATGTGGCCGGTAAGAACTGCAGTATCCGGAAAACAGAATACGCCGGGTGGTGCTACCGAGATTATGGAAATCTTGGGGAAAGAAGAGTCACTTGCGCGTTTGCGTAAAGGAATAGAATTACTTGGAAAATAATACTAAAAGGGCGGGAGATATCCCGTCCTTGTCTTGTTGAAAAGGAGTAGTACATGGGATTAAATTCTGCTCAAGTTAGGGCAATTACTCACAAATCCGGACCGTGTCTGGTCCTGGCAGGTCCCGGTTCCGGGAAAACGACTGTCATCACAAGAAGAGTGCAATATCTGATTGAGAAGTATAAAGTAAATCCAGAAGAGATTCTTGTTATTACTTTTTCGAAAGCTGCTGCAAGAGAAATGAAAGAACGATTTCAAAGGTTGAGTGAAGGAAGGTATGGGGAAGTAACTTTTGGGACTTTCCATGCCATTTTTTATAGCATTTTAAAATGGGCATATCAGATAACGCAAGAAAATATTTTTTCGGAAGAACAGAAGTATCAGTTGTTACAGCAGATTGTACAAAGAATGAGTTTGGATTTTGATGATGAAAAGGAGTTCCTGCAGGGGATTGCGGGAGAAATAGGAGTGATAAAAAACAATCTGATTCCATTGGAGAAGTATTGTGCCTGCAATTGTGAGGATGACATATTTAAAGATATTTTTCTTACATACG
>CAMFVG010000008.1 GCA_945992055.1 uncultured Clostridia bacterium | reverse complement strand
CTTTAAGAATTTAATGTGTTAAAATATGAAAGGATAATATCAAAAAGGAGATATTTGTTATGAGCAAAAAAATGAGAACGGAAGCAATTGATTATTTGTTTGACGCTATTTTATCCCTGAAAGATAAAGAAGAATGTTATACTTTTTTTGAAGATATTTGTACAATCAATGAATTATTATCTATTACACAGCGTTTCGAAGTTGCAAAAATGCTTCGTGAACAGAAGACGTATTTAGAGATTGCAGAGAAGACAGGAGCATCTACTGCAACAATCAGCCGTGTAAATCGTTCCTTGAATTATGGAAATGATGGGTATGACATGGTATTTGAAAGAATCAATCAAAAGGAATAAAAGATAGGAAGCACATCTGTAGTGCTTCCTATTTCTTTTTCTTATTTTCTTTTTCTTTTTCCTTTTCTTTGTCTTTTTCTTTTTCCACATTTTCGCTTACCGGTGTAGGTAGCTCGTCAATCAATTTTTCAATAAGAAGTTTTTTGACATATACATCGAAGCTTAAGGAGCAGATAAAGAAAAACAATTGCAGCGATTCACGGTCCTCCTCATTGACTTCCGGAAAAACTTCCATAGCTCGGCTATAGGTCGATTCCATCTCTTTTTGTATGGATTCGGTTCGTTCCTTCTCAAACTCACATATTTCATCATAGATGTTTGCGATGCTTATTTCCCCATCTGCTTGAAAGTATTTTTCTGTAAGCGGGTTTAAGAGAACCTCTATATCCTTCATTGTCAGAATATTTTTGAAATAATATATGAAAATGAGGAGTAGCAGATGTTCTTTGGAATACTTCTTTTTTATTGGTGCAGGTAAAAGATTATTTTTTGCATAGTTATTAATCATTGTCTTTGTGAGCACCTTGTCTTCTTCATTTCTTTTTGTCGACTTTAATTGTTTTTCCATGAAAGAAGTAACCTGATCCATATATAAATCTATATTTGGAATTTCGGCAGACTTCATAAAATCAACATGGGATAAATTTTCTAATATACTATTTAACAAATTTTTTGTATCCATTTCCATATCATCACCTCAACAACCTTATTATATAGTAAAAAAAACTACATCTCAACTGTTTTCGGTAAATTATTTTAGATGACATAAAAGTGGATTTATACTATAATGAAACACGTATGATAGGTTAAAGGAGTTCGTTAGAATGAATATTTACGATACATTAAATGACAATCAAAAAGAGGCTGTATTTCATACGGAAGGACCACTTCTGATTTTGGCAGGAGCCGGTTCCGGGAAGACCCGAGTGCTTACCCACCGTATTGCTTATCTGATTGATGAGAAAGGTGTGAATCCTTGGAATATTCTTGCGATTACATTTACTAATAAAGCAGCAGGGGAAATGAGAGATCGCGTAGACAGGCTTGTAGGGTTTGGTTCGGAAAGTATCTGGGTGAGTACCTTTCATTCCACTTGTGTGCGTATTTTGAGACGCTATATTGATCGGATTGGATACACCAGCAATTTTACGATTTACGACACGGACGATCAAAAAACACTCATGAAAGATGTGTGTAAGCAACTCCAATTGGACCCAAAACGATATAAAGAACGGAATCTTTTGGCGGCTATTTCCTCCGCAAAAGATGAGATGATGACACCGGACATGTATGAGTTGGATGCAGCGGGAGATTTCGGAAGACAACAGATTGCAAAAGTATATCGTGAATATGAGAAGCAGATGCGAGCAAACAATGCGTTGGATTTTGATGACTTGCTTCTTAAAACAGTGCAGTTGTTGGAAACGCAACCGGATATTTTGGAATACTATCAGGAACGCTTCCGCTATATTATGGTGGATGAATATCAGGATACCAACACAGTGCAGTTCCGATTTGTGAGTCTTTTGGCGAAGCGATATCGCAATCTCTGTGTGGTTGGTGATGATGACCAGTCTATTTACAAATTCCGTGGGGCGAATATTAAGAACATTCTCAACTTTGAACAGGTATTTGAAGATGCAAAGGTGATTAAATTAGAGCAAAATTATCGCTCTACCGAACATATTTTAGAGGCGGCCAACGGAGTTATCCGAAACAATTATGGAAGGAAGTCAAAAACTCTTTGGACGGATAATGGAGAAGGGGACAAAATAGTTTTTCAACAATTTGACAACGAATATGAAGAAGCAGAATACGTAGTTTCTGATATTCAGTCCCATGTGAGGGAAGGAATTCGTTCCTACAATGAACATGCCATTCTATATCGCACAAATGTGCAGGCACGTGTTTTTGAAGAAAAGTTTGTACAGGCCAATATACCGTATAAGGTGTTTGGCGGCGTGAACTTTTACGCGAGAAAAGAAATCAAAGATTTGCTTGCGTATTTGAAAACCATTGACAATGGGATGGATGATTTGGCAGTACGGCGAATCATTAATGTTCCGCGTCGTGGAATTGGATTGACGACCATTAATCGTATACAGGAAAGTGCCACGGAACGCGGCGTGGGATTTTATGAAGCGCTCCTCACGGCAGATATGATTCCAAACATCGGAAAGGGCGCAAGTAAGGTTGGTGCTTTTGTTGGGTTAATGGAATATTTTAAAGAGAAAGCAAGAACCCTGTTGGTTTCAGAATTACTTCAGGAAATTTTGGATTATACAGGATATGAGGAAGAACTAAAAGGAGAAGGCGGGGAGGAAGCTGAAGAAAGACTAGCCCACATTGATGAATTGAAGAATAAAATCGCAGTTTATGAGGAATCCTGTGAGGATGAAATGCCTACTTTAAGTGGATTTTTGGAGGAAGTGGCACTGGTTGCTGATATTGACAGTTTGGATGAAAGCAGTGATTATGTCATGCTTATGACATTGCATAGTGCAAAAGGACTGGAATTTCCGGAAGTGTATTTGGTGGGTATGGAAGATGGGTTGTTTCCAAGCTATATGACCATTGTAGATGACGATTTGGAAGAACTGGAAGAAGAACGCCGTCTCTGTTATGTAGGCATTACACGAGCTATGGAAAACTTGACACTTACTTGTGCAAGAAGAAGGTATGTGCGCGGGGAAATACAATATAATAAAATTTCTCGTTTCTTAAAGGAGATTCCGGCAGCTTTACTTCAATCAAAAGGTCATGTCCGTGAAGAAGAACTTGCGATGCCAAAACAAACAACCTATTTCCAAGCAAAACAGACATTTCGTACGAATGCATTTGCTACGCCAAAGCCGGTTCAAAATTTTGGCGTAAAACAAGGAAGTACGTTGGAGTATGGTGTAGGAGACCGTGTCCGCCATGCAAAATTCGGGGAAGGAAGTGTACTTGCAATCGTCGAAGGTGGTAGGGACTACGAGGTGACCGTTGCATTTGACAGTGTGGGCGAACGAAAAATGTTTGCCGGTTTTGCAAAACTAGAAAAAATTTAAGTTTGCATAAAAATTTGGAATCTACATATGGTAATATCAGTGTAGGAATGTTATAATGAACACAATATTAACGGACTTTTTAAAAGTAGAAAGGATGTGTGGCATGAATCGAATAGAAGATATGATTTCTGCAACGAAATTAAATGAAATCTTACACAAAAGAGATGATGATAAGGCAAAGAGAACCATCCTTTGGATCCTCGCCATTGTTGGTGCGGTGACCGCAATTGCAGCAATCGCGTATGCAGTATATCGTTTCTTTACACCGGATTATCTGGAGGATTTTGAAGAAGATTTCGAAGATGATTTTGAGGATGATTATTTCGAAGAAGAGGAAATTGAAAATTAATAGAAGGCTGTCGTAGAAGGGTCTACGACAGTTTTTCTGTTTTGATTTATAGGAGTTGGCGGATATGAAAAAAGGACAAGTATATGAGGGAATCATCGAGAAAGTGGAGTTCCCAAATAAAGGCATTGTGTCTGTAGAGGGGGAAGAAAAGAAGGTTTTGGTGAAAAACGGGATACCGGGACAGCGCGTTCGTTTTTGCGTGAATAAATTGCGAAAAGGAAAGGCAGAAGGAAGACTTTTAGAAGTGCTAAAAAAATCTCCGTTGGAAACGAGGGAGCCGGTATGCAGTATTTTCCCGGCATGTGGTGGCTGCATGTATCAGACCATGTCCTATGAAGAGCAGAGAAAGATGAAAGAGCAGCAGGTAAAAGAAATCCTAGATGCCGCTATTGTTGGGGATTATGAATTTGAAGGGGTAAAAGCCAGTCCAAAAGAGTTTGCCTATCGCAATAAAATGGAGTTTTCTTTCGGAGATGAATATAAAGATGGACCGTTGTCATTGGGATTACATAAGAAGGGTAGTACCTACGATGTATTGACTGCAGGGGACTGTCAACTGGTTCATGAAGATATGACCAAGATATTGAACTGTGTCTTGCAGCATTTTCGAGAGCGTAATGTGAGTTATTATAAGAAGATGCAACATGTGGGCTATCTGCGCCATTTATTGCTTCGCCGAGGGGATGTGACAGGCGAGATCTTAATTAATCTGGTGACTACGACTGAGGAAGAGCACGATTTGGCTCCATTGGTTCAGAAACTTTTAGAACTAGAGTTAAGCGGAAAGATTGTTGGTATCTTACATATCTTAAACGATTCTCTATCGGATGTGGTACAGAGTGATGAAACCCGCGTTTTATATGGACAAGATTTCTTCTATGAGAAACTTTTAGGTATGGAATTTAAAATCACTCCATTTTCCTTCTTCCAGCCAAACTCCAGAGCAGCAGAAGTGCTGTATAGTACGGTGCGGGAGTATCTGGGCGATATGAAGGGGAAGGTGCTATATGATTTATTCAGTGGTACCGGAACCATTGGTCAGATTTTGTCGCCTGTAGCGGAAAAGGTTATTGGTGTGGAGATTGTAGAGGAAGCCGTTTGGGCAGCCAATGAAAATGCAAGGCATAATGGGATTACTAATTGCAATTTCCTGGCAGGCGATGTATTTAAAGTACTGGATGAGATTGAAGAAAAGCCGGATGTGATTGTGCTTGACCCACCAAGGGATGGGATTCATCCAAAGGCACTCCCGAAGATTCTGGACTATGGAGTAGACACGATTGTCTATATATCCTGTAAGGTGACGAGTCTTGCGAGAGACTTGGAGATGATACAGGAGAAAGGGTATCGTGTAGTGAAAGCAGTTGCTGTGGATCAGTTTGTGCATACGGTACATGTGGAAACGGTAGTTCTACTACAAAAAGTGAAATGAATATTTTAAGAAAAATGTGCATGACAGTTGCTGAGAATTCTCGGCAACTGTTTTTATGTATTTAAATGACCTTGACACTATTTCGGCATACCGATATAATAAAATTGGTGATGGAAATGAATCTTAATATAATTATTAGACAAAGTGGGATGACAAAATATAAAGTTGCAAAGTTGAGTGGTGTGCCACATGCCACATTGAATGACTTATGTAGCGGAAAAAGTCATATTGAAAAGTGTTCAGCTGAAACGCTATATAGAATTGCAAAAGTATTAAATGTTTCAATGGAATCATTAATTGAAACAGTAATAATTGAAAAAGAGGAAAAGCAGCGAGTTCAGATTGTACGCGAACGGTCATATGAATATGGTTTGCCAGAATATCTCCAGCATGATCTGGATGCATATAAGGAAGCTTTGAGAAACAATTCTCGGTTACTTGATTGTTTTTGGGGAGAATTGTATGGCAGCATTAATATGGCAGAAATTAGTGATGGTATTATAACCCCTGAACATGCAGATTATTTAAGGAAAAAATATTTATGGAGGTGAGATAAGTGATTGATTTTACACAGTGCAAAAGAGTGATGGCAAAAGCTTATAATGGCGCAAACGGAAAAAAGATTGCTATAGAGTATAAGGGTGAACAGTATATGCTCAAATTTCCGCCATCCGCGAAGGAAAAGCCAACTGAATTATCATATACCAATAGTTGTTTTAGTGAGCATATTGCAAGTAGTATTTTTAATATGTTAGGGATATCGGCACAAAAGACAATGCTTGGTACATTTGAGGTGAACGGCAAAGAAAAAATTGTTTGTGCATGTAAAGATTTCGCTGTAGAAGGAAAAGTTTTATATGATTTCTGTTCCATTAAAAATACAGTAATAGATTCAGAGCACAACGGTAGTGGAACAGAGTTATCTGATGTCCTAGAAACAATTGAGAAACAGCAGTTTGTAGAACCAACATTACTTTTAGAACATTTTTGGAATGTGTTTGTAGTGGATGCTTTGCTTGGAAATTTTGATAGACATAACGGGAATTGGGGATTTATATTTAATTCAATTTTACAGACAACGGAATTAGCGCCGATATATGATTGTGGCAGTTGTTTGCTACCACAGGCAGATGAAAAAATAATGCAACGCGTATTGAAAGATGAGGATGAATTAAATTCGAGGGTATATCAGTTTCCAACATCTGCCATTAAGCAAAATGGAAGAAAGATTAATTATTATGATTTCCTTATGGAGGCAGAGAATAGCGAGTGCAATGAAGCAATAGTTAGGATGGCTCCAAAAATCAAAATGGATCAAATAAATGATTTTATCGATAAAGTACCATATATTTCTGAATTGCAAAAAGAGTTTTATAAGAAGTATATTGGTGCCAGATATGAGAAGATTATTTTGCCGGCGTATGAATTGGTAATGAGACAGTGTGAAGAAGAACACAGTCAAAGAGCAAGTCTTCTTTTTTGAGACTTGCATCTTTTTTGTTACCTCGACACATGTTGAAACTGTTGCCCTTTTAGTGAGGACTGATTAGGTGACAGAAATTAGGATAAAACGGAGTGTTTAACACTATGGATATTATTTCATTAAACTATAACAATCTTCGCTTTAAAGCGGCCGAAAGGATAAAAAGCTATCTTGCTCTTTCGAATAATAACCGACTTACCATCGGGCTTTACTGCAAGGGAAAACTTTATGTTTTCGGGAATCCGGAAGAAGAAAACCGTTTTCGTTACGATATCGGCTCGGTTTCAAAGACCGTAACAGCCCACCTTATCTTAAAACTTTACGGGGAAGGAATGCTCGACATAAATCATACGGTAGATAGTTTTTTGCCTCTTAAAAAAGGTAAATATCCAACCCTCTATCAGCTTCTGACCCACACCGCGGGGTATCATCATTTAACTCCCATAGAGGTGACCCTGCCACAACTTATCATTGATGGCTATGCCCGCAAAAACCCTTACGAAAACTGCACAGTTAAAACGGTCATAAAAAGCCTCGAGCGCCGTCGGTTTTTAAAGCATAGGGTTCGATACGGCTATTCGGATTTTTCTTCCGCAATTCTTGCCGCTGTTGCTGAAGCGGTTACAAAAAAGCCATTTTCGGTGCTTTTTGAGGAGTTTATTCAAAAGGATCTGGGTCTTGTCAACACCAGCGTCGAGGAAGATGTTGAAGGACGCACACCACCTGCCGCCAAGGGTAAAAAGATATTGCCCTTTTGGGTATGGAAAAGAGATAACCCTTATATAGCGGGCGGAGGAATGGTAAGTAATATAGAGGATGTTCTTCGCTACATTGCTTTGCAGATAGAAAGCGACAAGCCATATATATCCTCGGCCCATACCATTTGTGAGGAATCTGAACTAAAAAACAACAACCACCTTATGTGCATCGGTTGGCATACCTATAAATGCTCAAATCAGCTTTGGCACGTAGGAGGAGTAGGAACCTTTCGCACCTCCATCATTTTAAACAAAAAACGAAAGATTGGTGTGGCGGTTTTGGGAAACGCAAAGGGAAAAGCCTCAGCTAACTCCCACTATATCGCAAAAATGCTCTACAGCGAGCTTAAAAATAAAAGAATACGACTGTAATTTGAGGCAGTTTTGAAATAAAACCAAAACGGGGGATAAATCCAAAAAACGTGGATTTATCCCCTAACTTATCCATAATAAAAATATTTTGTTGACCTTATGCAATAAAAGTTATGCACATCGTTTATGCAATGCATGAACGATGTGGACCATGGAAGCGAGTGAAGAATTAAGAAAATTAAGAGAAAGTACTGGCATGAATAGTAATGTTTGCATCAGAAATGATTAAAACAAAGACGTGTACCAAAGATATTAGAAACCTATGGTAAAGGTGCTTTTGAGTTTAGAGAGAATTCGATTGTGGTGACAATTCCATTTAATAGATTAGATTTGGATGAAACTACCCAAGTCACTACCCAAGTGATTGAGAGACAGTTAAACGATATAGAAGTAAAGATTCTTGATTTTTGTTTTGAACTTAAAAGCACCCAAGAACTTGCGGAGTTGCTAAAATTCAAAGAAAGAAAGTCTGTATCAAGATATTTGACAGTATTGTTACAAAAACAATAGAGACTTAAAAAATAATATGATAAATTTTTAACAAAAAGTTGAAATGTTATTGCCTTTTGAATTATGTGATGCTATACTGTGTGAGGTTTTGAGAGAATAAAATATGCATGATTTGAGGAGGGACTTTTTTATGATACCAGCTATCCTACTTTTCGCTGCAACTTACGTGTTAATGCTTGTTTTTGACAAATACCGACCTTATATTGCGTTGACATCCGGTCTCATCTTTGTGTTTACCGGGATGTTGCCGGCAGACCAGATCTTAGGTGCTATCGATTTTAACGTAATCCTAATGATTGCAGGAACCATGGGATTGGTGGCTTTATTTACAGAGAGCAAGATGCCAATGCTGTTGGCAGATCTGATTATGGAACGTGTGCCGAATGTCAAGTGGGCAGCAGTTGCATTGGCTTTGTTTTCAGGTGTTATTTCAGCATTTGTAGACAATGTGGCGACGGTACTTATGATTGCACCGGTAGGACTTGCCATTTGTAAGAAATTAAAAGTAAATCCGGTCCCGTTTATTATAGCGATTGCCGTTTCTTCTAACTTACAAGGTGCGGCGACCTTGATTGGTGATACCACAGCCATTATGCTCGGCTCGGCACTAGACATGAGCTTTTTGGATTTCTTCTGGTATCACGGGAAACCAAGTATCTTCTTTGCAGTGGAATTGGGGGCACTCATTTCAGCGGCCATTTTATTATTTATCTTCCAAAAAGATACGGAAACGATCGAGAAAGAAACGAAACGTACAAAAGTAACAGATATGATGCCGACGATTCTTTTGATTTTGGCACTGGCTTTGTTGATTATAGCTTCGTTCATTCCGAAAAAGCCGAACGAGACAAACGGAATTATTTGTTGCGTATTATTAGTTGTTGGATTGGTGTATTCGTTTGCAAAGAAAAAAACATGGTCTGCCATTACGGAACCGATGAAAGAAATCGACTTTACAACAATCGGCATTCTAGTTGGGTTGTTTTTAATGATTGGTGGAATTTCCGCTAATGGAGTTATTGATGCAGCTGGAGCACTTTTGGCAAAAGCAGGAGGTGGAAATCTATTTGTCCTTTATACTGTAATTGTATGGGCTTCTGTATTGATTTCAGCGTTTATTGACAATATCCCGTATGTGGCTACCATGTTGCCGGTTATCGGAAGCCTTTCTAATACGCTGGGAATTGACCCGACACCACTTTATTTTGGACTTTTATCAGGAGCGACTCTTGGTGGTAACTGTACACCGATAGGTGCATCTGCGAATATTACAGGTATCGGAATTTTGCGCAAAGAAGGATATGAAGTGAAAAATTCAGATTTCTTCAGAATTGGAATTCCATTTACTCTTGCAGCAATTATTCCGGCATACATCTATGTCTGGCTTGTTTACGGAATATAGTTTTTTGCGAAATTCCTTGCAAAGGATATAAAAAAATGGTAAAATTTTGCGTGTAAATTAGTATGTAAGGAGAAGGATTATGAAAAAGAGAATTATTTCACTATTATTAGTAGTAGTATTTGTTTTTGCTCTTATTGCTTGCGGTAGCAAGGGCGGTAGTACAACGATGACAATGGGTACCGGCGGAACAGCAGGTACATATTATGGATATGGTGGTGTTCTTGGTCAATATATCAAGAATCATGCAGGTATTAATGTGACCGTAGTTTCTACAGATGGTTCGAAAGCAAACATTCAGGGAATCGATGCAGGAAACTATCAATTAGGTACGGTTCAATCAGACGTTATGGCATATGCATGGGAAGGAACTCGTGCATTTGAAGAGGAAGGCAAATTGGATTCCTTCCGTGTAGTTGCTGGTCTTTATGCAGAAGCGGTTCAACTTATTACGATGGACCCGGAAATTAAGACAGTTGCAGACTTAAAAGGAAAATCCGTTTCGATCGGTGCTCCTGCTTCAGGCGTTTACTTTAATGCAGTAGATGTGTTGGAAGCAGCAGGGCTTACAGAAAAAGATATTAAGCCACAGTACCAATCTTTTGCAGATAGTACAGATGCACTTAAGGATGGAAAAATTGATGCAGCATTTATTGTAGCAGGACCTCCGACACCGGCTATTACAGAGCTTTGCACAACGAATGCAGCATATTTGGTACCGATTGATGGCGATGTAGCTACAAAACTTATGAAAAAATGTCCGTTCTATACAGAACATGTGATTCCGGCAGGTACATATCCGGAACAAAAGGAAGACATTAAGACAGTTACTGTTAAAGCAACTTTGATTGTAAGCGCATCTGCTTCAGAAGATGATGTATATAAATTGACAGCAGCTATTTTTGATAACATTGAAGCAATTACTGCTGAAAATGGAAAAGGTGCTGAATTAAGCATTGAGAATGCAACAAGTGGTATGACAGTTCCATTCCACGCAGGTGCAGCGAAGTATTTTGCAGAAAAAGGTGTTGAAGTAAAATAGATATAAAACATGTATTTGTAGGCTGCGATGAGCGATTGTCGCAGCCATTTGAATGCGTTGAATAGAAGGAGGTATATATGCTTTTTTCGAAGAAAAAAACCAATGTGGAAGCAAGCGCTCCAATGGACTTGGATGAAGTAATGAAAAAATACGACCGCGAGTCGAATGTTCGTGTGTGGGAGGGGAAACCGAGAATTATAGTAAATATTGTGTTGGCAACATTTGCGTTGTTTTGCATTTATGTAACATTATTTACCAGTTGGTTAGAGGAAGTACGTCTCACCTCATTTATGGCGTTTATTGTTTTGATAGGATATCTTGTATATCCGGTAAAAAAGGGACAGCAGAAAGTAAATAGTATGCCATGGTATGACTGGGTATTGATGATACTCGGAACAGGCTCATTCTTATATTTCACATGTAATGTTACAACGATTATTCAGCAGGGAAGTCGATTTGAATTCTATCAAGTAATCATTGGTATTATAGGAATCTTGACTCTGGCAGAAGTGTGCCGTAGAAGTGTCGGCATACCGATTTTGATTGTTGCAGGTGCATTGCTTGTGTATGCCTTGTTTGTATTGCCGAATCCAACACTAGATGGAAAACTTACATATATGGTTTCGTACTTGTTCTACAGTAAGGAAGGTATTCTGTCTACACCGGTAAATGTGTGCTCCAAATTTATTGTGGTATTTATTATTTTTGGTGCATTCCTAGAGCGTACAGGTATTGCAGATTTCTTTATCAATATTGCGAATGCAGTTGTAGGCGGTTTTTCCGGTGGACCTGCAAAAGTTGCAGTAGTTGCCAGTGCCATGGAAGGAATGGTATCTGGTTCCTCTGTGGCGAATACGGTGGGCTCCGGTTCTGTAACCATTCCGCTTATGAAAAAAACAGGATACAAACCGAAATTTGCAGCGGCTGCGGAAGCATCGGCGTCTACCGGTGGTCAAATCATGCCACCAATTATGGG
>CAMFVG010000007.1 GCA_945992055.1 uncultured Clostridia bacterium | reverse complement strand
TTCATCCAAAATATCCGAAAAAGTTCTGCTCACAACTTCACAGTCATCTACCGTGATACCACCAGGTTTATCGATATAAGCTCGCAAATACCAATTTCCACCCTCTTTAACATACTCCACATCTACCAATTCGAATCCATGCTGTTCTACAATCGGCAGAAGGAGTTCCTCTGTTTGTTTCTCATATAATTCCCTTTTTGACATCAAAAGCCTCCTTTATTTCAAGTCTCAAACATAAACAAAAGTGAACCTTGCGGTTCACTTTCTTGTCGGCAACTTATTAAGTTATGGTTATAATAACATTCTTTTCCATAAAAATCAAGCATTCTTTTTGATTTTTTACTGTAAATCCAAGCTCATCTCATGCCATTCTTCATTTCCCCAAGTAGAACCCGATATACCCAAATCTACAAAACCCATTTTTTCATACATTGTAACTTTGTCTTCCAGACAAGTTAAAATTAAGGATTTTCGATTCTTATCGCTTTCTCGTTTCGCATACTGCTTTACAATCTCCCTGGCAAGACCTTGCCTGCGATACTCTGGTAGTACATCCAGCCCCAAAAGCATCACATGTTTTCCATCAGGCACATATAACTCGGCATCCAAAAAGAATGCATCACGAAATTTTTTCTCGTTAGTTGCCAATCCATTCAGAAAGCCTGCCATTTTTCCGGTTTCTTTATCTATGGCAACCAGAAACATTTCCGGAGCTTTTGCAATCCTTTCTTTCATATGTTTTTCAGAACAGGCTTCATGCGGTGGAAAACAGATTTGCTCAATGGCAACTGCCTCATCTGCTTCCTCCTGCCTGATATTTCGAAATGCAAACCTATCTATCATCCGATTTTTTCCTCCTCCAAAAAGTAAACCATTCGGCCAACATGCATACCGGTATAGCAACAAGAATGTCCACTACCGAATGTTGCTTTACAAAGACAACTGATATGCAAACCAAAATGCAAAATACAACAATTCCTGTTTTCAATAATTTAGATGCCGAATCTTCTCTTATCCAAGTAGATGCGATACCAAGTGAGTAGGCCACATGTAAAGATGGACATACGTTGGTACTTGTATCAACAGTATATAACAAACCAACAAGATCCGTAAATACGTTTTCTCTTATAAAAATATCCGGTCGCAAATCCTGGCGGTTCGGAAAAATAATATAGATTGCCATAGCCACCAACTGCGTTACAATGATATATTTACTCATATTTTCAAAATTTTTAGGATTATATAGTGCAAAATAAATCAGCGAACCGACAATCAACGCATACCAACCCACATAGGGAATTACAAAATATTCACAAAACGGAATGAGGTCATCTAACGTACAATGTACGGGATAACAACGCTCGTAAGGAATCATATTTTCCGTCAAAATATAGAGAGAAAAATAACCAATCCAACTGATTAAATACAATAAATGTCGAAACTGTGGTTCCGCAATTCTGGAAAACCGAAATGTTCTGTAATCTACCACTGGTTCTTTCATCTCTACACCTCCTTTATTAATTCGTTGTTCCCAATCTTTACCATATATAATACCACGCTAAACGAACGAAAATATTGAAAAATTATGAAATCTTTATAATCATTTTATAACAAAAGCCAATGTACACCGAAATGTTCATTGGCTTTTGTAAGATTATGCTCTTGATTTCGTTCCGCTTAAACCGCGACTTGATTGCTTCAAACGGTTTAATGTCAGCTCTTTTTCTTTGTAAAGAACTTTCGACTCTTTTCCCTCTTCAAACAAATATACTTGTTCTACTTCGTCTTTTTTCTGAAGTTTAATACCTTTGACACCGGCAGCGGTTTTCTTCATTTCAGAAATTTCACTGCCATGGAATCGAAGGAAATAGCCGCCCTGTGTCTGTATTACCACACTCTGCTTTGCATTAATAATATGAACGTTCAAAAGTTCATCGTCTTCATTTAGTTTTGTGGCGGCAATGGTTCTCTTTGCTACCAAAAACTCTTCTCCACTGACCTTTTTCACCATACCCTTTTTGGTTGCAAAAAGCAGCGTCGCTATGCGGAATTGATTCTCATCACAAATGAAAACAATATCCTCCTCTGCACTGTTGAAGTTACTCATATTGTCAATCGGCGTTCCTTTATCACGGAACTTTCCATGTGGAATGTCCAGCACTTTGACTTGGTGCATCTTTCCGGTGTTCGTAAATAAGCATACTTTACCTGTGTTCAGGCAGGATACTACATACTTACTTTCCAAATCAGCCGCTTCTTTATTTCTTTCATAAGTCGGCACATCCATAGTTCTGGTATACCCAAAACGGTCCATCAGAAGAATAACTTCCTGTTCCTCGATCTTTTTCTCCTCAAACACTGCTTCTTCTGCATTTTCAATGGCAGTACGGCGAGGTCTTGTGTATTCTGCTTTAATCTTTTCCAAATCCTCAACAATAACTTCTGCCATGGAATCATAATTATTCAGAATATCTTCATATTTTGCAATGTTTTTTAAAGTTTCTTCATGTTCTAGTTGAAGAGCTTCTATTTCCAGTCCAATCAGCTTATATAAACGCATTTCCAAGATAGCCGTTGCTTGGCGTTCCGTAAAACGGAGCATTGCCGCCATCTTTTCCGAAATCTTGGATTTGAATTTGATATTTTCTGTAATACCTTGTGTCAAACAAGCCTTTGCATCTTTCACACTCTTACTTCCGCGAAGAATCTCGATAATCAAATCGATGACATCACAAGCTTTTATTAAACCTTCCTGAATTTCTTTCTTGTCTAATTCTTTGGCAAGCAATGTTTTGTATTTTCTGGTCGCAAGTTCAAATTGGAAATCCACATGATGCTCAATGATACCCTTTAGTCCTAAGGTTTCCGGTTTTCCATCTGCTACAGCCAGCATGTTGACCCCAAAAGTGTCCTCCAGACGGGTCTTTTTGTAGAGCATATTTTTTAGGTTCTCTACATCTGCATCCTTTTTCAGTTCCAGAACAATTCGGATACCTTCCTTTGAGGATTGATTTGAAATATCAATAATATCTCCGGTTTTCTTTGTTTCTACCAAGGTTGCAACGTCATTTAAAAACTTACCGATACCGGCTCCAATCATGGTATATGGAATTTCAGTAATGACGAGACGTTTTTTGCCGCCCTTCATATCCTCTACTTCTACTTTACCACGGATCTTAATCTTACCCATTCCGGTTTCATAGATTTCCAACAATTCGTCTTTGTTCACCACGATACCGCCGGTTGGAAAATCGGGACCTTTCATGTGGGTCATAAGTTCTTTTGTCGTAATTTCATTGTTTTGCATATATGCTTTTACCGCATCCACAACTTCACCCAGATTGTGAGTCGGAATACTCGTTGCCATACCTACTGCAATTCCTTCCGCACCATTTACCAATAGGTTCGGAATGCGAACCGGCAATACCAAAGGTTCTTTCTCTGTCTCATCAAAGTTTGGTCCGAAATCTACTACATTTTTATCTAAATCTTTTAAGAACACTTCTTGTGTTAATTTCGCAAGTCGTGCTTCTGTGTAACGCATGGCTGCAGCTCCATCGCCTTCGATAGAACCAAAGTTACCATGGCCGTCCACCATGATCATTCCTTTTTTGAAATCTTGCGCCATAACAACCAATGCTTCGTAGATGGAGCTGTCCCCATGTGGGTGATATTTACCCATTGTATCGCCCACAATACGTGCACATTTACGATATGGTTTGTCATAACGAATTCCCAATTCATGCATATCATAAAGCGTTCTTCTCTGTACCGGTTTTAAGCCGTCTCGCACATCCGGAAGTGCTCTTGCGATAATAACACTCATCGCATAATCGATGTAAGACTTTTTCATCACATCGGAATATTCGGTTCTTATAATCTGTGAATCTTGCATCTTTTGTAGCCTCCTATATATCTAACTCTGCTTCTTCCGCATTCTCATAAATAAACGCACGTCTAGGCGGAACTTCGCTTCCCATAAGCATCTCTGTCACGGCAGAAGCCATTCTGGCATCTTCAATCTCCACGCGTTTCATGAGCCTCGTTTCCGGATTCAGCGTGGTTTCCCATAATTGCTCTGCATCCATCTCCCCAAGGCCTTTGTAGCGTTGGAGCGTAAATGGGCCTGTTTGACGTTTGCGATATCTTTCTAACGCTTTGTCATCATATAAATACTCTTCCTCACCATTTTTCGGCATCGCCTTATAAAGTGGAGGCATTGCAATATAAACATGTCCTTCGAAAATCAATTCCGGCATAAAGCGATAGAATAAGGTGAGTAATAGCGTAGAAATATGAGCACCATCCACGTCGGCATCGGCCATAATAATGATTTTGTCGTAACGAAGTTTACTGATATCAAAATCGTTTCCATATCCTTCCGAAAATCCACATCCGAAGGCATTAATCATGGTTTTAATCTCTGCATTCGCCAATACTTTATCAATACTTGCCTTTTCCACATTTAAAATTTTACCGCGAATCGGCAAGATAGCCTGATACATACGGTCACGCGCTGTTTTTGCAGAACCACCCGCAGAATCTCCTTCCACGATGAAGATTTCACATTTGCTGGCATCTCGGCTCTCGCAGTTTGCCAATTTGCCGTTACTGTCAAAGGAATACTTCTGCTTCGTCAATAAGTTTGTTTTTGCTTTTTCTTCGGTTTTACGAATTTTAGCAGCTTTCTCTGCACAACTAAGGACCTTCTTTAAAGTATCTAAGTTGCGGTCAAAGAAATGTATAATCTCATCGTTGGTAACCTTGCTAGTTGCTTTTGCAGCATCAGGATTGTCCAACTTTGTCTTGGTCTGTCCTTCAAATCGTGGATCCGGATGTTTGATAGAAACAATGGCTGTCATACCATTTCGGATATCTGCTCCCGTAAAGTTTGCATCCTTATCTTTCAAAACGCCTAGTTCTCTGGCATATTGATTCATTATCGTTGTAAACGTCGTTTTAAAACCAGTTAAATGCGTACCACCTTCCGCATTGTAAATGTTATTACAGAAGCCCAACACATTCTCGTGGAATTCATTGACATATTGAACCACGGCCTCCACTTCAATTCCTTCCGCAGAACCCTTGAAATAAATCGGCTCATGAATCACTTCGTCTTTTTTATTTAAATCCCGAATAAATCCTAAAATACCATCTTCTTCATGAAATACTTCACGTTCCACCTCTGTTCCGCGTCTGTCTTCAAAATTGATGGTTAACGCCGGATTCAAATAGGCAGTCTCATGCAAACGGCTCTTGATCTCTTCCGCTTTGAACTTGGTTTTCTCAAAAATGGTATCGTCCGGCAGGAAATTTACTTCCGTACCGGTTTTCTTTGTCTTTCCAAGAATCGGAAGCAATCCGTTTTCCAACTTAACAACCGGCAATCCTCTTTCATATCTATCATGATGTACTGCGCCTTCTCGGCTAATCTTGACATCCATATAAGTAGACAACGCATTTACTACGGATGAACCAACACCGTGAAGACCACCGCTTGTCTTATATGCGGAATCATCAAACTTACCTCCCGCATGGAGTGTGGTATAAACTACACGGGCAGCAGGAATCCCTTTTTGGTGCATTCCTACAGGAACACCTCTTCCGTTATCAATCACGGTTGCCGAACCATCTTTTTCCAAATATACATCAATCGTATCACAGTAACCTGCCAAATGTTCGTCTACAGCATTATCTACAATCTCATAAACTAAATGATTCAATCCCTTCGTAGACACACTGCCGATATACATTCCAGGTCTCTTTCTTACCGCCTCTAATCCTTCCAGTACTGCAATACTGTCTGCATCATATGTATTTCGCTTTGCCATTCGTCCTAAAACCTCACTTTTACAACATCTTGTGCATGCACACTTTTTCTCATACATCTTATAGTAACACTTTGCATAGCATGTTTGCAAGTAAATCCATTGCATTTTTCGTTTCTTGTACCGTATTTGTCTGTGCTCCGGCCTCGATTAGCAAGGATTTCGGCATCATATGCAGACTATAACGATATCCCTTCAAGTAAATTTTTCTTGTAAGACCGGAGTACATCTGCTCCGCCTGTAACTGCATTTGCAAGGAAAAAGATAGATTATCCTGAATATATGGATTTTTTAAATATGCAATATCCCCCTGGCTCTTTGTCCGGCTAAGCCCGTTAAAAAACATGATTTTCGCCGTTTGCTTGCCGTTAATCTCTGTCACCAAACGGGTGGTTTCCGGAACCCCATCTCGATGCAAATCAATCACCACTTCAATACTTGGATATTTTTTCAAAATTTCCCGAACCCCGGCTTCCGCCTGTTCATATGCTTTACTGCGATCCAACTTTCCATTAATCAAATCATAGACACCCGTATGATGTAGCGTTTCTATCCCTTTTGCGTTGAGCTTTTCTGCTAAACATGCACCCACTCCGACGATTGTAGTTGATGCATCCCCGGCTTTTGAATCTACAAATGCTTCCTGCGAATGAGTATGAAAGATCAGAACTTTCGGACCATTTGTTGTGGTATCTATTTTCATGCTACGACTTAAAAGTTCGTCTGCGTTTAATTGTTCGGCACCTATAGTGGTTGTACTATCCACAGTGTAAAATGTATTTAACAAATAATTGAAGTCCCGCAATTTTTCTATGGACAAATCTTTACTACTTGTAGAAACAGTACTATCTTGATTCAGATCTTCACTCACTGCATTTTCATCGTTTGCTTGCTGTGACAGGATCATTTCATAGGTGGTCTTATCCTCTGTATTTGCCAAAATCGGCGCATGATTATTTACATATTGGTATAGAGGAAATACAGTCTCCAAAGTTGTCCTTTTCCACGAAACACGTTCTTCTCCGTTTATAATATAGGTCATTCCGGGAGAAAAGGCGTTGGCTGCAAACCGTTCTGCACCTCGCTCCGGAAATATAAGATACGCTACAAAAAACAACACACAGACTGTAATTCCTATATTTTTAAATGAATCATTCACACATATCACCTCTAACTTTAGCAATATATGCAAAATCTTTCTCAAATAGACCTACGTCTCTTGTGAAAACAAAATATTCAATCCTTCTGCAATGGTTGCCCCGATTCGGTCAATAGACTCATCAATATCTTTTGGTGTCACAAACATGCCATAGAGGTGTGGTGCAATTAAATCTTGCATAATTTCATATTTATCGTTGTTATCCAAAGAAGATACCAGGTTCTCCATGGTATCCCGCACAATGGTTGCAGCATCCACTACTGTCGGTACACCGATTGCAATAACCGGCACACCAAGAGTTTCTTTACTGATTTCGTTTCGATGATTGCCCACCCCGGAACCAGGGTGAATTCCCGTATCTGCAATTTGAATGGTGCGATTCAGTCGTTTTGTATTACGTGCTGCCAATGCATCGACCACAAACACCACATCTGCTTCAATGGTATCTACGATTCCCTTTATAATTTCATAACTTTCCATACCGGTTTGTGCCATAACACCCGGTGCTATTGCACTGACCATTTGTGTTTTCTCCTCGACTGCATATTTACCGTACTCTCTCACAATATGTCTGGTTACATTCAGGCATTCGATTGTATGTGGACCCAGCGCATCCGGCGTCACATCTCGATTTCCGAGACCAACCACCAATGCCGTATAATCTGTTTTGTCTAATTTTAAGACACCACCGATGTGTTTGGCCAATTCCTTTGCCACCTCATGATGATATTCCTCATCCGGCAACACTAGATTTGCCATTTCCATCGTGATGTATGTGCCGATCGGTTTTTTCATACTTTTTGCGCCATTTTCCGTCAGAATCTTTACTTCTGTCACTCTGATTTCCCGCTCTTCGTCAACAAATTCCTCCACACTCACTCCACTGATTTCTACATTGTCCGACTCGAATCGCTCCTTGTCTTCCAACGCCAAGTCTGTATGAATATCATAATCTCTAAACATTCTTTTACCCTCACGTTTTTTCTTCAGATATTCTCTAGTTTTTCGCAAAAAACTTGATTTATGTATTGACATTTCAGTTTTCTTATCTTAAAATGTACCAGTATGTATCGATAGAACGTTCCGTGTCCGGCTCTATCGAACACGAAATAACGTAACGATATTGCAATATTGGAGGTGTTTACATTGGCTAACATTAAATCAGCAAAGAAAAGAATTTTAGTTAACGAAACAAAGGCTGCTAGAAATAAAGCAATCAAATCAAGAGTTAAAACAGCTATGAAGAAAGTAGATGCTGCTGTTGCTGCAAACGACAAAGCTGTTGCTGCAGAGGCATTAAAAGCTGCTATCGCTGAAATCAACAAAGCTGGAAGCAAAGGTGTTTATCACAAAAACACATGTGCAAGAAAAGTTTCTCGTTTAACAAAAGCTGTTAACGGAATTGCTTAATTTTGACATATAATAAACAGAAGGACAACCTACCGTCATGGGTTGTCTTTTTTTGCTTTATGAAACGCAATTTCCATAAAAAAACCGAACTTGGAAAAACCAAGTCCGGTCTATTTTTTTATTCTTACATAGTAACTAACAAGAATCTTGCAACAAATAACAATGCAATAATCGTAACAACGATATCTTTCTTTTTGTATTTTCCAGATAATAAAGTGATCAATACATATGTAATTGCTCCAACTCCAATACCATTAGAGATTGAGTATGATAATACCATAACGATCAATGCCATAAATGCAGGTACTGCTGAAGCCGCATCGTCCATATCCACTTTTGCAAAGTTCTTCATCATAAGAACACCAACATAGATTAATGCAGGTGCTGTTGCACATGAAGGAATCAATGTTGCTACTGGGCTAAGGAATAAGCAAAGCGCGAAACAAGCAGCTGTTACAACACTTGTAAGACCTGTTCTACCACCGGCACCAACACCGGCTGCAGATTCAACGAATGTTGTACATGTAGATGTACCAAGAACAGCACCTGTTACTGTACCAATAGAGTCACACATCATTGCTTCGTTTACATTGATTGGGTCACCATTTTCATCTAACATATCTGCTTGAGAAGCAGTTCCGTATAAGGTTCCGATTGTATCAAACATATCTACCAAACAGAAAGTAATAATCAAAACAACTGCATTAAATGCACTGCCGATATGCGCGCCAGAGAATGCGTTTGCCCATGATTCCCCTTTGAATACGCCCGTTACACCTACAGAAGCAAAATCTTTGAATGATTGTCCAATATCACCAAGGTTGAATGAAGGTTTTGTAAGCGTTGTTACATAGTAAAGAACCGTAACAGCAACGATACTGATGATTACGCTACCTTTTACTTTTTTCTTTTCCAGAACTGCAATGACAACTAGTCCTACAACTGCAAGAACTACCGGAGCCATAACTTTCCAAGCTGCAAATGCTGATCCAGCTTCTTTGATTGCTCCGTGGAAGTCGAACAATTGAGTCAATGTGTATGGATTATCTTGGATTAATCCAACATTTTGGAAACCGATAAATGCGATGAATAAACCGATACCGGCCGGAATTGCTTTTTTCAAGCAGTCAGGCATTGCAGTTGCAATGTATTTTCTCAATCCTGTCACAGAAAGAATCAAGAAAACAATACCTGAAAGCAAGATGATTACAAGACCTGATTGGTAACCTTTAATCACATCTACACCTGCAAAAAATGCGTTTGCAACAAATGATGTACAGAAGAAAGCATTAAGTCCCATACCACATGCTTGAGCAAAAGGCATTTTTGCATAGAACGCCATCAACAATGTACCGATGATTGCAACTAAAATAGATGCAACATAAACTGCATTCCAGATTTGGCTAATTGCGCTTGCATCTGCACCTGCACCTACAAGCCATCCTTCAGCCCCACCTGCTGCTACTTGTGCCGGGTTTACAACTACGATATAGCACATCGCAAAGAATGTTGTAAGACCAGCGAAGATTTCGGTTCTTACATTAGAACCTCTCTCTTTGATTTTAAAGAATTTGTCCATCTTAAAAATCCTCCTCTTATTCGTTTTAAAAGATATTCTTATAATATCAAGAATTATTTAAGAAATCAATATATATATGAAAAAAAGACTGAAACAACACTATATATTGTTTCAGTCTCTGTCTTATATGTATTTTCGGAATTAATTGTTGATAAATTTATCTTCCTCATTATTCCAGCTGTAAAGCTGTCTGATTTCCTCTCCAACCTTTTCAACCGGATGTTCCGCCGCAATCTTTCGCATTGCCTTGAAGTGAACTTGTTTTCCTGCATCAGACATATCCAATAAGAATTCTTTTGCAAAAGAACCATCCTGGATATCTGCCAAGATCTTCTTCATCGATTTCTTTGTCTCTTCTGTGATAATCTTTGGTCCTGTAATGTAGTCACCGTATTCTGCTGTATTCGAAATCGAATATCTCATTCCTGCAAAGCCTGATTGATAAATAAGGTCTACGATCAATTTCATTTCATGTACACATTCAAAGTAAGCATTTCTTGGATCGTAACCTGCTTCAACTAATGTTTCATAACCTGCTTGCATAAGTGCACAAACACCACCACAGAGAACTGCTTGTTCACCGAAAAGGTCTGTTTCTGTTTCTGTACGGAATGTAGTTTCAAGTACACCTGCTCTTGCGCCACCGATTGCTGCAGCATAAGCCAATGCTTTATCCATTGCCTGACCGGATGCATCCTGCTCCACAGCCACAAGACATGGAACACCTTTTCCAGCTTGATATTCGCTACGTACGGTATGACCAGGTCCTTTTGGTGCAACCATTGTCACATCCACGTAAGAAGGTGGTGTAATACATCCAAAGTGAATATTGAAACCGTGAGCAAACATCAACATGTTTCCTTCTTCCAAGTTTGGCTCAATATCTTCTTTATATAACTGCGCTTGCTTTTCATCGTTAATAAGGATCATAATGATGTCTGCTTTTTTAGCAGCCTCTGCTGCTGTATAAACGTCAAATCCTTGTTTTACAGCCTTATCCCAAGAACGGCTACCCTTATAGAGACCGATGATAACATCGCATCCTGATTCCTTTGCATTCAATGCATGTGCATGTCCTTGGCTACCATAACCAATAACAGCTATTTTTTTACCTTTTAATAATGATAAATCACAGTCTTGTTGATAAAAAATTCTTG
>CAMFVG010000006.1 GCA_945992055.1 uncultured Clostridia bacterium | reverse complement strand
GTTGTAGAAAGATTCGGTTGCGTCACAATTAAATACAATGAAGGCAGCACTAAAAGAACACATTTTAGTATCATTCGTTTTTCGGTCATTCTTGTTTCGTGATTCATCAAATATTTTGCAAAAAATAAAATCAAAAAGATCTTTGTTAAATCCGAAGGCTGAAGCGTGGTGATTTTTAAATCAATCCAACGTTGTGCCCCGTTATAATTGGCACCAAAAAATTCTACACATAGCAGTAAAACAATGTTGATGATGTAGATAACCCAATAAAAATTGAGAATCCACTCAAAATCAATCAGGGAGACAACCAGCATGATCACGATCCCTATGCAAACGCCTATAATCTGTTTGGTTTGTGCAGACGGTAATGCGCTTCCTACAGCAAGTATTCCAATAATAGAAAGACTTAATACTGCTGCCACAAGTATGAAATTGAAGTTTTTGAGTTGATATTTTTTTAAAAAGTTCACGAATCTTCTCCCATTAATCGTATGTATATATAGGAACGTGTCATTTTGACATCAAATTCCTCCGGAATAACTTCCAAATATTTTGATATTGTTTTATATAATTCATTTTGTATTTTTTCAAGAGTATCGGGTGTACAGTTCACACGTTCTGAAACAAGAAGCGCTTTAATTCTATCTTTTGCAATGGACACAGAAGTGTTCGTCTTTTTTGCTTCAAACATGCTCATTTCCGTCACCTCCTAATTACTCTTGAAAATCCCAAAGATTTTACCAAAGAATCCGGTGTGTGCATCTAAATCCAGAAATGATACGTCCTCACCTATAATCCGTTTACAGATATTCAAATAAGCTTTACCGGCCAAAGAATCCATTCCAATTACCGGTTCTCCCTGATTCGTTGCTACTACAATCTGTTCATCATCAGGAATAGCACCCAGCAAGTTAATCGCAAGAATTTCTGTCACATCTTCCACGGACATCATGTCTCCTCGCTTAACCATTTCAACCCGTATTTTATTGATTACTAAATCTACATTTTTAATTCCGTTTTTCTCAAGCAGACCAATAATTCTATCTGCATCACGAATGGCCGACACTTCCGGTGTGGTTACAACAATTGCTCGCGTGGCTCCCGCAATTGCATTTTGAAACCCTTGCTCAATACCGGCAGGACAATCGACCAACACATAATCAAATTCTTCCGCCAGTTCTTCTGTCAGTTTTTTTACTTGTTCCGGTGAAATTGCGGATTTATCTTTTGTCTGAGCAGAAGGCAACAAATACAAATTTTCATGGACTTTGTCTTTTATTAAGGCTTGTTTCATTCTGCAATTACCCTCAATAACATCCACAACGTTGTATACAATGCGATTTTCTAACCCCATCACAACATCCAGATTTCGAAGTCCCAAATCTGTATCAATCACTACTACTTTTTTTCCTAATGTTGCAAGACCTACACCAATATTTGCCGTTGTAGTTGTCTTGCCTACGCCACCTTTTCCGGATGTGATTACTATCACTTCACCCATTTTAAAATCCTCCTTCACATTCCTGTTTTATTTACTTTTGGCGTATCTTTTGTGTTTTTCAATCTTAATCTCCAGATGTTTCCGTACCAAGAATTCCAGCTTTTCCCATGATTAGCTGTGAATCATCTGCAAAACCATAATATTTGAGAACCATATCTCTTCCAATTTCTGCAGGATACCCGGAATTATAACCATGCGCAATACGCACGCTCAATGCGATTTCAGGATTTACACTCGGTGCAAAACCAACAAACAAAACGTGGTTGGCATGTGTTTTACTTTGTTGTGCCGTTCCTGTTTTTCCGGCCATTTTCATACCGGCCGCCCTTACGCTTTTGAAACGTGCATCTCGTTCTACCATGCTTTCCATACCTTGACGGACAGCATCAAACGTAGCATCTGACACATCCTTGATTTCATTATAGACAGTCGATTTGTATTCTTTTAACAACTCACCTTTTTTGTTTGTGACTTTATATAATAAGGTCAGATTGTAAACCGTTCCTTTGTTTGCCACACCAGAAATATATTTTGCCATCTGACTGGTGGAGTAAACATGGGTACCTTGTCCAATTGCTGAACGGACAGCATCCTCATCACTGATATTTGGTGTTCGTTCTGATATTTCCAATCCCGATTTATCACCCAATCCAAACATTTTTGCATATTTTGCAAGTTTTTCATTCCCTAGTGCCGAAGAATATGTTCCATGCTCATTTAATCCCAAACGGAAACCGACTTCATAGAAGAAACAGTTACAAGAATGGGCAATTCCACCTACTACATTCAGACTGCCATGTCCACCCGGATGAATCCAACAAGTTGGGCTTGGGGTAACATTGGTGTATGGCCCTGCACAACGAATCAACGAGCCTGATGAAATAACACCTTCAGACAATCCTGCAATGGAGCTTAACGGCTTAAATGTAGAACCTGGAGCGGTCAACTCCTGTGTTGCTTTATTGTAAAATGGAAGTGCGGAGTTTGCATATACAGCATTATAATAGTCCACATCCATCGTATTGGCCAATCGATTATTATCATAGCCTGGGTAAGAAACACAAACCAAAGTTCTTCCGGTTGCGCTTTCTGTCATGACAACTGACCCAGTTGAAGGCTCTACTCCAAGTTGCCCTGGTGTAATTTCAAGTGTTTCAATCTTGTTTCGAATAAAATCATAAGCACTATAGCCGCTTAAAAGACGATTATATTGTGTTTCGTCATATTTCAACACACCCTGATCATATAATAAAATACACAACATGTTACCGGATAAAGTTCCATCCTTAACCATATAACGATACACCAGTTTTTCAAATCCCAAATCCGTTTTTAAAGTATCCGAAATATAGTCTAAAATCGCCTGATATAGCTGATTTGAATCCGAGTATTTTTCATCTGAATTCAAATACTCCTGCAGAACGGATGAATCAATCCAATTTTGAGCAATGGCATGATTCAAATACTGGTATAAATTTATTTTCTCGTTTTTCCAATCTTCATATGTGCTGTCATTAACATCTATTTTCTCTTTATTAAGAATGCCCGCCGTAGGGAGCAAATCGGATGCAATATAATTCATATAGGCCTGTTTTTCTTTGGACAAGCTTTTATATGCCGGTGATGAAGATGACTGCAAATCGCTGATAATTCCTTTAATCGCCTGCTCTTGCCGTGCAAGATACAGACTATAAACTCGTTTCTCGGTCGACGTTGCATCTTCTTCAGCAAATTGCTCCGTGTCCAAAATCTCATTACCAATAAAAGAATAGTAGATATCACCTATCGGAATAATCACGTTAGATTCATCTGATGTAGGGGTGCGTGTGTAATCCAAAACAGGTGCCATCTTCCGCAAAATAATGCCCGCAAGCTTCTCTTCTACTAATTTATAGGCCGTAATTTGTAGTTCTTTATCAATGGTCAAATACACGTCATTTCCGGCTTTTGGTTCTTTTACACTCTGGGTTTCAATCACCTTTCCCACATTATTAACATAAACAATTTCTTCGCCTTTTTCGCCTTGCAGATATTCATCCATTTCTTGTTCGATTCCCGCTTTACCTACAATATCTGTCAAAGAATACTTTTCCTGTTTTTCTTTTGACATGGCATCGTATTCATCTTCCGATATTTTCCCGGTATATCCAAGAATAGAAGCAAAGTATTTGCTGTCAGGGTATTCTCTTAAAGCTTCTTCCCCGATACTGACCCCTTGTAAAGCATGCATATTCTCTTTGATTACAGCAACCGTTTCCGCACTCACATCTGTTGCAATGGTCGTATTAATATATTTTTGAAAACTGTTTAGATGCATACCATACCGAACTGTAACCAGTTTTAGCACTAACTCCTTATCGTTGGATTTTTGGTCGATTCCAAATCCATAGTCTCCTTTTCTCTTGTTTGCACAAAGAAAATCCATGACATCTTGTGGCGTAGAATCTTCCAATCCTTTCGCCTTTAATTTATCAATCGTAGTATATCCATAAACATCGGCCAAAAAACGATATCTTTTTGTACCTTCTGCATGAAGGAATTGATACTCTCCATGTTTGTCCAAAATAATGCCAAAATCATTAACTACTGTATCTCCGTTTTTTTCAATCATTTCAATCACAGTACTAATGGTTTTGTTAATCTTCTCGTTTTTTTCCTCCCGAGTATCATAAGAACCGTTGTCCTCTATTTGAACAGAATATGCCAAACGGTTCGTAGCAAGAATTTCCCCATCTCGGTCATAAATATTACCTCTGGTTCCCTGAATTACTTTGCTTTTTCGAATGGACAACGTATAATTCTCCTGATAATCCTGTCCCTTCACAATTTGCAAGACAAATAACCTTTGTATTAAAACAAAGGACAGAATACAGAATATAATAACAAGCACATTTAATCTTGATTTGAAAATACTTGTAAAAAAATCTTTGATACCATTAAACAAATTTACTTGCACTCCTTTTTTCTTCCGATTCCAGTTTCTTGTTAATATGCAGAATAATCTCATAAAACACCAGTGTTACTAAAATGGTGTATATCAACTCTGGAAGTATAATGCTTCTTAAATAGTAAAAATAATTAAATTTACTTCTCATGACAAACATACATATACAGACCAAGTGGCCATATAAAAAATCACTTGAAGCAATTAATATAAGTGGCAATTTGATATCATCATCATAAAAAATCTTCCTAAACAATCCGTTAGCAAATCCAATCACTGTATAAATCAATGCATAGAATCCAATTAAATCATGAAACATAATATCAATCAATAAACCAGATATAAATCCAACCAACATACCCTCTTTTCGTCCTCTCATAAAGCCAAAAGAAGACGTTACAATAATCATAAGATTCGGTGTGATGGATGCAAATGATAATTGTTGAAACACCGTACATTCCAACAGAAAACATACAATTATAATTCCAACGGTAACAATCTTTCGTTTCAAAATTATTCCTCCAGTAAATCAGCTTTTGTAGAAGTGATCACTAACACTTCTTGCAGATGTTGAAAGTCTACGGCCGGAATGATGTATCCGGATCTTGTTAAATTATTTGGATCTACATGAATTTCACTGACATATCCTATGAGAATACCTTGTAGATACTTGCTGCTAATGTGGGAAGTTACAACCTGTTCGCCCACTTCAATCTCTGTCTCGTTATTTGCAAGTTGCTCAAAACGAATTCTGCCATCCTGCATCAGTGTCAAATCACCGTTAACAATACACGTATCCGAAGTCGAGAGAACCAAAGCACTTACATTACTTGCATCATCGATGATAGAACGCACACGTGACCAATTCGGACCAACTTCAGTAACAATGCCCACAAGACCTGTACCTGCAATAACATTCATATCCACTTTGATGCCATCTTTCTTTCCCTTATCAATAACAAACGAGCTAAACCAATTACCCGAATCATTTGCGGTTACATGGGCACCGATCTTTTTATAATCACCATAATGTGCATCCAGTGCATACAATTCGCGTAAACGCTCCAATTCGTGTTTTTCCTGTTGTAGAAGATTGTTTTTAATTGTAAGTTCATCTACTTCTGCTTGTAACGCTTTATTTTTCTTACGCATTTCCTTCAAGGTGTCCATGTTTTGTGTCAAATCGCTCATCCACAGACCGATGGTATTGATTCCATTTTGCATTGGCACAATTGTGTAATTGGCAATTGCCTTGAATGGTCCGTGAATCTTATCTGTCACCAAAGACACACCCATCAGCAATACGCAAATTACCGATAGCGTCAACAACAAATATTTACTTGAAAATGATGTCTGGTTATTATTTTTCCTCATACTATCTCATCCACCTATAATGCTCATCTAACATAGAATACGTTATTTTCATTAATTCTTTTGATTCAAGAATTTTTTTCAATCCATTTACAGCACAAAATTCCGGTTGTGATGTGGAGTGGACTTTTATACCTAATGCTCGACTCATATATTCCCGAATACCGGTTAGGTTCGCCAATCCACCCGAAATATAAATTCCATTATTTTTTATAGTTCTTTGTATTTCCGGCGGGGTTCGTTCCAGAATAGACTCTATTTCATGAATGCATGTCGTTAATGTCTCTTTCATTGCTGCGCGAACCAATCCCACTGAAATCTCCTTTTGCTCCGGAATTCTTGTAACCAAATTTCGTCCTGAAACAACCAATGTCTGATCGTCATTTTCCGAATAAATACCAAAGGTTTTTCGAAGCTCCTCCGCCGTCAACCTGCCAATTAGGAATTCCTGATTATAGCGAACAGAATTAATAATTGCCTGATCCAGTGTTGCGCTTCCTATTTTTAACATTTTATTGACCACAACACCACCGCTGGAGAGCACAGATAGTTCCATCGTCTCTGCACCGAGATTTGCAATAAAAATCCCGGGTTCATTTTCTACATCCAATCCCAAACCGATGCCATCGGCAAGACCTCGCTCCACAATGCGCACTTCTTTTGCCTTTGCAGTTGAGTGTACAACCAAATCATAAAAAGCACGTTTTTCAACTTCAGTAACGTCTGTTGGAACCGCAATAATATACTTTGATCCTCGCATGAAATGGCGTTCTTTTTTTAATAGGTTTTGCAATAAATACTGCATATTATTAAAATGAGAAATTACTCCCTCTTTCATAGGAAATTGAATTTCTATATTGTACGGTGACTTCTCGTACATGGCATATGCATCATCTCCTACGGACAGGAATTTCTTTTCATTCTCAATCGCAATAGCATTCTTTTCTTTCCAAATTGTATTCTTTTTTTTATCAAAAACTTTAATCTCGTAAGTTCCGAGATCAAGACCATATACATTTCCAAACATATTGTGTCCTTTCAATTATGACAACAAATTTTCTTCTGCAAAACTCGTATAACAATTATTTCCAATAATAATGTGATCTAGTAACTCTATCCCGATTAATTCACCTGCTTCTTGTACCCGACGTGTCAACAACAAATCGTTCTGACTGGGCGTGGGATCTCCACTGGGATGATTGTGCACCAAAATAATTGAAACCGCATTTTTTTCCAATGCTTTTATAAAAAGTTCCCTCGGAGATACCAGGGAAGCATTTACTGTCCCTTTAGAAATATGGGCTTCTCCAAGCAGTTTTGATTTTGTGTTTAACATCAATAATTTCATATGCTCCTGTTTTTTGTGGCGCATATCTTCCATGTAATACGCAGCGATTGTAGAAGGTGAATTCAACATTAACCCTTCCTTTGCTACTGCTTTTGCGAGTCTTTTCGTTAATTCGGACAGGCACAATATTTGGACCGCTTTCACAGTCCCAATGCCTTTGATTTTCATCAGTTGTTCCAATGTCAGCTGATGAATATTGAGAATCCCCTCATTCCCACACGCAGGTCCTAATAAGCACTGTGCTAATTCCAACACATCCTGTCCTTTTGAACCTGTTCTTAATAGTACGGCAAGCAGCTCCACATTGGTTAAAGCGACCGGCCCATGTGCCAAGCACTTTTCATAAGGCCGTTCATCTTTATGTATTTGTTTTATCATAAATAATGTTTTAGACTCTTCGGTTACATTTCCTAAACAAAGCGATATACAATAGCTGCAATCATCAAACCGATAATGCTTGCAATTGTAATTTTAATGGATAATGCGAACGTAACCACAAGAATTCCGAGATTAAGAACAATCGGACTATCCAATCCGAATGACTGTCCATAATTCAGCCAATTTAATCCATCTATATTTTGTGTGAGCGTTCCCAAAAATCCTCCTAACACAATCCCTGCAAGCATTAACACAAGTAATATCCAAGGATTTTTTGAACCAATCTTTTTCATGTGTACTCCACCTCATTTCTGTTTTTACAAACTCTATTTATTCTATCATAATTTAAAAATAGTGTATAGAGTAAGCCTATGAATTTTTTATGAAGAAACCTTGTCATTTCGAGTCGTATGGTGAAAATTTTGCGGCAATTTTTTCTGCAACTTTTATGCCATCCATTGCAGCCGATGTAATTCCTCCTGCATAACCGGCACCCTCACCGCAAGGATAAATACCACTTTCATCAATTTCCAACTGCTCATTTCTCGTAATTCGAATCGGGGATGAGGTCCTACTTTCCACTCCCGAAAGTATGGTGTCATCATCTGCAAAACCGTGGATATGTCTGTCGAACGATTTTATGCCAAGCTCAATGGATTCATTAATCACCTGTGGGAAAATATCCCGTACATTTGCGAACACATATCCTCCCTTAATTTGTGGTTCAATAGTTCCAAGCGATTGTGTTTTTCGATTCTGACAATAGTCTGCAAAACGTTGTATAGGCACTTTTCCGTTTCCTAGCGTATATGCCTTTTTTTCTAACTCCCGTTGAAAGTACATACCGGCAAGCGGATGATCATCTCCATAATCATCAGGCGTTACGGTGACAATAATCGCACTATTCGCATTCTTTCCATCTCGTGCATGATAACTCATGCCATTGACAGCTAAATAACCTTCCTCTGAAGAAGCATTCACTACATATCCACCCGGACACATGCAAAACGAATAAACTCCCCGGCCGTTTTCCAAATTTTCTGCCACTTTATATGAAGCAACAGGAAGCTTGTCAGCCATTTCTTTTCCGTATTGCGATTCGTTAATCATACCTTGCGAATGTTCCACACGAACACCCACCGCAAAAGCCTTTGCTACAATCGGCATATCCTTTTCGTATAGCATGGAAAAAGTATCTCTTGCACTGTGTCCTATCGCCAAAACCATGGTCTCAACCGGAACCTGTTGTTCCCCCTTCTGCGAAACAATGGTAATGTTTTTTAGTTTTCCTTCCTTTTGTTCAAAATCAGTAAATTTACTATGGAAACAAATATCTCCACCCCAACTCTGAATACGTTCTCTCATGTTTTTCACAACACGAATCAACACATCTGTTCCTATATGGGGTTTGTTCGTATATAAAATATCTTTGGGTGCACCGTTTTCTACAAAGACATTTAATACTTCTTGATTCCTTCCAAAAGAATCTTTCACTAACGTATTTAGTTTCCCATCAGAAAACGTGCCTGCTCCGCCTTCTCCGAACTGTACATTGGACTCTGTATTCAAAACTCCTGTTTCCCAAAACGTTTCAATATCCTTGATACGTTCTTCTACCGAAGCACCGCGTTCATATACAATCGGTTGATAGCCGTTTTTTGCCAAAAAATATGCGCAAAAAAGACCTGCTGGCCCAGCACCAATTACCACCGGTCGGTTTTTCATTTTTTGTTTTCCTAAAATTGGAAAACTATATGGTTTTTCTGTCACTCTGAAAATGTGATTTCCTTTTTGCTTTTTTAAAATCTGTTGCTCATTTGTCACAGAAACATCAATTGTATAAACATACTTGATATCTGTTTTCTTGCGTGCATCAATAGATTGTTTTCGAATTTTATAATCCAGAATTTCTTTTTCAGAAACGCGCAATGTTTTTGTGATTTTCTGCAGCAGTTCTTCCTCTGTATGATTTGGCTGCAACTTCAATTGTCCGATTCGAATCATTCTAATTTCCTTTCGCCGCATTTGTACCGGCAAGATAACCAGTTGCCCACGCCCATTGTAAATTATATCCACCGCAAATTCCGTCGATATCGAGAAGTTCGCCGGTCAAATATAATCCTGGTTCATAAATGGATTCCATAGTACTTGGATTGATTTCTATGGTTTTTACACCACCTGCACACACTTGAGCCTGTTCAAAATTCATTGTCCCCTCAATTTCAATTTTGAAATGTTTGCACAATGATAAAAATGCTTGTAAATTTCCTTCCGAAACATCCGACATCACTGTGTTAAGTTTAATATTGGATTCTTTCAACAGTAATGCATGCCATTTCTTGTGAAAAATTCCGACCAAAAACGATTCTGCCTTCTTATGTCCGTGTTTTGCAATTCGTTCCTTGATAAACTGTTCAAATTCCGTATCTGACATAGTCGGCATCAAATCAAGCTCTACCACCACTTTTTTCTTTTCATATAAACCTTTAGCCGCAAAACGACTCACTTGAAAAACCGGTATTCCAGAAATTCCATAGTTTGTCAATTGCAATTCTCCCGTATCACAAGCAGCAAAGGAATCTGCTACATACAGGGATACTTTTGCTTGCATACGTACCCCGGCAATCTGTTTGAAATAGGCTCCTTTTCCTTTTAACTGTACGAGTGCAGGGACTACCGGTGACAATCCATGCCCAAAGCGTTTTGCAAGGCTATAGCCACTACCGTCAGAACCCAGTACCGGTGCTGCTTTTCCACCGGTTGAAAGTATGACGCAATCACAAGAAAAAGTTTTTTGATTTGTTTTTACGCAAAAATGCGTACGTTTTTTCTCAATATCTTTGACACATTGATTCAACACCAACGTAACACCAAGTTTTTCAATTTCCATGCGGAGAACATCCAAAAT
>CAMFVG010000005.1 GCA_945992055.1 uncultured Clostridia bacterium | reverse complement strand
AATATAATCATTAAAAAAAGATGCAACCTCGGTTGCATCTTTTTTAATAATTACTCTACTGAGATAATCTCTTTTTTGTTGTATGAGCCACAAGCCTTACATACTCTGTGAGGCATCATTAACTCGCCGCATTTGCTGCATTTCACCAAGTTTGGAGCACTCATTTTCCAGTTTGCTCTTCTTTTATCTCTTCTGGCTTTTGAAGATTTGTTCTTTGGACAAATTGACATAGGTTACACCTCCTTAAAATTCTTAAACACATCGCGGATAACTGACATTCTAGGGTCAAGACTTGTATCTTCGCAGTTACAAGTTCCCTTATTTAGGTTTTGACCACATGTGTTGCAGATTCCTCTACAGTCATCGCTACATAGAATTTTCATCGGCCATCCTATCAACATCTCATTATAGAGCAACTTGTCTACGTCAAGTTTGTATCCGTCAATATAACTTTTTTCATCCAATTCTTCTGTTTGACTATCTTCATCCAAATCAATATGATTCGCAATTTTTATATCAAAATCAATTGCAACTGGTTCCAAGCAACGATCACATGGGATTTTCAACACGATTTTGCATTCGCCTTCTATTGAAAGTTCTTTCTGTTTCACATGCTTTACAACTATGTGAACAGGACTTTTTTCAATCACCGGCATAACACCTTGTGCCATTGAAACCTCTGTGATATCTGTCGAAACAACTATATCAATTGGTTTATGATGTTCTAACAGAACGTCTGACAAGTCAATAAACATATAGTTCTCCTTATCACACCTAGATTATTATATCATTAAAATCTTATTTGTCAACAAAATATTTAGAAAAATTATCCTAAACTAATGCTACTGTCTCACGGGCAATTGCAAGTTCTTCGTTTGTCGGCACAACGTATACCTTCACTTTAGAATCTACTGTTGAAATTTCGATTTCCTCACCACGTGTAGCATTTGCTTCTTTGTCAAGTTTAATTCCCAAATATCCAAGATATTCACAAACTTTTTCTCTTACAAGACAAACATTTTCACCGATACCCGCAGTGAACGCAATGGCATCCACGCCATTCATTGCTGCTGCATAACTTCCCACATATTTCGCTACGCGGTATGCAAACACATCAATTGCAATCTGCGCACGTTTGTTGCCTGCTTCAGCTCCCGCTGTCAAATCACGGAAGTCGCTAGAGAGACCGGATACACCTTGAACTCCCGATTTTTTATTTAACATATTCATAAGTGCTGTGATATCCATGTCTTCTTTTTTGGCAATAAACTCCAAAATCGCCGGATCAATATCTCCGGAACGTGTCCCCATTACTAATCCTTCCAATGGAGTCAATCCCATAGAAGTATCCACAGATTTTCCATTTAATACAGCACAGATACTTGCACCGTTTCCAAGGTGACAAACAACCGTTTTGGTATCCTCATATGATTTTCCTATGATTTCTGCTGTTCTTTTAGATACAAAGCTATGACTTGTTCCATGGAATCCGTAGCGTCTTACTTTGTATTTCTCATAATATTCGTATGGCAACCCATACATAAATGCTTTGTCAGGCATTGTTTGATGAAAAGCGGTATCAAAAACTGCAACCATCGGTGTGCCAGGCATCAATTTCTGGCATGCTTCAATTCCAATCAAATTGGCTGGATTGTGAAGTGGTGCCAAGTCATTGCATTCTTCAATCGCTTTGAATACTTCTTCGGTAATAATTGTGGATGTGGCAAATTTTTCTCCACCGTGTACCACACGATGTCCCACTGCACCAATTTCATCCAAACTTGCAACAACGCCTCTTTCGTTATCTGTCAAAGCGTCGATTACAAATTGAATTGCTTCTGTATGGGTCGGCATGGCCTTATCTTCCGTTGTTTTTTCGCCACCTTCCGGTTGGTATGTTAATTTTCCGTCGATACCGATTCTTTCACAAAGACCTTTTGCTAAAACAGCTTCTGTATCTGAATTGATTAATTGGAATTTCAAAGATGAACTCCCACAGTTGATTACTAAAACATTCATGATTTTTCCTCCGCTAATCCAATTATTTTGCCTGTGCTTGTGCCTGCACTGCTGTAATTGCTACAACACCTTCAATATCAGCCGCACTACAACCACGTGATAAATCATTAACCGGTTTTGCAATACCTTGTGTCAATGGACCGTATGCTTCTGCTTTTGCAAGTCTCTGCACTAATTTGTATCCAATGTTTCCTGCATCCAAGTCAGGGAATACAAGTACATTAGCATGTCCTGCAACTTTGCTGTTCGGAGCTTTAGATTCTCCGATTTCCGGAACAATCGCTGCATCCAACTGCATTTCCCCATCCAACATAAGGTCTGGTGCTAACTCTTTTGCGATGCGAGTAGCCTCTACCACTTTATCAACATCTGCGTGCTTTGCACTGCCCATTGTAGAATGCGAAAGCATAGCTACTTTTGCCTCTTCGCCAACCAATGCTTCAAACGATTCTGCTGAGGAAATTGCGATGGCTGCTAATTTTTCCGGGTCCGGATTTTGTTCCAAACCAGAATCCGCAAAGATAAAAGTTCCGTTTGCTCCCATTTCGCAATCAGGTACTACCATAACAAAGAACGCAGATACTAATTTTGTTCCTGGTTTAGTTTTTAAAATTTGGAGACAAGGTCTTAAGGTATCAGCTGTTGAATGACATGCTCCGGAAACCATTCCGTCAGCATCTCCCATTTTTACCATCATAACACCGTAGTATAAGTAGTTTGTAAGTAATAACTCTTTTGCTTGTTCCTCTGTCATTCCTTTTTTCGAGCGGAGCTCTACTAATTTTGCAATATATTCTTCCGTCTTTTCATATGTTGCAGGATCAACAATGGTCGCGCCGGAAATATCAAATCCAGCCCCATTTTTTTCTATTTCTTCTTTGCTACCTACAAGAATCAGTTTTGCTGTTCCTTCACGAAGAACGGCTTCTGCAGCTTCATAAGTTCTCTTATCTTCTGTTTCAGGAAGAACGATTGTTTGTAGATTTTGTTTTGCTTTTTCTTTAATGACATCAATAAATCCCATGACTTAAAGACTCCTTTCCTATTTATTCTCATATATCATTTATTATAGCCCATTCGCATTTTGTATACAAGTGATTTTATGTTTGTTTTTTATACATTTAAATTTTGAAAATGTGTGTTGCAATTGTAAAATAGATTAAAATGGTGCCTGTATCCACCAACGTTGTGATCAGTGGCGCAGCCATCAGTGCTGGATCCAATCTACATTTTTTTGCAATCAAAGGCAGTACACATCCAATCGTTTTTGCCAGAATAACGGTGCATATTAAAGTAATGCCAAGGGTTAATGCTAAAACCGGATTCTGATACATGAGCACAATCCGAATACCATTTACAACTGCAAGCATCAGACCAACCAAAGTGGCCACGCATAATTCTTTTATAAGGATTTTGAAAATATCCCTAAATTCAACCTCATCCGTTGCCAACCCGCGAATAATCAATGTAGAACTTTGCGAACCACAATTACCGCCTGTACCGGTAAGCATTGGCACAAAGGTGTTTAATATTGGCATAGCAATCAGAGCTGCCTCAAAATGCCCAAGAGCTAAACCACTGAGTGTTGCAGATAACATCAAAAATAATAGCCATGGAAAACGGCTTTTGGCATGTGACCAAATACTGGTTTCAAAATAGGTATCTTCATTTGGAACGACGATACCGGCCATCATATTCATATCTTCCGTTGTTTCTTCCTGCAAAACATCCATCGCATCGTCGACCGTTACAATACCGACCATACGCATTTCTTTGTCAACTACTGGAAGCGCAATCAAGCCGTATTTATTAATTATATTAACTGCTTCTTCTTGATCGTCATGCGTGTGAACATGCAACATGTTCGTTTCCATTATTTCTTCAATAGTATGATTATCACCGGTTGTCAGTAACTCCCTTAAAGACACAACACCAATTAGTTTTCTTTGCTCCGTAACGTAGCAGGTGTAGATGGTCTCACGGTTCAGCCCAATCTGACGAATCTTCATAATTGCTTCTTCAACGGTCATCTCTTTGTGAAAAGCAATATATTCCACATTCATGATGCTTCCCACGCTGTCTTCCGGATAATTTAATAATGTATTAATTTGCTTCCTTTTCTCTTCATCCGTCACCATTAATAAACGTTTTACGACATTTGCAGGCATTTCTTCCAGAATATCAACCGTGTCATCGAGATACATCTCATCCATAACTTCTTCCAATTCAGAATCTGTCAATGCATTGATTAAGATTTCTCTCATATCATTATTCATCTCTGTAAAAGTTTCTGCGGCCTTATCTTTTTCCAGCAATCGGAAAATCAAGACAATTTGTTTGTCTTTCACTTCTTCTAAAATTTCAGCAATATCGACGGGGTGTGTATTTTCCAATACTTCTTTTAATTCTTTATATTGTCTTTCCTGTAACATAGATAAAATATCTTCTCTGTCCATGAGATTTCCCCCTTTCGATATAATTCCATTTATAGTATAATGCTCTTGTGAAAAAAAATAAAGGAGCTTTTTATGAAAATTGTTGGTTTGATTGCAGAATATAATCCATTTCATAATGGTCATCAATATCATATCGAACAAGCCAAGCAACTTACGAATGCCGATGCAGTTATTGTTGTAATGAGCGGTGATTTTGTACAACGGGGAGAACCCGCGATTATGCCAAAGCATTTAAGAGCCGAGGCTGCTTTAAAAGCAGGTGCCTCCCTTGTAATAGAACTCCCCGTTTGTTATGCAACCGGAAGTGCAGAACAATTCGCTACCGGTGCAATTTCAATATTCCAGAAACTTGGTTGTGTAGATGCAATTTGTTTTGGGAGTGAATCCGGAGAGCTTGCGCCATTAAGAGAAATTGCACATATTCTTTCCGAAGAATCCGAAGATTTCAAAGATATATTGCAACAACACTTAAAAACCGGGATTTCCTTTCCGCTTGCACGGCAAAAAACGTTGGAGCAATTATATCCGCAAAAACAGTTTGATAAGTTGTTAGAGCAGCCAAACAATATATTAGGTATTGAGTATTTAAAGGCACTCCGGCGTTCCCATAGTTCTATAAAGCCCGTTACATTGCAACGTCAACAGTCTAATTATCATGATACAGATTTAAAGGAATGCTTCAGCTCTGCATCTGCCCTTCGTACAGCCCTTGCAAATACGCCTTTGTCAGCAGTAAAAAGACAGATGCCTGATTCCGCTTTTGAGTTGCTGGAGGAAAATGAGAGAAAAAGATATCCTGTAAATACAAATGATTTTTCACTTTTGTTAAAATATCGATTGTTAAATGAAACGAAATCATCACTTACGCAATTTGCAGATGTTTCAGAGGAATTGGCAAACCGAATTTATAAATATAAAAACGAATATCTGAGTTTTGAGCAATTTTGCGAATTACTCAAAACAAAAGAAATTACTTATTCCAGAATCAGCCGTGCATTGCTGCACATCTTATTAAACATCAAAAAGACGGATTGTGCAGAAATCGCCTACGCACGTGTGCTGGGATTTCGTAAAGACAGTGCAAACGTGATGTCTGAAATAAAGATTGCCAGTTCCATTCCGTTGATCACCAAACTAACAGCGTTTGCGAATCCAATGCTTGAGTTGGATATTTATGCTTCACATATTTATGAATCGGTCATCACTGAAAAATACAAAACTTTGTTTTTAAACGAATACGAGCATCCTGTGGTACGCATCTAATACCACGGATGCCCTTTTTTTATACTCTTACTCTTTTTAATTCTTAAAACTATGTATTGGTGCAGGAATACGTCCTTTGCGATTAATAAACGTACTGCAATCAAACTCGTTTACCGGAATAATAGGCGCGTATCCGAGCAATCCGCCGAATTGTGCGATTTCACCCACGTCTTTTCCAATTACCGGAATCAATCTTACGGCTGTCGTTTTTTGATTCACCATACCAATTGCCATTTCATCCGCTATAATGCCGGAAATTGTGGTTGCTTTTGTTTTTCCAGGTATCGCAATCATATCAAGTCCAACAGAACATACACATGTCATTGCTTCCAATTTTTCCAAAGTTAAAGCGCCTACCGTTACAGCATCAATCATGCCTTGGTCTTCACTCACCGGAATGAAAGCACCACTTAATCCACCTACATAAGAAGATGCCATAACGCCACCCTTTTTCACTTGGTCGTTTAACATTGCTAATGCTGCGGTGGTGCCTGGTGCACCTACTTTTTCCAGTCCGATTTCTTCTAAAATCTCTGCAATACTATCTCCAACTGCAGGTGTCGGCGCTAATGACAAGTCGATGATTCCAAAAGGAATTTTCATACGTTTTGATGCCTCGCCAGCAACTAATTGTCCTACTC
>CAMFVG010000004.1 GCA_945992055.1 uncultured Clostridia bacterium | reverse complement strand
ATCTCTGTCCACCAAATTGTGCTTTACCACCCAAAGGTTGTTGTGTAACCAGAGAGTAAGGGCCGGTAGAACGAGCATGAATCTTGTCATCTACCAAGTGGTGGAGCTTCAAATAGTGCATGTGTCCGATTGTTACCGGGCTATCGAAGTATTCACCGGTTCTACCATCACGAAGACGTACTTTACCGTCACGTGATAATGGAACACCTTTCCACAATTTTCTATGGTCTCTGTTTTCTGATAAATATTCTAATACTTCAGGAAGTAAGGAAGCACCATGTTTTGCCTCAAATTCCTCCCATTCAAGATTTACATAATCATTTGCCAAATCCAAAGTATCCATGATGTCTTCTTCGTTTGCACCATCGAATACCGGTGTTGCAATATTGAATCCTAATGCTTTTGCAGCAAGACTCAAATGGATTTCCAATACCTGTCCGATGTTCATACGTGAAGGCACACCAAGTGGATTAAGCACGATGTCCAGAGGACGACCGTTTGGCAAGAACGGCATGTCTTCTACCGGAAGCACACGCGAAACAACACCTTTGTTTCCGTGACGTCCAGCCATCTTATCCCCTACAGAAATCTTTCTCTTCTGTGCAATGTAGATACGAACTGCCTCATTTACACCCGGAGACAATTCATCTCCATTCTCTCTTGTAAATACTTTTGCATCTACAACAATACCATATTCTCCATGAGGTACTTTGAGGGAAGTATCTCTTACCTCTCTTGCTTTTTCACCGAAAATTGCACGAAGTAATCTTTCTTCTGCAGTCAGTTCTGTTTCTCCCTTTGGAGTCACTTTACCAACCAAGATGTCTCCTGCACGAACCTCTGCACCGATGCGAATGATACCTCTATCATCCAAATCCTTCAACGCGTCATCTCCAACACCCGGGATGTCACGTGTGATTTCTTCCGGTCCGAGTTTTGTATCACGAGCCTCTACTTCGTATTCTTCAATATGGATAGATGTATAGACATCATCCTGTACTAATCTTTCACTTAATAATACAGCATCCTCGTAGTTGTACCCTTCCCATGTCATGAAACCAATGAGAGGGTTTTTACCAAGCGCCATTTCACCATTTGCGGTAGAAGGTCCGTCAGCGATTACTTGTCCTTTTTCTACCTCTTCGCCCTTCACAACGATTGGTTTTTGGTTATAGCAGTTGCTTTGGTTACTACGCAAGAATTTTGTCAGTTTATAAACCTTCTTATTGCCGTCTTTTTCTTTAATAACAATTTCCGTTGAAGTAGCACGCTCTACAGTTCCTGCTTCTTCTGCCACCACACATACACCGGAATCTACGGCTGCGATAGTTTCAATACCTGTACCTACAACCGGAGCTTCCGTAATCATAAGCGGAACTGCCTGACGTTGCATGTTAGAACCCATAAGTGCACGAGTCGGGTCATCATTCTCAAGGAATGGAATGAGTGCAGTAGCTACTGAAAATACCATTTTCGGTGATACATCCATGTAGTCGAATGCTGTTCTCTCATATTCCTGAGTTTCTTCACGATAACGACCGGAAACGTTCTTATGAATGAAGTGTCCTTCCTCATCCAACGGTTCACTTGCCTGTGCTACATGATAATTATCTTCCTCATCTGCTGTCATATAAACAACTTCTTCTGTAACAACCGGATTCTTCGGATCCGTTTTATCAATCTTACGATACGGAGCTTCCACAAAGCCATATTCATTGATTCTTGCATACGTTGCAAGAGAGTTGATAAGACCGATGTTTGGACCTTCAGGGGTTTCAATCGGACACATTCTACCATAATGAGAATAGTGAACGTCACGCACCTCAAATCCGGCTCTATCTCTTGACAAACCACCAGGACCAAGTGCTGATAAACGTCTCTTGTGAGTCAACTCACCCAACGGGTTGTTCTGATCCATGAACTGTGACAACTGTGAAGAACCAAAGAATTCTTTTACAGCTGCTGTTACAGGTTTGATATTGATGAGTGATTGTGGAGAAATTCCTTCCAAATCCTGTGTGGTCATTCTTTCACGAACAACTCTTTCCAATCTTGCCAAACCGATTCTATATTGATTCTGCAATAATTCTCCTACTGCACGAATACGTCTGTTTCCTAAATGGTCGATATCGTCATCTGTTCCCATACCATATTCTAAATGCATATTGTAGTTAATAGATGCCAAAATATCTTCTTTGGTAATATGTTTCGGAATCAATTCATTGATGTTTTTGCGAATTTCTTCTTTTAATTCATCGATATCGCCTGCTGTCTCTTCCAAAATCTGTGCAAGTACCGGATAGAAGACTGCCTCTGTTACTCCTACTTCTTTCGGATCTACATCCACAATCGCATCCAAAGCTACCATCATATTAGAAAGAACTTTGATATTGCGTTCTTCTCCTTGAATCCAAACATAAGCAACTGCTGCATTTTGAATCGCTTCTGCTTTTTCTTTTGTTAACTTCTCACCTTTTTCAGCAACCACTTCACCTGTCACCACACTGACAACATCTTCTGCCAAGACTTGTCCTGCAATACGGTTCTTGAATGCTAATTTCTTATTGAATTTATAACGTCCTACTTTTGCAAGATCGTAGCGTCTTGCATCAAAGAACATAGCAGTAAGAAGGCTCTCTGCACTATCTACTGCAAGTGGCTCTCCCGGACGAATCTTTTTGTACAACTCTAACAGACCTTCCTGATAATTTTCAGCAACGTCCTTTCCGAAACTTGCCAAAATCTTCGGCTCTTCACCGAACATTTCGATAATTTCAGCATTGGTTCCCACACCAAGTGCACGGATTAACACGGTAATCGGAACCTTTCTTGTTCTATCTACACGAACCCAGAATACGTCATTGGAATCAGTTTCGTACTCCAACCATGCTCCACGATTCGGAATTACAGTAGAAGAATACAATTCTTTTCCTACCTTGTCATGTCCAATCGCATAATAAATTCCAGGAGAACGAACCAATTGGCTTACGATAACACGCTCTGCACCGTTAATCACAAATGTTCCGGTTTTTGTCATGAGCGGCAAATCTCCCATGAAAATTTCATGTTCGTTGATTTCGTCTGTTTCTTTATTGTAAAGTCTTACTTTCACCTTTAATGGTGCTGCGTAAGTTGCATCGCGTTCTTTACACTCTTCAATTGTGTATTTTACATCGTCTTCGCATAATGTAAAATCTACAAACTCCAGACTTAAATGACCACTGTAATCAGCGATCGGTGAAATATCTGCAAATACTTCTTTTAATCCCGTGTCCAGAAACCATTGATAGGAATCTTTCTGCACTTCGATTAAGTTCGGCATCTGTAAGACTTCTTTTTGTCTGGAATAACTCATACGCGAACTTTTTCCGTTTTTAATAGGATGAATTCTGTTTTTCTCCATTGACGTTTCACTCCTCGTATATATTTTTTATGGACAATATTGCATATTTATCGCACAATACTCCACAATAATGCAAATTACAATATAACATGCCCTTGTCAAGAAGTCAACTGTTTTTATGTAATTTTTTCCAAGCAAAAAAGAAATGTTGTTTTACACTTACAACATTTCTTTTGTATGGTTCACCATTAATCCGATTTCAACTCTTTCCACAACTTATTCATAAGTTCGGTAATCTCCGGAGTGTTTTGCACGCAAACCTCACAATTCTCCGTAGCATTTTCCGGCGGAACCAAAGTTTCGTCTTTTCTCTGCGCATCAGTCAGGCTTGCTATCACCGCTTCATTCGGTGTCGAATAATAAATATATTCAAAATTTGTTTTCGCAACATCTTCTCTACACAAGAAATCAATAAACTTGTGAGCAGCCTCCACATCCTTACAGTTCTTCGTAATACCCCAGGAATCGATCCAAAGATTTGTCCCTTCCTTCGGCACAACATAGGCAAGATTTTCATTATAGAGTTTTCCCAAGTGTGCTTCTCCTGAATATGCAACTGCCATAATCGCATTTCCTGCCACCACTTCATCTCTCGCTTCATCCACAAGGTATGCCTGTACATCCGGTTTTTGTTTCAACAACAATTCATGTGCTTCACGGATCTCATTTTCTTCATTGGTATTTAAGGAATATCCCAGATACTTTAATGCAATCAAATAGCTGTCACGCATGCTGTTTTGCATGATGATTTCGCCCTTATACTTCCCATTGAACAACACTTCCCAGCTGTCAATCGGTTCTTTCACACGACTCGTATCATATAAAATCCCGAGAGTTCCCCAGAAGTAAGGAACCGTATATTTATTCCCCGGATCAAAAATTTCCGAATTTATCCAGTACTTCTCCCCAATATTAGTTTTGTTCGGCAATAAGGATGGGTCCAATTCCTGATATTCGCCTTCTTGAATCAATTTTTGCGTCATGTAATCTGTACAACAAAGCAAATCATAATCAATGGCACCCGCCTTATATTTTGTATACATTTCTTCCGGAGTCAACGCTTCCTCGTATTTGATTTCAATTCCGGTTTCTTCCGTGAATTTGTCCAATACATCCGGGTCCATGTAATCACCCAAATTAAATACCGTTAAACTACCTGTAATTTCACGTTTCTTCCCACAGCCTGTCATAGCAAGCATGATAGAAACTATGACAAATGTAAAAAACAGTTTTTTCATTCTTAAAAGTTCCTCTCCTCTATGTTCTTGTTCTTGTCCGGCAGACAATTAATCACCAATAGTATAACAAATACAATTACAAATATAATCGTCGAAAGAGCATACATCTCTGGTTTAATTCCCTTTCGAATCTCCCCATAAACCATCGTTGACAGCGTGTTTACGCCTGCACCTTTGGTAAAATACGTAATCACAAAATCATCCATGGACATGGTAAATGCCATAAAAAATCCTGCTATGATTCCCCCCATAATCTGCGGAAGGAGTACTTTTACAAACGCATAAATTGCATTGGCTCCCAAGTCTCTTGCCGCTTCATAAATGCTCAAATTCATCTGTCTGATCTTTGGCATAACACTCAATATTACATATGGAATATTAAAAGTAATATGCGCAAGCAAAACACTGTTAAAGCCCAGTGGAATAAAGTTTACCATCCATAGCATCAACGCAATACCTGTTACTACGTCCGCATTCAACATCGGAATATTTGTAAACGTCATCATGAGCTTATAGCTACGTTGCTGCATGGCATTCATGCCGATGGCCGCCGCCACGCCGATAATTGTGGCAATCAATGCAGAAACAAATGCCAACACCAATGTAGTCATCAGCGCTTCCATAATCTGCTCGTTGGAAAATAGGGTTTGATACCACTTCGTTGTGAATCCTCCCCATACCACACGGGAACGGGAATCATTAAACGACAATACCATCAAAACCAAAATCGGTGCATATAAAAACAAAATGATAAGCCCTACATAGACACCACTCACAGCACGTCTCGCTTTTTCTACCATATCGCCGCCCCCTTTCCTTCTGTATCATTTTTGGTTGTAAAAGCCATGCTAATCAACACAAAAATCATCAATGATACCGAAAGTCCGGAACCAAGATTCCAGTTCGCAGCTTTTGTAAATTCCTGTTCAATAATATTTCCGATTAATTGGATTTTTCCGCCACCCAAAATATCGGATATTACAAAGGATGTCATAGTTGGAACAAATACCATCACGATACCACTTAAAAGCCCCGGAACTGACATCGGCAATATAATCTTGCGAAACACCGTCAGACTTCCTGCTCCCAAATCTCTTGCCGCCTCAATAATATCTTCATCAATCTCTGAAATGGCATTATAAATCGGCAATACCATATATGGCAAATAGTCGTATACCACTCCTATCATTAGAGCAGTTCCCGTATTTGCAATCTTAAGTGGAGCAAATCCTAGTCCTGTAACCACAAAATTTAAAATTCCGTTATTCGACAGAATCAGTTGCCACGCAAGAATACGTAAAATAAAATTCATCCACATCGGCAATATAAAAATAAACAACGTGGATTTCTGTTTCTTCAAATTAAGACAACGGAGTGCCATTACCAATGGATATGAAAGCAAAATACAAATCACAGTACAGCCTAGGGCAATTCCCAAGGAATATACCATCGCTTTCATATGAATCATATCAAAAGTCGCTGCCACATTCGTCAATGTAAATTTTCCATTGCCATCTGTAAGCGCATATTGGAAGATTACCAAAAGTGGCAGTACCGTAAACCCGATAATCCAAAGGATATATGGTGTAGAAAAAAGGCTCCGTTTATTCACCTTTTCCACTCTACTCATCTTCTTTTACAACCTCCGCATCCTCAGAATGAGGCTTGTGCATAATTTGAATGTTGTCCGGTAAAATCGTCAGACCTACCATTGATCCCGGTTGCGCAGAATTAACACTTTGAATCTTCCATTCGTAATTTCCCACGCGCACTTTAATCTCATAATAAGCACCTTTGAAGATAACACTGACTACCATGCCTTTCCAGTAACCATCTTCCTCGTTTACAATAACCAAGTCTTCCGGACGGATCACAACGTCCACCCACTCATTCTTACCGAAACCTTCATCCACACAAGGGATAAGAACATTCTGAATCTGAACCAATCGGTCCTGCTTCATAATACCGTCAATGATATTACTATCTCCTATAAAGTCTGCAACAAACGCATTTTGCGGTTCATCATAAATACTTTTTGAAGTTCCCATCTGTTGAATGATTCCCTTATTCATAACGACAATACGGTCTGACATGGTAAGGGCTTCTTCCTGGTCGTGCGTAACATATACAAAAGTAATTCCTACTTCTTTTTTGATTTTAATGAGTTCCCTCTGCATCTCATGACGAAGTTTCAAGTCCAGCGCTCCCAACGGTTCATCTAAAAGCAAAAGTTTTGGTTCATTGACAATCGCCCTTGCAATTGCCACACGTTGTTGCTGTCCACCGCTTAACGACATTGGTTTCCTCTGTCCATAGCCATCCATATTGACCAATTTCAATGCATAGCGAATTTTATCCTTTATATATTGTTGACTTTTCTTTTTTAAGTTCAAGCCAAACGCAATATTTTCTTCCACATTCATGTTTGGAAACAAAGAATACTTCTGAAATACCGTATTTACATTTCTCTTATCAGGAGAAAACGTTGTAATATCTTGCCCTTCAAACAAAACTCTTCCTTCATCTGGTTTCTCAAAGCCACCAATAATACGGAGGGTCGTGGACTTCCCACAACCTGACGGTCCAAGCAAAGTGACAAATTCATTTCTTCCTATTTCCAAATCTAATTTATTCAAAATCTGCTTTCCATCAAATGATTTGCTGATGGATTGTAACTCCAAGATCACATCTTTCATAGTGTCCTCCTTAAAAACTCGGCGGGCTGCTAATCCACAAAAAAGTCGACTTTGTTTTGCTCGCCGAACTTATCTTGTGTCGTCTGTTAGCAGGATAAATGAATGAATCTCCTGCTTCTGCCGTATATGTTTTGTCGCCATAATGAACTTTGATTTTCCCTTCTAATACGTAACCGAACTCTTCTCCTTCATGGGGTTTATCCTCCGGCAACGTCTGCTTGGGTTGTAAATTCACAAGAATAGGCTCGATACTTCTGCTTTGTGCAGTAGCCACTAACCATGTAATGAAATTCCCATCTTCATCTTCTTTTTCAAAGCAATCCTCTTTCGGGAAAATAATCTGAATGTCATCTTCTTCATGAAAAAAATCAGATAAATTGGTCCCTAAACATTCCACGATATCTGCGAGTGTTGAAACCGACGGCGCTGTCAGTCCTCTTTCCAGTTGAGAAATAAACCCTTTGGTTAATTCCGTTCGATCCGCCAGTTCTTCCTGTGTTAATCCATTTTGATTTCGAAGATTTTTAATCTTTTCTCCGATTTGTCTTTCAATCATCATTTTTTCGCCCTTTATTTAGTAATGCTAAACTTTTTATTCATTATTCCACACATCTCATTATACAGATAGTAAACCGAAAGTCAAGCATTATTTTCACTCAAGTAACACTGATATTGTTACCTTTTATTTCCTTTTGCAAGATAGAGACAAAAAAAAGAGCATGGTCAATGACCACGCTCTGCGTTTGCATGAAATTATTTCAATGTAACTTCTGCACCTTCAGCTTCTAATTTAGCTTTGATTTCTTCAGCTTCTGCTTTAGAAACGCCTTCTTTGATTACCTTTGGAGCTCCGTCTACAACGTCTTTAGCTTCTTTCAATCCAAGTCCTGTGATTTCACGAACAACTTTGATTACTTTAACTTTAGAAGCACCTGCTGATGTCAACTCTACGTTGAATTCATCTTTCTCTTCAGCTGCGCCTGCTGCTTCACCAGCACCTGCTGCTGCAACTACAACACCTGCTGCTGCAGATACACCAAATTCTTCTTCACATGCTTTTACTAAATCGTTTAATTCTAATACCGATAATTCTTTGATCGCTTCGATCATTTCAGCTACTGTTAATTTTGCCATTTTCATTTACCTCCGTAAAACTTTTTTAATTATTGGGCTTTGCCCTTAGTTTCTCAATTATTCTGCAGTTGTTTCTGCTGTTTCTTCTGCAGGAGCTTCTGTTGCTTCTTCCACTGCCGGTGCTTCTGCTACCGGTGCTTCTTCTGCTACTGGTTCTGCAACTTCTTCTGCTGCTTCTGTTGTTGCTCCGCCATTTTCAGCGATTTGCTTAATAACACGAGCAAAGTTTGCAATTGGTGATTGAATGCTTCCAAGTAATTTTGAAAGTAATTCTTCTCTTGAAGGGATTGCTGACAATGCTTGAACGCCTGCCACATCATACACTTTACCTTCAACCACACCTGCTTTAACTTCTAACTTATCAGCTGTCTTTGCAAATTTGCAAAGGATTCTAGCTGGTGCTGTAGCATCATCTTTAGACACTGCCATAGCACTTGGTCCTTCTAAGTATTCAGCAAGACCTTCGAATTCAGTTCCTTCGAACGCTCTTTTCATCATTGTGTTTTTGCAAACTTTGTAGATGATTCCAGCTTCTCTTAATTGTTTACGTAATTCTGTATCTTCCGCTACAGTTAAACCACGATAATCAACAATTACAACTGATTGTGCGTCCTTTACGTCTTCAGCGATTGCTGCAACGATTGGTTGTTTTAATTCAACTTTTGCCACGAATGGTGCACCTCCTTATATTATTTTAAATTGGCACCGCCGATTAAAAAACCTCCTTATCCGTCAAGACAAAGAGGTTTCACAAATTCAAATTAATAGTTCGAATTTCAATCTCCTCGGTAGGCGTTTTCTAACTTATGCTTTACAGCACCTACTGTCTTCGGCAGTTAATTCCTTGCATATTATAGCAAGGTATATATTTGATGTCAATAACATTTTTTTACAATTTTGCAGGGTTAATTTTAACACCAGGTCCCATTGTTGATGTAAGAGTTACACTCTTAAGGTACTGACCTTTTACTGCTGCAGGTTTTGCTTTGTTGATTGCATCTATAAGCGTTTGGAAGTTGTCCACTAATTGTTCTTCTGTGAAAGAAGCTTTTCCTACTGGCACGTGGATAATGTTTGTTTTGTCTAATCTGTACTCAATCTTACCAGCTTTGATATCATTAACAGCCTTTGTAACATCCATTGTTACTGTACCTGCTTTTGGGTTTGGCATTAAGCCTTTTGGTCCAAGTACACGACCAAGACGACCAACAACACCCATCATATCCGGTGTAGCAACTACAACATCAAATTCAAACCAACCTTCGTTTTGGATTCTTGGAATTAAATCCTCTGCTCCAACGTAATCTGCGCCTGCTGCTTTTGCTTCTTCTGCTTTTGCATCTTTCGCGAATACTAAGATACGAACTTTCTTACCTGTTCCGTGTGGCAATACAACTGCACCACGAATTTGTTGGTCTGCATGACGTCCGTCACAACCTGTTCTGATATGTGCTTCGATTGTTTCATCGAATTTTGCTACTGCTGATTTTTTTACTAATGAAATTGCTTCGTCTCTATCGTAAAGATTTCCTCTTTCGATAAGTTTCGCAGCTTCTTGATATTTCTTTCCTCTTTTCATAATTCAATAACCTCCTAGTGGTAATATCGGGAGCGAGCCCTCCCACGTTTATTAACAGTTTCAAATAACAAGGTAGTTACGCTCGACTAACACGCTGCTTCGCACCGTTAAGTCTCGGTAACAGCATTCGCACTAACCTCATCTACGACTCGTTAAGTGCTCTATGCTTCTTCTACTTTAACACCCATACTACGGCATGTTCCTGCGATCATGCTCATAGCAGCTTCTACAGATGCAGCATTCAAATCAGGCATTTTGAGTTTCGCAATTTCTTCTAATTGAGCCTTTGTGATTGTAGCTACTTTTGTTTTGTTCGGAACGCCTGAACCAGATTTGATTCCGCAAGCTTTCTTAATCAAAACTGCTGCCGGTGGTGTCTTTGTAATGAAGCTAAAGCTTCTGTCATTGTATACTGTGATAACTACAGGGATGATTAAATCTCCTTGATCTGCAGTCTTAGCATTGAATTGTTTTGTAAATTCAACAATGTTTACACCGTGTTGACCAAGTGCCGGTCCTACCGGTGGTGCTGGAGTTGCCTTTCCAGCTGGAATTTGTAATTTAATATAACCTTGTACTTTCTTTGCCATTTTGTGTACCTCCTTGTGGTATTTGCGGGGATTTCCCTCCCACTGATTTTGTTACATTTTTTTAACTTCTGAGAATTGAATCTCTACTGGGGTCTCTCGACCGAACAGTTCTACATTAATTGTCAGTGTCTGTTTCTGTGAGTTTACTTCTTTGACCATGCCGACTGTGTCTTTCCATGCTCCTGAAGTAACAACAATCGTTTCACCCACTTCATAGTTTGTGACAATCGCCGCATCCATAATTCCTAAAGAATCGATTTCCGCATCTGTAAGCGGCACCGGTTTGGACCCCGGCCCAACGAATCCTGTCACTCCTCTGGTATTTCTTACGACATACCATGTGTCATCATTCATAATCATATGAATCATAACGTAGCCAGGAAACATTTTCTTCTGTGATGCTTTCTGGGTTCCGTTTTTGACTTCTACAACTTCTTGCATCGGAACTCGAACTTCTAAAATTTGATCCTCAAGGTGTCTGTTTTCAATTGTCTTATCAATGTTTGCTTTAACTTTGTTTTCATACCCTGAATAAGTATGAACTACATACCATTTTGCTTCTGACATAAAATCACCTTTCTACCCGTTGACACTTTCGCTATCTTACCAAGAAATCAATGCCGTATTGGATTACAACATCAACCATCCAGATAAGGATTCCCAAACAAATTGAGCAAACGATAACTGCCACCGTCTGTTTAGCAAGTGTTTTTTTATCCGGCCAAATGATTTTCTTAAATTCTGCTTTAAGACCTTTGAACCAGCTTTTCTTTTTCGCTTTTTCTACTGTAGCTTCAGACATAACATTCACTCCTTTCAACGAGATTACTTCGTTTCTTTGTGTAATGTGTGTGATTTACAGAACTTACAGTACTTTTTCGTTTCCATACGTTCAGGATGAGTTTTCTTATCCTTAGTAGTATCGTAGTTACGTTGTTTACATTCTGTACATGCCAATGTGATTCTTGTACGCACAACTTCCACCTCGCTTTTTTTCAATGTTTTACGTGTTACATGGTAGTTTGCGAGACTACCTATTTTTAGGCATAAAAAAAAGACCTACTTCCATTCGCCCGTATATCTTATCACATACACAAGTCCTCGTCAAGCAGTTCTTTTTTTATTTTGCATATTTTTATTCCATACCAAATCCTAGCTCTCTATCCCACTACTTTCATTAGGCTGTGGTTCGTTCGTATCTTCCGGCGTGTTGGTATCCCCTTGTTCGTTATCGTTTTCAGGATTTTCTTTTTGCACTTCCGTCACCTCTTCCGTGCGTACAAAATAAATCTCTCCGTTATATTCTACTCTCGACCAACCACATTCGCTCATACCGGTTTGGATAAACACTTCTCCTTGTTTCAATGTAAATGCTACATTATCTTCCACGTCTTGATTTGGTTCTTTTCTCAAAACAGCTTCTGTTTTCGCCGCCATTTCTATCCTATCAGTATCCTGGAATACCACGTCTGGTTTTTCCTCTTCTTTCTCCGGCTCTTTCGGAATTTCACCTTTCAGATATTCAATATTCATATCTACATATCCTTTAATCCCCGGAACCGTTCCCTTGTCTGTATACTGCCACATCACATGCGTGCCGGTGTAACTGGAGGCCGGTGTTCCCGGATAAGGTGTAGATGGATATTGTGCAACCCATACTTTGTGAGCCGCATTAATACGATTCATGTCCCATTGATTACTATTTTGCATATCACTTTTGGAACCATAGAATAAAGTAGCATAACCCTTGCTCGCAATCTGATTCAAAAAGGCTAATGCGATATCTGTCCGTTCTGCATTACTTAAACCATGATGGCGATTACTCGAATCCTTAAATCCCTCACAGTCATATGCAATCGGGTAAGTTATCCTGTAACCTGATATGAATTTCAATACCCACTCTGCTTCCTTAATCGCTTCCCCGGTAGTTTTCGCCGTAGAGAAGAAATACGCCCCCACCTTGATACCGTATTTATTTGCTTCACGCAGATTGTATGCTGCACAAGGGTCTTCGTTAATTGCACCGCTTCCCAATGTTCTATATCCTACACGCACCATTGCAAAACGAATACCTGCATTAGCTACCTGTTTCCAGTCAATGTTTCCCCCTTGCCATTTCGAAACATCAATCCCGTGAGCAATATTTCCCGAAATATTATTTGTCGGTTCTTGCTTCACCACGTTGGAAATATTAACCACTGCACCTGTCCCCTTGTTGGACTTTACTGATTTTTGTGGATCTGCTTCTTTTTCCGGAATAATTTCCTCTTCTTTCTCTTCTGATTCCGTCTCTTCTGCCTCTTCCTTTTTTTTTCTTTCTCTTTTTTCTTTGGCTGCTCTATTTTAATACTCTCTATGGCCGGTTTAGTTTCTTTCTCCGGTTTTAAAAACACAAAAAGCAAAACAACGATCGTTGTAATAACCAATACCCCTGCCACACTTGCAATTATAATCTTTTGTTTTTTAGTCAAATTTTTTATCTTTTCTAACACAATTTCACCCCACACAAGAGTGTATTATATTGGTTTTGCATATAGAAAACAAGAGTTATGGTTCTTTTTTTAGTTTTTTCTGTTGTTTTTTGGTAAATTTATACATTTTTTTAGTTTTTTCGGCGAATTTATAGCCAAATTAACCAAAAAGAGTTATAATAAAGTTGTAATAAATTGAAAGTGAGGATTCATCATGAAACAAAATAGTATGTTAGCTATGATCTTGGCTGGTGGCCGCGGATCTCGCCTGCATGATTTAACAAACAAAGTTGCCAAACCTGCTGTTTCATATGGTGGAAAATATCGTATTGTAGACTTTCCTCTCAGCAACTGCGCAAACAGTGGCATTGATATCGTCGGAGTACTGACCCAATACGAATCGATTTTTCTTAACAGCTATGTTGCTGCCGGAAGACGTTGGGGCTTGGATGCGAAGAACAGTGGCGTATTCGTATTGCCACCACGCGAAAAAGCAGACGCAAATTTGAACGTGTATCGCGGAACCGCAGATGCCATCTCGCAAAATATCGATTTTATCGATTCTTACGAACCGGAGTACGTATTAATTTTATCCGGTGACCATATTTACAAAATGGATTATGAAGAAATGCTTTCCGTACACAAAGCAAACAATGCTGATGCTACGATTGCAGTAATAGAGGTGCCATTAGAAGAAGCCAGTCGTTTTGGAATTATGAACACAAATGATACCGGACGAATTGTGGAATTTGAAGAAAAACCACCGGTGCCAAAGAGTAATCTCGCTTCTATGGGTATCTACATATTTAATTGGAAGTTGCTTCGCCAAATGTTAGTAGAAGACATGAATAAGGAAGATTCCAACCATGATTTCGGAAAAGATATTATTCCAACCTTATTAAATAATGGTGGTAATCTGTTCTCTTATAATTTCAGAGGATATTGGAAAGACGTTGGAACTATAGATTCTTTGTGGGAAGCCAACATGGATCTTCTTGACAACAACAACGAGTTGGATTTAGGAGATTCCGCATGGAAAATTTACACAGAAGATATCACCACGCTTCCACACTATGTAGGGGCAAACGCAAACATCAAACGTGCATTTATCACACAAGGGTGTGTCATTGAAGGTGATGTTAAGAATTCCGTTCTGTTTACAGGTGTAAAAGTTGGTGCCAATGCGAAGGTTCTAGACACTGTGTTGATGCCAAACGTCGTGGTTGAAGAAGGCGCTATTATCAACCGTGCATTAATTGCTGACGGTGTAAAAATCGGAAAAGGTGCCGTGGTGGGAAATGCAAACAGTGAGCATATTGAACTAATCGCAAACGATGTGAAGGGGGTAGAGTAATATGGCAAAAGCATTTGGAATTGTTAATACATCCGGGAATCACATCTGGGTAGAAGGCATGCAAGACTACCGACCAATCGGAGCATTCTCTTTCCTTGGAAGATATCGTGTAATTGACTTCCCAATTTCGAATATGAGCAACAGTGGCATTGAACGCATCCAAGTATTTGCAGGAAACAATCCTCGTTCTTTAATCGAGCATCTTGGAATCGGACGTCACTACGACATCAATTCGAAAACAGGAAAACTGCAAGTTCTTTTTGCCGAGGGACACACAAGGAACGACATCTACAATACCGATATTGCCGCTTTTTGGGAAAATTTGGACAGCATTCAAAAAATGAAGGAAGAGTATGTAGTAATCGCTCCTAGTTATATGATTTACACTATGGACTTCGACGCACTGTTAAAGCATCACGTAGAATCCGGTTCTGATGTTACATTATTGTATCACTCTGTTAAGGATGCAAACATAAACTATTTGAATTGTAATTTCCTTACATTGAATCGCCAGAACGGTGTATTGTCCGTAGCAACTAACAGAGGTAGTGAAGCGGAACGGGAAATTTTCATGGACACATACGTCATGAAGAAACAACTATTTGTTGAGCTCATTCACAAAGCAAGAGAGCTCTCTTCTATGTACACATTGGCTCAGGTCATTAATATCGAGTGCGAAGAGTTAGATGTCCGTGGTTATCAGCACAAGGGATACTTTGCAGCGATTACGAATTTTAAGAGTTACTACGACGCAAATCTTTCTTTAATCAAATACGAAGATACCAAAGATTTGTTTAACGAAGAATGGCCGATTTACACACGTACTAACGATTCTTGTCCGACCCAGTATTATGAGAGTGCTGATGTAAAACAGTCTGTTGTTTCGAATGGTTGTATCATTGAAGGAACAATAGAAAATTCCATCATCGGACGTGGTTGTGTGATTAAGAAGGGTGTTGTAATAAAGAATTCTTTAATCTTACCGGAATCTTATATTGAGGAAGGCATACACGTAGAAAACTATGTTGTAGGAAAACATTCCAAACTTCTGCATTGTAAGGAACTGGTAGCTGACGCCGAAACACCAGGATATGTAAGACGTGGAGATACGCTATAGAGATACTAAAAACAGGTTGCCATAAAGCAACCTGTTTTTTTCGTCCAATCATCTACTCTTTTCGTTCATCCCAATATGTGCAGTCCTCTCTTCCTATTACTTTTGAGTTAAATGGCGAACCATCATTCTTTTTATAATGCTTCGTTGCTCGGAATACATATTTAGAACCCACATACACAATCGGTATATTAAAATATACAATCAAAATATTCCCCAAATCAGAGAACGCCCACAGATTCCCCAGTTCCAACCCTGCAATATTGCAGAGGATTCCAAAAGCAGCTACGAATAAGCAAATAATGCGAACTGTACTGATACATAGTTTCGATGTACTGATTCGATTCGCCACAATTTCAGAAAAGCTAATCATTCCTAATAGGCAGGTGTAGGCAAACAGACAGAAGCAGAGACTGACTAAAATAGACATTGTTGCATTTAGAGCTGTACCAGGAGTCAATATTGCAACCGACTCCGTAAACATCGGGAATTTATCCAATGCTCGGAACGCTTCTCCTCCTGCTCCAATCCAACCATGTGCCATAACCACTACAAATCCCGTCAAAGTACAAATCACAATTGTATCTAAAAAAACTCCTAGCGAAGAAACAATTCCTTGCTCACATGGATGCTCCGCATCTGCCGCAGCTGCGGGCATCGTAATCGTTCCTTGCCCCGCCTCATTTGACATAAGTCCACGTTTCACACCTTGTGCCAAGACAGTCCCAAATGCACCTCCGAATACAGCTTCCGGTGTGAAGGCTCCCCCAAATACAGCCGAAAAGAAAAACGGAATACGTGTCACATTAATAACAATAAGAGCAAGCACTGTCAATACATAGACAACCGCCATCACCGGTACCATCTTATCTGTCCATTTCGTTACCTTCTTAATTCCTCCAAAGGCAATGAATGCTGTCATGATAACCACAATGGCACCGACAACATAATAAAATACTGCATCTGATTTTATAGTACTTCCGGTCAAGACTTCTGCAATTCTTCCCACAGAAGAAACCACGTTAAATCCTTGTGCCGGCAAGCAACACAGTGCATATAAAATATAAAGCACTGATAGGAAAACACCAATCCATATCTTGTTTCCTAAAAGCTTTCTACCGTAGAACGGAAGTCCACCTACAAATTCGTCCTCTTTCTTTTCTTTAAAAATCTGCGCCAATGTTCCTTCCATATAAGCTGTTGCCATTCCAAAGAAGGCCGATACCCACATCCAAAACAAAGCACCCGGTCCACCAACCGCAATGGCACCGGTAACTCCAATAATATTTCCCGGTCCTACTCGCATAGCCGTACTTAAAAAGAAGGCTGCCAGCGGAGAAATACCCGTCTTTGTCGTTTTTTTATTTACAAGCGTTTTGATACCCTTCTTAAAATGCGTAACTTGAACGAACCCCAAACGAAAACTGAAATATAGCCCAGAACCAACCAACAAAATAATTGCCAACGACAGGTTCCCCAAAATTGGGATTTTTGCATACCACTCAAAATTAGTAGGGAAATCCCAAAGAAAATCCGATACCGGACCTATGAAACTAAACACATTATTAACTGCTTCAAAAATTGCTTTCACGATATACCTCCTGTTCATATAAAAAGAACATACAATGACTATCATTGTATGTTCTAATTATATCATCCTTGCTTTCTATTGACAATTAGAAGAATCTATCTTTGCACTCTCGCTCCTGCTCCACCCATGATCGCTTCTACTTCTTTTTTGCTTGCCATCGTTGTATCGCCAGGAGTTGTCATAGCCAACGCTCCATGTGCTGCACCATAGTTCACAGCCACCTCCGCATCGCCTGTTGTCATAAGACCGTAGATAAGACCGGATGCAAAGGAATCGCCACCACCTACACGGTCCATAATTTCAAGTCCCTTATAGTCTTTTGCTTTATAGATTTCTCCACCTGCCCAGCAAAGTGCACTCCAGTCATTCACTGTAGCAGTTTTTACTTCTCGAAGCGTTGTTGCAACTGCTTTAAAGTTTGGATATGTTTCTACTGCTTTGTTAATCATCTTCTTGTACCCTTCGATGTTTAACTCTTTTAAATTTTCGTCATTTCCTTCGATTTCAAATCCAAGGCATGCGGTAAAGTCTTCTTCATTACCAATCATAACGTCAACATATTTTGCAATCTCTTTATTCACTTCTTGTGCTTTTGCGTGTCCGCCGATTGCACTCCACATAGATGGACGATAGTTCAGATCGTAAGAAACAATTGTTCCGTATTTTTTTGCAGTTTTAATTGCCGCAAGAACGGTTTCGCATGATTGTTCTGACAAAGCTGCGTAAATACCGCCGGTGTGTAACCAACGTACTCCCAGTTCACCAAAGATGTAATCAAAATCAAAATCTTCCGGTGTAGCTTTTGAAATTGCTGTATTCGCACGGTCAGAGCATCCCACTGCACCACGGATACCAAAACCTCTTTCTGTGAAGTTGAGTCCATTACGACAAGTTCTACCGATACCGTCTGTCTTCATCCATTTGATCAAAGACGTGTCCACTCCTCCTTGCAGAATAAAATCTTCCATAAGCATTCCCACTTCATTATCTGCAAAAGCTGTGATAACTGCGGTATTTAATCCAAAACATCTACGAAGTCCACGAACAACATTGTATTCGCCGCCACCTTCCCAAGCACGAAAGCTACGCGCTGTACGAATTCTACCTTCTCCCGGATCCAGACGAAGCATAACTTCACCTAATGAAACTGCATCAAATTTACATTCGCTTGCTGGTTTTAAATTCAAATTCATATTTTTTCTCCTATCCTCTGATTTCTTTCACCAATGACACTGCTTCTGCTGTCATTTCCTTAATCTTATCAAATTCACCCGCTGCAATCATATCGCCTTTCACCATCCAGCTTCCACCGCATGCAACAATCTTACCAAACCCAAGATAATCCGCAAGATTCTTTGCACTAATTCCACCTGTAGGCATAAATTTCACATTCGTATATGGGGCTGCCAATGCTTTAATGGTTGCTACTCCACCGAACTGTTCTGCCGGGAAAAATTTCACCACTTCCATGCCACGTTTTACTGCTTGTGCCACTTCTGACGGGGTGATACATCCTGGTAACACCAAGATATCCTTAGCCAAACAATAATCCACAATTTCCGGATCAAATCCTGGGCTCACAATAAACTTTGCACCTGCTGCCACTGCACGATCTACCTGGTCAATCGTAAGAACCGTTCCTGCTCCAAGAAGCATTTCCGGAAACTGCTCTGCCATAATACGAATCGATTCTTCTGCAGCCTCTGTACGGAAGGTAACTTCTGCGCACGGAAGTCCTCCTTCACACAACGCCCTTGCAAGTGGTGCAGCATCCTTTGTATCATTCAGTACCACTACCGGAACCACACCCATTTCTTGTACCCTTTGTAATAGTTCGTTCATCTTTTCTCTCCTTTTTATAATTTGAAATCAAAGTATCTCACTGCATTATTATAAGAAATACCTTTTACCATTTTTTCCAATACCTTATAGTCTGCAGGATACTCTCCGTTCTCTACCCATCCACCAATTAAATCACACAGGATTCTGCGAAAATATTCATGCCTTGTGTAGGACAGAAAACTTCTGGAATCGGTTAGCATTCCAATAAAGTTCCCAAGCAATCCGAGATTGCCTAACGAAATCATTTGGTCACGCATACCTTGCTTGTGGTCATTAAACCACCATGCACTTCCCTGCTGAATCTTTCCAACTGCCGAAGAATCTTGGAAGCATCCGATCACAGTTCCAATAGCCGCATTATCTGTCGGATTTAAACTGTAAATAATTGTCTTTGGAAGTTCATCCGTTTCTGCCAATGCATTTAAGAAATCAGCCAATTCTGAAGATGGCGCATAGTTATTAATACTGTCAATACCTGCGTCCGGCCCCAATTTGCGGAACAGGCTGCGATTATTGTCTCGTTTTACCCCATAGTGAAGTTGCATCGCCCAACCTTTCTGATTGTATGCTTTTCCCATAGCAATCATAAACGCTGTTTTGAATTTCAACTCTTCTTCTCTGCTTACTAAATCTCCCGCAAGTCTCTTCGCAAAAATCCTTTCAATTTCGTCCCAAGTCGCAGGCGTATAGAATACATACTCTAACCCGTGGTCAGAGATGAGACATCCGATTTCTTCAAACCAGTCCATTCTCTTTTGCAAAGCTTCCAACATTGTTTTAAAGTTTACAATGGAAACTCCACTGGTATCGCTTAGCTTCGCGATATACTCCAAATAATCCGCTTTTTCAAGGTTCATGGCCTTATCCGGTCTCCATGTCGGAAGCACCTGTACATCAAAGGTTTCATCTTCTTTAATTTTCTTGTGCCACTCTAAAGAATCAATCGGGTCATCCGTGGTACAAAGCAATTTAACATCGGATTGTTTTATTAAATTTCGAGCACTCATATCCGGAGCTGCCAACTTGGCATTGCAAAGGTTCCAAACCTCTTCTGCTGTATCCCCATTTAAGGTTCCTTCATAACCAAAGTATTTCTTTAATTCCAAATGGCTCCAGTGATACAATGGGTTCCCGATTGCCATCTCTAAAGTTTCTGCCCATTTCTGGAATTTCTCACGATCCGTTGCATCCCCTGTGATATATTTTTCATCTACACCATTTGAACGCATCTGGCGCCATTTGTAATGGTCACCACCAAGCCATACTTGTGTAATATTCTCAAACTTTCTGTCCTCATAAATCTCTTGCGGATTGATATGGCAGTGATAATCAATAATCGGCATCGTCGCCGCATATTCATGATATAGTTTTTTTGCCGTCTCTGTGGTCAACAAAAAATCTTTATCCATAAATGCTTTCATGCATCTCACCTCTTATACATATTTTTTGAGTGTCGCTCTCACAGCTCCCGGCCCTGCAAGCATTTCTTTCAGGTAACCGATTACCTTTCCTGCCATGCCAACTTCGTAGAGATTCACACCCCAAATGGTCGCATTTTCAAGCAATGGTTTTACTGCCGCCTCTACATCCGATTCTCCGCCTAATGCCAAACCGGCAACGTATGGACATACTGTATCAAGGAGTGGGTCTGGGCTGAGTTCAAATGCTACTCCTTCATCATTGATACCCATAAGATATCTTAACCATCCTGCAAATAGTAACGGAATCAGTTTTAAGTCATCCACATTTAATTCTTCAGAAGCCGCATATGCCTTAATGGTTTCCCCAAAACGGATTGCCAATTTCTGCGATGTGTCTGTTGCAATACGTTGTGGCGTATCCGGCATAAATGGATTTGGAATACGCACATTTAACACCGTGTCAATAAATTCCTTCGGATCAAGCACGCCCGGATTCACTACTACCGGTAATCCCTCCACATATCCAACGGTTTCTACCAGTTTCTTAAGCTCTGCATCTTTCATTTCTTCTGAAATTTTTTCATATCCAAGTATGCATCCGAATACCGCCAAACAGGTGTGAAGTGGATTTAAGCAAGTGCAAACTTTCATCTTTTCTACTTTATCTACAGTCTCGCGCTCCGTAAACATTAATCCACCTTTTTCCAATGCATTCGGTTTTCCATTTGGAAATGCATCCTCAATAACCAAATACTCTGTCTCTTCCGCATTTACAAAAGGTGCAACCCATGTGTTTTTGGATGTGACAACCGGTTCTAATTCTTCCACTCCATCTGCTTTCAAAATTTCTTCCACCGAAGCATCCGGTCTTGGTGTAATCTTATCAATCATGGACCATGGGAAGGAAACTTTATTCTTATCATTTACATATGCAAGGAAGCCTGCATCCACTACGCCGTTCTTTACCCATGCTTCTGCAAAAGCATTTACTGCTGCATATAATTTATCTCCGTTATGGGAGCAATTGTCCATACTTACCATGGCAATCGGTTTCTGTCCTGTTTCATATCTGGCATATACAAGTGCAGAAACCTTTCCCATATAACTCATGGCATTCTTCGGGCCATTTGCCAAATCTTCCGGCACTCCCGGGAGATATTCTCCTCTTCCGTTTACAAGGCTATATCCTTTTTCCGTAATCGTAAAGGATGCCATCTGCAGGGAGTCCTTGCCAAAAATTTCTTTTAATCTAGCCCAATCTGCCGCATTTTCTGAATTTACAGTTAAAGATTCTACCACGGAACCGATGACTGTTTTTTCCACCGTTCCGTTTGCTTTCAATGTCACCAGTAGGTTATAGTCATCATGTGGGTGATTCATTTTTTCCACGATTTCGTAATCGTATCCCTCTGCTACCACAAGACCTCGGTCAAGAAGTCCGGCATTCAAAAGATTCTGTACTACGTTTGCCTGAAATGCACGGAAAATGTTTCCCGGACCAAAATGAATCCAAAATGGATTTTCTTTTGTAGCCTTTGTCACAGCTTCTCTGTTAAACTGCGGAAGGTTATATCCTTTTTCTTCCCATTCTTTTCTGCTACGGAGTCCTTGTTCATTTAATTTCATTTCTTTCTATGCCTCCTATTTGTTCGCTCTTGCCTCTTTGTCAATTGCTTCCCAAAGCCCTTGTAAATAGCAAGCACCAAGCGCTCTATCATACAATCCGTATCCCGGCATTGCGACTTCATCCCAAATCATACGACCATGGTCCGGACGAATCGGTCCATCAAATCCGATATCGTACAATGCTCTCATAATAGCATGCATATCAAATGTTCCCTCTGACGAAAGGTGTGGTGCTTCTTGGAAGTTTGTCGGAGTGATAAACTTCAAGTTACGAACATGTGCAAAGTGGATTCTTCCTTTTAATGAACGTATCATATCCGGAAGGTCATTCTTTAAACTTGTTCCATAGGAACCTGCACAGAACGTCACTCCATTGTGTGGATTGTCCACTGTATTGACCATACGAAGAATGTTTTCTTTGTTAATGATGATACGCGGAAGCCCAAATACACTCCATGCCGGATCATCCGGATGAATAGCCATGTTAATGTCGTATTTGTCACATACCGGCATAATTCTTTCCAAGAAATAAATCAAATTTTGGAATAGTTTTTCATCATCAATATCCTTGTATAATTCAAACAACTCTTTTACACGAGCCATTCTTTCCGGTTCCCAACCAGGCATGACCGTTCCGTTCATGTCCCCTGCAATGGATTCAAACATCTTCTCCGGGTCTAATGCATCTACCGCATCCTGTGTATATGCAAGTGCTGTAGAACCATCCTCTAGTTCACGCGCAAGTTCCGTTCTTGTCCAGTCAAATACCGGCATGAAATTATAGCACACTAACTTGATTCCTTCTTCACCCAAGTTTTCTAAACATTGAATGTAATTATCAATATAATAATCTCTGTCCGGAGCGCCTATTTTAATTGCATCATGCACATTTACACTCTCGATACCTGCAATATGAAGACCTGCTGCCTCCACTTCTTCCTTCATTTCGCGAATTCTTTCACGACTCCACACTTCTCCCGGTTGTGTATCATAGAGGGTTGTAATAACTCCTCTTACACCAGGGATTTGGCGAATCTGTTTTAATGTTACCGTGTCAAATTTTGATCCATACCATCTTAATGTCATTTCCATAGTTTTTATACCTGCCTTTTTTGTTTTTAAATTCCGTTTCTTTTCTTCTGTCATTTCTATATTTCTATTATAAAAAAAGCACTCCCCAAAATCAATTGAACTATTTGTTGTGTACATTGCAAAAGTTGTTGTTTCGTGTTATTATTTTAAAAACCTTTGAATTTTAGGAGCCATTATGAGAAAAAAATTGCAAACCGCATTCCAACCAAGACAATACATGTTATCTCAAGATTTCGAACTCTATTATTATGAGGATCGTGCACTTCCCAAAGTAGAATTACATACTCATGATTATTATGAATTCTGCTTTTTCCTGGAAGGGGATATCGAAATGCAAGTTGGAGAGGAAACGCATACCATTTTGTCCGGAGACATTTTGTTAATTCCTCCCCATCTCTCCCATCGCTCGATTATAAAAAGTTACAACAAACCATATCGTCGTTTTGTATTTTGGATTAGCCGGGAATATTGCAATCATTTACTTCAATCTTCCCCTGATTACGCATATATTATGCAATATGTGGAAACAGAAAAATGCTACATTTTCCACACAGACCAAATGGCTTTTCACACTGTACAATCGAAGCTCCTACGTCTATTGGAGGAAATGCACGCAAAAAAATTCGGCCGTGATGCACAGATTTCTATCTGTATCAACGACCTGATTCTCTGCCTCAACCGCTTGGCATATGAGCAAAATACACCGAAGCGAAAAAACTCAGAATATGTACTTTATCAACAACTCGCAGAATATATTGAAGACCATATTGAAGAGGATCTGTCTCTTGAGACTTTGTCAAAGAAGTTTTTTGTCAGCAAGTATCACATTGCACATGTGTTCAAAGACAATCTTGGCATTTCCATTCATCAGTTTATTACAAAAAAACGGCTATTGCTGTGCAAAGAAGCTATTTCCGGTAAAATGACTATCACCGAAGCCTATCGTACCTTCGGCTTCGGTGACTATTCAAGTTTCTATCGTGCATTTAAAAAAGAATTCGGTATCTCTCCGAAAGATTACCGTGACATGCAGATGGACTTATGATTTTGTAATCATTCCTTTGTAGAAATCTACACCACGAGGCAGTGCCCCCTGATAAATGTTTTCGTTTAACCCATGGATACTTGCATACTGCTGCGCATCAATGTAGAGAGGTGCGAAACGCAGGCAATTATCACTCAACTCACGGTAGAACTTTGCATCGGTGCCCCCTGTCATGACATATGGACAGATTCCGATTCCCGGATAAATCTCTGCTGCTACTTCTTCTACCATACGAAATGGCTTATTGCGAAAATCAACTGCCGGACAAGATTCATCCGTGTAAATAATTTCCGTTTCTAAATCATATTTCTTTGCAAGATTTGTAATCAATGCGACACTCTCATCTCTATCCTGATGTGGGATAAATCTCATATTTCCTGTCACATATGCTTCCTGGGGCAATACATTTAATCCATCCGAACCCTTGGCGGTGGTAAACGCCAAAGTGGTATGAATCATTGCTCCGCCGGCAGAACTGATTGCCGGAAGCAGTTTCTTTAAAATTCCTTCGAACAACCACATATTTGCAAAAATCAGTTTCATTCCAAAATTCATATTTGGTGCCATCCGGCGAAACATCTCTTTCACTGTCGGATTGAACTGATTTCGGAATGGGCTCTTCTTCTCTACCGCAGTCATAAATTTCCCAAGTCTAACCAAAGGAGTATTTTTCTTTGGAGCACTGGCATGTCCCCCCTGACCTGTGGCAATAAATTTAACATCTCCATAGCCCTTTTCCAAAACACCGATCATACCATAGATGCCTTTTACACCTCCGACTGGTTCTTCCACGATCATACCGCCTTCATCCATTAGGTAGGCTAGTTTAACGCCTTGTTGTTTCAGATATTCCACAGTAGCCGGAGCCCCTTCTCCGCTCCATTCCTCCGTACAACTACTAGCAAAGTAAACGTCGCACTCCGGTTGATATCCATCTTCCATCAATTCTTCCGCTGCAGTAAGCATACAGAAGAGGCTTGCTTTCGTATCTACTGCTCCGCGTCCCCACACGCGACCGGTTTCATCAACATCTCCTGAAAATGCTTCATGCTCCCATTTTCCATTCGCCTCCACTACATCATGATGGCTCATGAACAGAATCGGTTCACCGTTTCCCTTTCCATTCCATTTGAAAAGCAGACTCCCATTGAACACATGTTTTTCACAAAATTTATGTATATTAGGAAACATCTCTTCCAAAAGTTCATGGAACTCTAAA
>CAMFVG010000003.1 GCA_945992055.1 uncultured Clostridia bacterium | reverse complement strand
GCGCATACGATATTTTTGGGCATCCGTCATCTGATATCCTTCGATGGATTCTATAACAGCATCTTCTTTGGATTTGAGGCTCCTAAGAAGCTTAGATGCAATTTCTTCGTGGTTAATGGATGTACCCGATTGTTCAAGCAGATAGTCGATAATGGATGTGGATGACTTCCCAAAAATATCGGAAACAACCGAATCTAATGCAACATTACAAACAGTAAGAGCATTCTGATATCTATTTTTTTCACTTGAACGGCAGGAAACAAGCTTGTAACGATAACGTGTGTATTCTCTGAGAATACGTATTTTTTTGCAAGGAATAAAGCTGCCTTTCACAAGTCCAAGACGAAACAAATCTCCAATCCATTTAGAATCTTTGGTGTCATCTTTATTGCCCTTAATAGCTTTAACCCATTTTGGATTAGCGATGACGACATTGATCTCATCTTCAAGAAGATTAAATACAGGTACCCAGTATTTACCGGTAGATTCCATACAAACATCATGACAGTCATTGGCGAGAAGCCATTGCTTGAATTTAAGAATTGAATTGTTAAAGGTAGAAAAACGTTTCTTTAGATAGGACGGCTCAATACCACCAGTGGTTTTGACGATTGTGGCAACGAGAAATGATTTGTGAACATCGACACCACAACAGGTTTGATATGTAACTTTCATAGTCGAACTCCTTTCGAAAAAGATAAGAAGCCATTGACTGAACTGCCACACAATTAAACTAAGGTGCTTAAACAATTCTTAGTGTACGGATTCATGATGCCACTCATTTGTGCTTGAAAAGGCAGAACTTACACTGATTTTTATGCTGTCTAAAACGAAGAAAGTTTTTACAACTCCTCCTCCCGTGCTTTGTAGTGTAGCTTCTTACAAACTATTCTACAGCACAACGTAGAGAGGTGAAACACTTTCATTACTATTTGTGCCGCCAGCCAAAGGCGGCGGAATGGAGATTACTATGATTTATATAAGAACTATGAATATCGCACCCAACCGCCTGGACAGGGCGGAAACAGGAAAATATATGGTAACATATATGGAATATGTCGGAGTGAAATAGAATTTATGTAGAAGGACAATCAGAAATGGTTGTCTTTTTTTTATGGAGTTAGAAGATTAAAGTCCATTCCCACTGTACTTTTTGTCCATTCTTTGGGGAACGACTTAATCCATAGAAAGCCGTAGAATACTATTTGTAAGGAAGAGCAAAACCGGTTTCGCTGATGCTTACGTCAAATTCAGTTAAGGAGGATTCGATGGTGGCAAAGGCAAGTATTATTGAGATTTACGCAAGGTCAGATGCTGCCGGAAGGGTGGATATCATCTGTAAGAATTATTCCAATTTTATTGGAATCGTAGATTGCTACACGGAAGGGCTTCGCTACATGATTGAGAGTGAAAAAGCTTATAACCGAAAGAAAAATCATGGAGATCTGGGAGTACGGGTGCAGACATCGGGCATTCATAGTGATATTACGGCGGATACGGCAATCAGTAATGTCATCACCCGAGACGCGATTATTGCCTGTGATTTTTCCGGAGATGTACTGGAAGGTGTTGACCGTGGCGAAAAATATCGGAAGGATGCATACACGCTTCGCAGAATGAGGGCAGATTATGAACTTTTCAATCAGCAGCTGTGTATTCTGGGAAGAAACGAGTTAAGAATATTCAGAGGGTATCTTTCCGGGGAGAAGGATATCGGAGAGATCGCAGAAGAGGAAGGAATTCAGTATGAATCCGCGGCACAGAGGGTAAGACGTGCAAAAGTAAAGATCAAGGTTCAGATGGTTGGATTTTTGGAAGGAATAGCGTAGGAGGAAATAGAGATGTCGAGAGCAAGAATTGAAGTACCACAGTTAGAGAATATGGTAGGAGCAGGAAAAAAGAAATTTGTCAGATATGCGGAGGGAGCATCGCTCTACTCATTAGGATTACATACGTTTCAGGAGATCGCAAAGGAAGCAAATGCGGTGTACAAAGTGAAGCGTTGTGTGCTGGTAAACACGGAAAAAGTGGATGAATATCTGGAAAATTTCTGTGAGTGCCAAAACTGAATAATCCATAGAAATACAAATAAGTCCATAGACGAGAAAAATGTTTGGAATGGATAAAAACGGATTGCAAATGAGGAATAGCCCGGATTATAATAGATATGAATCGGCTGTTCCTCTTTGATTAAGGAGGAATTACGATGGCTGCAAAGGCTAGAAAAGATAAAAAAGGATATGCATTGAGGACCGGAGAATGCCACAGAAAGGATGGCAGATACTCCTATTCGTATACCGACAGAGGCGGTGTGAGACATTCCATTTATGCTAAGACGCTGGTGGATCTGCGTGCAAGGGAGAAGACCCTGCAGAGAGCATATGATGAAGGAATTGATCCGGTAAAAGCCGCAAGGCTTACAATTAATGACATGTACGACCGGTATATCAGCCAGAAGTTTGATCTGAAGGAAACAACCAGGTCAAATTACAAGTACATGTACAATCATTTTGTAAGAGATACCTTTGGAAAGCAGAAACTGCAGAGTGTGAGATTTTCAGATGTGAAGCAGTTCTACATCAGCATTTTGAAAGAGGACAAGATGAAAGCGAATACACTGGAGAGTATCCATACACAGCTTCATCCTGCATTCCAGATGGCAGTAAGAGACGGACTGATTCGAATGAATCCCTCAGATGGTGTGATGGCAGAAATCAAGAAGAGCAAGCTTTGGGAGAAACCGAAGAGACATGCGCTTACTGTCCCACAGCAGAAGGCATTTATGGATTTCCTGAAAGAAGATAAAGATTATGAGGGATGGCTTCCGGTAATTACGGTACTGCTTGGTACCGGCATGAGAATTGGAGAATGTTTGGGACTTCGCTGGGAGGATCTGAATTTTAAGAATCGCATGATCAGCGTGAATCACAATCTGACAGACAGACCGGATGATAATGGTAAGTGTGGGAAACACATTCAGTCTCCGAAGACTGCAGCAGGTAACAGGACAATCCCGATGATTGAAGAAGTGTTTCAGGCATTCCTGACAGAGTATGAGATCCAAAGCTGTCTGGGATTCTGTGAGGAAGAGATTGACGGATATTCCGGCTTCGTATTCTCCACATCACGCCACACCGTGTACAGCGCAGCGGCAGTTAACAATGCAATCCACAGAGCAGTTTCTGCTTATAATAAGAAAGAGACGGCTCGTGCCATGAAGGAAGACAGAGAAGCATTACTCCTTCCGGACTTCTCTGCCCATAATCTGCGTCATACTTTTTGTACCCGTTTCTGTGAAAATGAGACAAACCTGAAAGTGATTCAGGATATCATGGGTCATGCCGATATCAGCACCACGATGGATATTTATGCTGAGGCAACGGAAGAAACGAAGAAAAAAGTACTGACAAATCTGGAAGGAAAGATTATAATATAGAAGTAAAGATTTTTGAGATGTATTTTTGTGAACGATGTGTCTTTTTCATTCGATTGGATTGATTTGGATACGTATGGCTCAATTCGTGATGGTTTCCGTGGAGCGAAGATGATATGCTCTATGGACGTACACGAGACAACAGTTTCTCCTTGCACCAAGGAGTTCGGTGGACAGTTCCACCGCAAATGAGTTCATTTCAGTAGCATTCGGTACAGTTGGGCGACCTTCAGTGGATAGGATTTAGAAGTAATCCCGACAATGAAGAGCTTAGATAAGTAAGTTCAGTATTTATCGGGCTTAGCAGACTTTTGAATCTCGAGATTATGCAAAAATTATGCAAAGTTTGCAGAAAGTATGGAACATAATGTAGGGATTTGTAAAAGGACACAATGCGAAACAACTGAAAATTGAAGAGCTTTAACCAGTGTGTATGGACCACTTTCAAGTGTAGGCTTGGGAGTGGCCTTTTTGCGTATGTGGAGAACATGTATAGATATGAAAAGGAGAAGAGGAAGATTATAACATATAAAAATGTAAAAGAGAAAATGATTGGAGTTAAAAAAACGTTTTATAATACGTCTAATGAGTACAATAGGAATTAGGAAGAGGAAAAGTCCTTACCTAGTTCTTATTTGATCGCAATTGCAGAACAACTACGATTTGATACACAGAAAGGTGTTATATTATGGGAAATTATAATTTACAATTGCAGGAATGCATCATTATTATGGAACAGGTTTTATGGAGCCAAATATGGAAGTAAATCTTGGAATACCAAGAAAATGGATATGCGAAATTATGAGCGAGACAGGTTTTGGAGCGGATGAATTTGACTTTGTGGCTTTGTGCGCATATGGAAGCAGAACAAATGGCAGAGAGGAAAAAGATTCGGATTTGGATATTCTCTTAGAATATAAAGGGAGTACTCGCGAGGATACTGTATTTAATGTATTGCATGATACTTCGATATATTTACAAGGTATTGTTGTAGATATTAATTCAATTAAGGCGGAGTGTTCGGGAACAATAGAGGAGTATTTGAGGCGGTGTTGAGTGCTAGATAAATTAGTATAAAATATACAGTTAAGGGAAAGATTTTTACATTTATTCTATTGACAAATTAACAACGCTTAATCATAATATGACTTATGAGTTAGTAACT
>CAMFVG010000002.1 GCA_945992055.1 uncultured Clostridia bacterium | reverse complement strand
GTATAAAGTAATTAAGAGTAACAAAGAGGAAATGAAACGAACAAAAACAGAGAATATTGTAGCATTTCCAAATGGTACATTTTCAGCAGAACTTATGCAATGGGTACCGAATTTGCCATCTGAATTTGTGCTACCTGAGAATTTGAAGAGTGTTTGCAGTGCGGTTACATCCGGTGATTTGCAGGCAATTCTTTTTCATGGTCCCGCAGGAACCGGAAAAACCATGTCGTGTAAGTTAGTTGCACAAGAAATTGGACTTCCAATCCTAGAGACAATTAACTGTACAGAGAATTTGGATGAATTTGTGCTTGGTAAATTCATTCCGGAAGATGACAAAATTGTCTTTAAAGAAAGCTATGTTACGAAGGCGATTAGAGAGGGTGGCGCTGTTGTGTTTGAGGAAATCAATTTTGCAAAACCGCAGCATTTGGCATTCTTAAATTCTTTATTAGACGACAACGGTTTTGTTCGCTTAGATAATGGCGAAGTGGTCAGAAGAAACAAGAATTTTCGTTTCTTTGCAACTATGAATCTTGGATATTTCGGAACAAAAGAACTGAACCAGGCATTGTATAACAGATTCAATGGAATTATAGAGATTGCCGCACTATCCGACGAAGCAATTTCTCGAATGCTTATTACAAGGGTTCCGGAGTGCGCGCCTGTAGTCGACAAGATATTAAGTGTATATCATAAACTCAAGAAGAAAATCGAAACAGAAGAATTGGATGTTGTTATTTCGCCGCGTAATCTGGAAAACTGGGCTAGGCTTGCAAAATATGACGGATACATGAAGGCGGCGGAGAAAACAATTATTCCGATTGCAAAGTGCGACCGAGTTTTAGAGAACACCTTTAGAGGTATCATTATTTTATATAAGTGGAATTAGAAAAACGAAGTTAGGAGGTGAACGATTTGACAAAGCAGGAAAAAGAGAAATTACTGAAAGACTTTCAATGCGATTATAATCGTTCACTTGAAGAAAATTTTGCACAAACACTTTCTGAGAATGAAGAGGCAAGACTCTTTTTTATTAATGAGAATCAGGCATTTACGGATGGCAAAAACATCATTGTTGACCCGGCATCGGACGAATTGTATGCGGACAGAAAGGCCTTGGTGGATACGGAAAAGTATTTAAAGTGGAATCCATGTGTTTCGGATGATGCATGGATGGCGCTCAGGATGATTACGAGGGCACAGACGATTCATGAGTGTTTACATTTGCTGTATACAACATTTCCGCCAGAAGCAAGTAGGGATCCAAGGTGCGATACAAGAAACAAAAGAAAAGCAATGGCAATGATTTCAAATATCATTGAGGATGCCTACATCGAAGCAGTTGGAAGCAGTGTATATGATAATTTAGGCACATATTTAAGGTTCGGTAGAGTGTCGAGGTTATTTCTGACACACGAATCGGAAGGAACTGCAGACAGGGTATTTAAACGTAAAAATACTGACAAAGATAAAAAAGATAATAAAGACCCTGTTTCCGATGGGGAAACAATTATTGAATATTTGGATTATATGGCTACGATGTTACTATATCCTATGGTAAAGCAATCAGAACCAAATGAAACGATAAAGTGCTATGTGGAGCAGACAAAGCAGCTATTTATGGACGGGAGCAGTGCTTCTTCGCCGGATGCAAGATATCGTTGTTCCCAAGAGATATTTGAGAGGATATTGCCAATTATTCCAAAGGACGACGAGGTTGAATTACCGGACGATACAAAATTATTAGGTGGGACAAAAACACATTTATCGGATGCTTCTACCCTTGGGCAGGTGGACCGTAAGGGGAAAACGCAGGAGGTACATACAAGGCTCTTTACTGAATTGGACGGAACTGCCAAGGAAACGGAAGAAGATAATGAACTCTTGGTAAAGTTAGTAGAGAAATGGTCTGATGAAAGAGAAGAGGCATACTTGATCATTTCTTATTCCGGACATGAAGAGACATTTACCGGAAGTAAATATGATTGTTCTGTGATGCATAAGGATATCAGAATTAATCAGATTCATCCAAAGATTAATATGAATCTAAAAAAGGCGTATCAGAACATAAGAGCGCATTACCAAATAAATATCAATTCTTATAACGGAAGATTTGCACAGCTGTTAAAGGCGAGGGTTCCCGGAAGAGAGGATGGATATATGTTCGGTTCCGGGATAGCGTCGAGGCAATTGGGTGATATAAAAAAGCGATATTGGTATAGAAATATTTTGGGCGTGGAGGTCCCCGAGCTGGCGATTATGCTTCTTATCGATGGTTCCGGTTCGATGGAAGGCGCAAGGCGTAATGCAGCAATTCATTCTTCGATTATCTTACACGAGGTTTTGAAGAAACAAGGAATAGAGCATGTAATCGTAGAACATAGAGCAAATTATCAAGAACCGGAAATAGATGTCAACATTCTGGTAGATTTTAATGCCAGAGATGAACAAAAGTATAATTTGATGCAAATTGCCGCTGATGGGAACAGCCGTGATGCATTAGCATTGTTTTGGGCTGAAAGATACATGAATCAAAATTCGCACTGTGACAACAAGTTGCTTATTGTTATTTCTGATGGTCTGCCGGCACATAATTATGACGAGTACTATCCACCGGTTTCTACGAAAGATACGGCAAATGCGGTAACAAAGATTACGAATAGAGGAACTAATATTATTGCTGTAGCACTTAATGATGGAGATGAAGACTTTGACTGTTACGAAGCCCTAAAGAGCATTTATCCCAATCTTATATCATGTGATGACTTAAGTAGATTGACAGGGCAGTTACTATCAGTAATTTCTAAGCAGTTATCGTAGAAGGGAGAGTGGGTGTGAAAGATTTTCGATTAAAAACAAATCATGTGAATTATTCGTTCGAAGCTGCAGTTGGTATAGCATATAATGCACTTGGAAAAGAATGGAACAAGATTGACTACATACGGGAATACTATCAGGTTTATTGTTTTGAAAATGTCAGTAGCAATTATAAAAGTGCAAAGGTACCTTTGTATGTATCCAAGAAAACAGGAGAATGCAGGACGGCGCAACAACAAAAGGATATATGGGAAAAAGACAAAGAACCTGATTTTGCAATAGGTACGATGAATTCTGAACTCCCATTTCCAAGGGTGCATTTTGGACAGAATTATTTTGCTTTTTCAGAGTCAGAACAATGTGAAGCATACTTTTGCAGCTGTCATCAGCAAGCGATAGAAAATGAGATTGAACTATTCGAACGTTATTATCAATACGATTCAGCACTGAACGATAGAATGCAATTGCTGTTGACCTATCATATGAAGATGCCTAGTATTGTCGAAGAAGCAGTGAAGAATTCCGGAATTCCTCATGGGGAAAGACTTTTTGAACTGTTTGAATATAAAGATCACATCTGCCATTTGTGTAATGGAGTAAATCCAAATATACATTATGGAATGTTTGCAAAGGGGTCAAAATTTAAGCAACAGTATGGTCAATATTTGCATGTTAGATTTAACACATACGGTCTTGATGACTATGTTCCGGAGCACTTTGGTATATATTTTATCGAAGAACGATTACCGCAGGATTTTAAAAGGATTCTGATTCCTACATTGGATGAAGCTTTGGAGGATATTGCCAGTCTTAATAATCTTGATGAAGAGAGGAAGGCTGCTGTTAAGAACGAATTAGAGAACATTTGGAATCTGCCTACAGATGAAAGATATGTCCTTATGTATGACCAGCAAATGAGCAAGATATTGAGAGAGAAGGAATTAGTAACTTCTTATGACTTGTGCAGATTATTAGGATTGGATACCGATGTGTTGTCAATGCTTCA
>CAMFVG010000001.1 GCA_945992055.1 uncultured Clostridia bacterium | reverse complement strand
GAAGGTGCTTTAGTGAAGATTACAAGAATTGCAGCAATTTTATTTGTAGTACTTGCAATCGCATTGAACTTAAAGTATTTTGCTTAAGGAAAAGATACGAACGAAGTAACGAAACACTCTTATTCAATAAATAAGGGTGTTTTTTCTTTACATTAATGGAAAAGGAGTGATAGAATGGATGCCACATTTGAAAAGCGAAAAAAGATTATTTACGAATTTATATGTGATGAGTTTTATGTGCCTATGAAGTTGAAAGAACTTGCCATTCTGTTGCAAGTTCCGAAAGAACAAAGAAATGAATTAAAAAAAGTTTTGGATGTGTTGGAAGCAGAAGGCAAAGTGCATGTTTCTTCTAAAGGGAAATATACCAAAGGGGAAGCAAAGCATTTGATTGGAACTTATATTGCCCACGCCAGAGGTTTTGGATTTGTGACAATAGAAGGTGAAACAGAGGATATTTTTATATCCGAAGACGATAAAAATGGTGCATTTCATAATGATTTGGTAGAAGTAATTGTGAAAGCATCTCCGGTTGGGAAACGCAGAGAAGGTAAGATTATTAAGGTGTTAGAACACGGAACAACGACTCTCGTGGGATATTTTCAAAAAAATAAAAATTTTGCTTTTGTAATTCCGGACAATCAGAAGTTTGACCAGGATGTGTTCGTGCCGCTGGAGCGTTCGAAAGGAGCAGTAACTGGTCACAAAGTGGTGGTAGAACTTACAAAATATGGAGGGTCTAACCGGAAACCGGAAGGAAAAGTGGTTGAGATTCTTGGACATGTGAATGACCCTGGAGTCGATATCATGTCAATTGTAAAAGGGTATGATTTACCTACTGATTTTTCGGAAAAAGTATTGAATCAGGCGGAACGTGTTGCCAAAGAAGTAAGTGAGGCTGACCGAAATGGACGCATGGATTTGCGCGCATGGACCATGGTAACTATTGATGGTGAGGATGCAAAGGATTTGGATGATGCGATTTCCATTACGAAGGATGGAGAGCATTATATTTTGGGAGTTCATATTGCGGATGTGACAAACTATGTGCAAGAAAATAGTGCCTTGGACCGAGAGGCCTTAAAGAGAGGAACCAGTGTGTACTTGGTTGACCGTGTCATCCCAATGTTACCTCATACACTCTCTAATGGTATCTGCTCCTTGAATGCTGGAGAAGATCGTTTGGCGCTCAGCTGTATTATGAATATTAATGAGAAAGGGGTTGTCATTGACCATCAAATTGCAGAGACGGTCGTTCATATTGATGAGCGGATGACATACTCCAGTGTAAAAAAAATATTGGAAGAGGAAGATGAAGCGGAGGTTGAAAGGTATCAAACTTTTGTACCGATGTTTCGATTAATGGAGGAACTTTCAAGTATTCTGCGTGAAAAGAGAAAACAGCGTGGTTCTATTGATTTTGATTTTCCGGAAACAAAGATGATTTTGGATAAAAATGGAAGACCGCTTGAAATGAAACCTTATGAGCGAAATGTGGCAACTAAGTTGATTGAAGATTTTATGCTGCTTGCAAATGAAACGGTGGCAGAGGAGTATTTTTGGCAGGAAATTCCTTTTGTATATCGGACACATGAATCTCCGGATGAGGATAAGATTAAGAAGTTGGCAACTTTTATCAACAACTTCGGACACTCTATGCACATTTCCAATAAGGAGGTGCGACCAAAAGAGATACAAAAATTGCTTGGGAAAATTGAAGGTACGGCGGAAGAGCCTATGATTAGTCGCTTGGCACTTCGCTCTATGAAACAGGCCAAGTATACGCCGGAGAATACGGGACATTTTGGGTTGGCGGCATCCTATTACTGCCATTTCACATCTCCGATTAGACGGTATCCGGATTTGCAGATTCATCGTATTATTAAAGAGAATCTGCGTGGACGTATGAATGAAGAGCGCAGGGCTCATTATGCAAATATTTTGACGGAAGTAGCAAAGCAATCTAGCCAGAGAGAACGCTTGGCGGAAGAGGCAGAAAGAGAAACGGTAAAACTGAAAAAAGTAGAATATATGGCAGAACGAATCGGCGAGGAGTTTGAAGGAGTTATTTCCGGCATCACAAAATGGGGAATTTATGTCGAACTTCCGAATACGATTGAAGGATTAATTCACGTGACAAATCTATATGATGACCGTTATAATTATATAGAGGATAGTTATGAGATGGTGGGAGAGCATACAGGAAAAGTTTATAAATTGGGACAGAGTGTTTGTGTGCGTGTGATCGGAACGGACCGATTACAAAGAACGATTGATTTTGAACTTGCAGGAGAGGAATAAAACCATGGCGAAAGATTCAGTCAAGTTAATTGCGAACAATAAAAAAGCATACCATGATTTCTTTATATTAGACACATTTGAGGCGGGGATTGCCCTTCATGGGACAGAGGTTAAATCTCTTCGCATGGGCAAATGTAGCATTAAAGAAGCATTTATTCGTATAGAAAACGGGGAAGTTTTTGTGTATGGTATGCACATCAGCCCTTACGAAAAGGGAAATATTTTTAATAAAGATCCATTGCGTGTTAAAAAATTGCTTCTGCACAAGGCAGAAATCAACAAGATGCTTGGTAAGGTAAAAGAAAAGGGAATCTCGGTAGTTCCTTTGAAGGTATATCTGAAAGGCAGTCTTATGAAAATGGAAATCGGGCTTGCCAAAGGTAAAAAACTGTATGACAAGCGTGAGGATATTGCAAAGAAAGACCAAAAGAGGGAAGCAGAGAGGGATTTCAAGATACGAAATATTGGTTAGGAGAGAAGAAAATGGTACCTAGAACAAAAGAAGAACTTCGTAAATTGGTGTCAGAGACAACGATAGAAATGTATGAGGAGATGACACCGCAGTTAATCAAACTTATTGATGAGACGAAACATGATGACAGCTTGACAGAAGCACAGAAGCAAGATGAAATTTCGCTTCATCTTATGGGGTATACCAAGGCCTGTACAAATGAGATTATTATCGAGGTGTTGGCACAGATTTTAAATTTAGAGTAGAAATTTGAAAAACAAAAGCCATAGAAATGAAAAAACATTTCTGTGGCTTGTTTCATGTCTTTATATAAGTTGCTCTCCATTTAACATTTTTCCGGTTCTTCATAATCTACGCCTTGTGTATCAACAGTTACACATTTTATAACTTGGTCTTCGAAAGGTCTGTCACGGAAGTCCGTGGCAACTTCAGCGATTTTGTTTATAATGTCTAATCCTTCTGTTACTTTACCGAATGCGGCGTATGAACCATCCAAGTGTGGTGATGTCTCATGCATGATAAAGAATTGAGAACCGGCAGAATCCGGATGCATGGCACGTGCCATGGAAAGAACGCCTGGTTCATGTTTCAAATGATTTGGAAAACCGTTCTGTAAAAATTCACCTTTGATTTGGTAACCAGGACCACCGGTACCGATACCCTGTGGACATCCACCTTGAATCATGAATCCGCGGATAACACGGTGAAAGATAAGCCCGTCATAGAATCCGTTTTTTACTAATGAGATAAAGTTATTAACTGTATTTGGAGCAACTTCAGGATATAATTCTGCTTTCATAATATCCCCATTCTCCATTTCAAATGTTACAATTGGATTTGCCATAATGTAATTCCTTCTTTCTTTGAGTTTTTGCTGTTACATATTTTATAATTACCGAGGATATTTGTCAATAACTTGCAAATGCTACACAAATGAAGTAAAATAAAGCGATAATGATTACGAAAGGGACGTCAATGAGTATGATTAAAGCAGAAAATCTGATTTTTGAATATGAGAAGCGTGATAACGAGGGGAACGTCATTGGAGTTCGTCGTGCCATTGACGATATTTGCCTTGATATAGAGCCAGGACAGTTTATTGCAATCTTGGGACACAATGGCTCCGGGAAATCCACATTGGCGAAGCATATGAATGCCATTCTTGTGCCAAATGGAGGGACCATGTGGGTGGATGGAAAGGATACCAAGAAAGAGGAGCATATCTGGCAGGTACGCCAGAGTGCAGGAATGGTATTTCAAAATCCGGATAATCAGATTATTGGAACCGTAGTAGAAGAGGATGTTGGATTTGGGCCGGAGAATCTTGGAGTTCCAACGGATGATATTTGGAAACGTGTAGAGGAGAGTCTGGCTTCGGTAGGCATGTTGGAGTATCGCTATCATTCGCCGAATAAATTATCCGGAGGGCAGAAGCAGCGTGTTGCAATTGCAGGTGTAGTGGCTATGCGGCCAAAATGTATTGTGCTAGATGAGCCTACTGCTATGTTGGACCCAAACGGTCGAAAAGAAGTGCTTAAAACAATTGAGGAGCTTCGAAGAAAAGAGCGGATAACAGTCATTTTAATTACCCATTACATGGAGGAAGTAGTAGGTGCAGACCGTGTAATTGTTATGGATCAAGGACACATCGTGATGGATGGAGCTACCCATGAAGTCTTCAGTCAGGTGGAAAAGCTTAAGGAATATCGATTGGATGTACCACAAGTTACTCTGCTTGCTTATGAATTAAAAAAAAGGGGTTATCCAATTCCGGATGGAATCCTGACAACAGAGGAATTGTTAAAAGCGTTAGTTGTTTGTAAAAAAATAGATAAGGCAGAAGAAAATTCGCAGAACGAGCGAATCAGTTTCAAACGAGAAGAAGAGGAACCGATTCTAAGATTGGAGCACGTAAATTATATTTACAGCCCGGGTAATGCTTATGAAAAACATGCATTAAAGGATATTAATCTCGACATTTATGAAGGTCAATTTTTGGGCATTATCGGACATACGGGGTCTGGGAAATCTACATTAATCCAGCATATGAATGGTCTTGTAAAAGCGACAGATGGCGCCATCTATTATAAGGGCGAAAATATTTATTCCGAAAAGTACAATCTTCGTCAATTGCGTAATAATGTCGGATTGGTGTTTCAATATCCGGAGCACCAACTTTTTGAGATGGATGTTTTGTCAGACGTTTGTTTTGGACCGAAAAATCAGGGCTTGTCTGATGAAGAGTGCAAAGAACGGGCAATCGAGGCTCTGCAGTTGGTAGGACTTCCGGAAAAATATTATGGGGTGTCACCGTTTGAACTTTCCGGTGGACAAAAACGTCGTGTTGCCATAGCCGGTGTGCTTGCAATGAAGCCAAAAGTATTGATACTCGACGAGCCAACCGCAGGATTGGATCCGAAGGGAAGAGATGAAATTTTGGATCAGATTGCCTATTTGCAAAAGGCGGGAAATATGACTGTAGTTTTGGTTTCCCACAGCATGGAAGATGTTGCAAAATATGTAGATCGTATTGTGGTGATGAATAAAGGTGCAAAGTTGTTTGATGATGTTCCAAAAGCAGTGTTTAGCCAGTATAAAGAATTGGAGAAAGTGGGCCTTGCGGCACCGCAGGTGACTTACATGATGCATGCGCTTTGGGAACAAGGAATTGCTGTAGATACACAGGCAACTACCATTGAAGAAGCGGTCGAGAGTATTTCGAGCGCACTGAAAAAATAGAGGAGAATATATGATAAGAGATATTACAATTGGGCAATATTATCCTGTAGACAGCAAATTGCATCGTTTGGATCCGAGGGTTAAGATTATGTGTACCTTACTATACTTAATCTCTCTTTTCCTGTTTCGCAATATTTACGGATATATTGTGGCAACTATATTTTTAGTATCCGTCATTCATATTTCAAAGGTTCCATTTAAATTTATCGTAAAAGGGTTAAAACCGATTATTTTATTATTGATGATAACAGTGGTTTTTAATCTCTTTCTTACCAAGACAGGGAAGGTTCTTTTGGAATTCTGGATTTTGACGATTACGGAGGATGGACTCCGTACAGCTGTTTTTATGGCTATCCGTTTGATTTATTTGATTTTGGGATCATCTCTTATGACCTTTACTACGACACCAAATGCTTTGACGGATGGAATTGAAAAATTGTTGTGGCCATTTCGAAAAATCAAATTGCCGGTGCATGAAATTGCGATGATGATGTCTATTGCACTTCGCTTTATTCCAATTCTGTTAGAGGAAACAGATAAGATTATGAAGGCGCAGATCGCAAGAGGTGCAGACTTGGAAAATGGGAATATTATTCAAAAGGCGAAGGCTATGATACCGATTTTGGTTCCCCTTTTTGTGTCTGCATTTCGAAGAGCGACAGACCTTGCAATGGCTATGGAAGCAAGGTGTTATCGTGGTGGTGACGGGCGTACGAAGATGAAACCATTGGTGTACCAAAAGAAAGATTATATAGCATATGCAATCACTATTTTGTACATGGCGATTGCTGTGATAGTGGGTAATATATGAGACGAATTAAATTGACGATTGCCTATGATGGCACAAATTATTGTGGCTGGCAGGTGCAGCCAAATGGAATCACAATTGAAGAAGTGATTAATAAAGCACTTAAAAAATTGACCGGAGAAAATATTCAGGTAATTGGTGCAAGTCGCACAGATTCCGGAGTGCATGCGATGGGAAATGTTGCTGTGTTTGATACAGAAACTACTATTCCGGCAGAAAAGATTGCCATGGCACTTAATCAGAGATTGCCGGAAGATATTGTGATTGTACAGTCCGAGGAAGTTCCTTTGGATTTTCATCCGCGATATTGCGACTGTAGCAAAACCTATGAATATCATATAATCAATACAAGGATTCCAATGCCGACAAAAAGACTGACCAATTATTTTGTTTCCTATACGTTGGATATCGATAAAATGCGACAGGCAGCATCTTATTTGATAGGTGAGCATGATTTTGTCAGTTTCTGTAATATTAGAACAGATGTTGAGAATACGGTGCGCACGATTCAGGAGTTGGATATCATAACTAATGGTGATGAGATTACGATTCGAATTACAGGGAATGGATTTTTGTACAATATGGTGCGCATTATTGTAGGTACTTTGGTGCGTGTGGGACGTGGCTTTTATGGGCCGGAAAAGGTAAAAGAAATATTGGAAGCGAGAGACCGGAAGGCAGCAGGGGTAACAGCTCCGGCACATGGATTGATTCTTACAAAAATAGAATACAAATAAATGGAAGAACAGGAAAATGATTCCTGTTCTTCTTTTTTCGGTGAGGATAGATTTGCGCAAAACAAACCATAATAAATATGAAGAATCAAACAAAGCATGAGGAGGGAAAATCATGGCAGAACTTTCAGTTTTAGATTTACAAAATTTACGCCATCTTATTGGCGGCTATGACACCACACATTGTAAGATGACGGACTACGCCAATCAGGCACAGGATCCGGAAGTAAAGCAGTTATTTCAGGATGCCGCAAATTCAGCAATGAAAAACAAGCAGGATTTAATGAAATTCTTATAAGAGGAGGAAAAGAGAATGAATGAGAAGACGATGGTTTCCGATGCTCTTGTAGGAGTGAACGGAGAACTCAAAATGTTTGGAGATATGATTCCGCAAACAGAGAACAAAGAATTAAAACAATGCTTGAAGCAAATTCGCAATGAATGTGAAATGTCACAGGAAAAACTTTATCACGTGGCACGTCAAAAAGGATACTATGTTCCGGCACAAAAAGCATCGGAACAGGAAATCCAACATGTGAAAAATATTTTAACGCAACCGGCAATGAAATAAGAAAAAATGGATGAAGTTTGATGATATCAGACTTCATCCATTTTGTTTTTAAAAGAATACGTTTCCACCAATGATCGTTCCAGGTTTTCCTGAACTTGCAGCTCTAAAACTCAAACAACTCCCCACGTTGTTTTTTCCGGCTAAAGCATCCGTAGCAGCTTGTACACAGGATGCTTTTACCCCTCGCTCTAGTACTTTATCTATCTTACCATTGTGGGCAGGTGTGAATTGCCCACTTTGATAAACAACGCCACGAAGCGTATTTGGGTATTTGGAATGATTCATTCGGTTTACAACAACGGAGCCTACTGCTAGCATTCCCTCATAATCTGTACTTCCGGCTTCGCATTCAATAAGTGCCGCTAGTAGCTCGATATCAGTAGCGGTATGCGATGCACCTGTGTTTCCGGAAGAACTTCCGGAAGAATTGTTCGAGCTATCGGAGGCTGGTATAATTGGTTTGATTGGTTTGGTGGACTCCTGCTTTGCTTTTTCTAGTTCAGCCTTGTATGTAGACAAGTAGGAAGAGGTATTTGAAATCTTGGATTCCAATGCTATTTCCTTTTTATCTAACTCCGCTTGTAAAGAGTCCAACTGTTTTTGATGGGCTTGCAGCTTTGCTTCTTGCTCTGCAACCTGCTCGCGGGTTTCAGAAAATTCTTTCAAAAGTTTGCGGTCATAATTGTTGATTTGAATGATATACTCTGCACGCGACACAAAATCGGCAATACAAGTGGAGGAAAGTAACATTTCAACCATGCTCATATTTCCGTTTTCATACATATATTTAATTCGAAGCATCATAGATTCGTGTTGTGCTTCCTCTTTTCCGATTGCGATTGCAAGCAATTCTCTTGTTTGCTGTAATTCAGTAGATGTCTTTTTGACTTGTGAAGAAATTTCTTTTAAGTCTTTCTCTAAAGTTTTTAGTTCTTGATTTAAATCTGAAAGTTCTGATTCTAGTTCGTCAGTCTTGTTTTCTAAATCCTTTACTTTATTTGTGGCTTGCGCAGGAAAGGCGGAAAGAAGAACAAACACAAAGGATAGGAAAATGACCATCCCGCGAACCTTTATTTTAAGATAAATAGGTTTCATGTGTAGCCCTTTCTTGCAAAATGTTGTAAATATTATACTATAAATTGCGTTATGACGCAAATTTTGTTAGAATGTAGTTATTACCAAGGACATAAAACTAGAAGAGGGAAAAATGGATAGAAAGATTAAGATGGTAGGGTTGGATTTGGATGGAACCCTTCTAAATAGCCGAAAGAAGATTAGCAAATATACCAAGAGCGTTGTGGAAAAAGCGATTGAAGAAGGATGCGTGGTACTGATTTCTACGGGGAGACCTCTTTCAGCGGTTGCCAAGGAAGTTTTGGAGCTGAAAGGTTTGAAGTATGCGGTGACGGTTAATGGGGCAAAAATCCTGAATCTGGAAAGTGGAGAGATTATGCTGTCTAAACCGGTTCCATATGATTTGTCTGCCGAAGTATTAGATATGTGCTACGAGTATGATTGTATACCGGAATTGATTACCGGTGATAAGATTTATACCAGGGCAGATTGTCTGACACATCTAGAGGATTACTACGCCAATGACAGCATGATAGAATATGTCTTGAATACTAGAACACCGGTGGACGATGTGAGGGAAATGCTCAGAAAGACGAAACAGCCAATCGACAAACTGCGCGCTGTGTTTCGGTATTCAATGGAACGCACAGAGGCAAGGAAACGCTTGGAAGCTATGCCTGAACTTGTAATAGCAAATTCTTCTTCCGTAGATTTGGAGATCAATATTGCGGGAGCCGATAAGGGAAAGGGGCTTTTATGGTTGGGCCATCAGCTGGGAATTCAAAAGGAAGAGATTATGGCTTGCGGAGACAGTTACAATGATTATGAGATGCTAAAAGCAGTTGGATTTGCTGTTGCCATGGAAAATGGTGAAGATAGTGTGAAAGAGATTGCAGATTATGTGACGGATACCAATGACAATGATGGGGTTGCAAAGGCATTCGAGAAATTTGTGTTAAAATAGAAAAAGGAGAAGTTTGATGATTGAAATTTTAAAAGTAATTATTTTAGGGATTGTAGAGGGGATCACAGAGTGGCTACCCATTAGCAGTACCGGCCATTTGATTTTGGTGGATGAATTTATTAAGTTAAGTGCTAGCGATGCTTTTAAGGAAATGTTTAATGTAGTGATTCAATTAGGGGCAATTATGGCAGTTGTGGTTCTGTATTTCCATAAGTTGAATCCGTTTTCTCCGAAAAAAACAAAAGAAGATAAAATGCAGACCATTTCCCTTTGGATGAAGGTTATAGTGGCATGTATTCCGGCAGGTGTACTTGGTATTTTATTTGATGATTGGATGGAGGCACATTTTCATAACTATGTAGTAGTCTCTATTATGTTAATCATCTATGGCGTTTTATTTATTTTGATAGAGAATTGGAATAAAGGGCAAAAGCCATCCGTAACGAAACTGTCAAATTTATCTTATAAGACAGCACTTCTTATTGGTGCGTTTCAAGTATTGTCCTTGATTCCGGGAACATCGCGCTCCGGAGCAACGATTATAGGAGCATTGCTCCTTGGTGTTTCCCGCTACGTGGCTGCAGAGTTTACGTTTTTCCTTGCTATACCGGTTATGTTTGGAGCCAGTGCAATTAAATTGCTGAAATTTTTCATGGAAGGTGCAGGAATGACATCCGTCGAGATTGCAATGTTGAGTGTAGGATGCGTAGTATCGTTTGCGGTATCTGTTATTGCAATTAAGTTTCTTATGGGTTACATTAAGAAAAATGATTTTAAAGTGTTTGGATACTATCGAATTATATTGGGACTTTTGGTACTATTATACTTTTTAATTTTCTAAAACACTTGACAAATGAAAAATAAAGGGTAATATAAGTATATCGATTGAATTTTTATGCAAAAAAAGTAAATATTTATAAAACGGAGGAAGTCGATTATGAAAAAATTAGTAAGTTTATTATTAGCTATGGCATGCATGTTATCTTTGGTAGCATGTGGAGGAAAGGGAGCAAAACAAATTACAAGTCTTGATGACTTGGAAGGTGCAAAGATTGGTGTTCAATTAGGAACAACCGGTGATATTTATGCAACAGATGATTATGGCGATGAAAACATAGAGCGTTACAACAAAGGTGCAGAAGCAGTTCAAGCATTGAAACAAGGTAAAATTGATGCAGTAATTATTGATAATGAACCTGCAAAAGCATTCGTTGCTGAAAACGAAGGACTTAAAATTTTGGAAACAGCATATACGGAAGAACAGTACGCACATGCATTTAAGCAAGGTGGCGAATTGAAAGAACAATTTAACAAAGCCATCAAAGAATTAAAAGAAGATGGAACATTTGATGCAATCGTTGCTTACTACATTGAAGGAAAAGGTGAAGCATACAAATCACCAGAAGGAATTGAATATAAGGGCAAACTTGTAATGGCAACCAATGCAGAGTTCCCACCATATGAATATTATGAAAATGAAGTAATTGTAGGTATTGATGTTGATCTTGCAAGAGCAATTGGTGATAAATTAGGATATGAAATTGAAATTGCAGATATGGCATTTGATTCAATTATCCCAGCTGTAAAAGCAGGAAAAGCTGATTTTGCTGCAGCAGGTCTTACAATTACAGAAGACAGATTAAAAGAAGTTGATTTTGCAGATTCATATTATACAGGTGTACAGGTAGTAATCGTAAACAAATAGGAATTTATTAGGAAATGTTGTGCAAGTTTGCACAACATTTCTTTTGACGAATGAAAGGAAAAACATGCAAGCATTTATTCAAGATTTTTTAGATGATTTTCAACGGAATTTTATACAGGATAATCGTTGGAAATACATTGTGGACGGATTGAAAACCACTCTTGTGGTGACCTTTTTGGCTTTGATTTTGGGTGTTGCACTAGGATTTCTTGTGGCAATCATACGTGCAACTTATGACAAGACAAAGAAATTGAAAATATTGAACTTTATTTGTAACATCTATATTACAGTTATCCGTGGAACACCGGTTGTTGTACAATTACTCATTATCATGTATGTTATTTTTGCCAGCGTAAACATAGAAAAAGTTGTTGTTGCGGTGTTGGCATTTGGTCTAAACTCCGGAGCTTATGTGGCAGAGATTGTTCGTTCCGGTATTATGGCGGTGGATGATGGACAGTTTGAGGCGGGACGCAGTCTAGGGTTCAATTACGTACAAACGATGGTATATATTATCATGCCGCAAGCATTTAAAAACATTCTTCCTGCTCTTGGAAATGAATTTATTGTGCTTTTAAAAGAAACTTCTGTAGCTGGTTATGTGGCATTACAAGATCTTACAAAAGGCGGAGATATTATTCGAAGTCGTACGTATAGTTATATGCCACTTATTGCAACCGCGTTGATTTATCTGGCAATGGTTATGGGATTTTCCAAGTTGCTAGGTTTGTTGGAAAGGAGGTTGCGTAACAGTGAGCGCTAATGGAGAAGTATTAATTCATGTAGAAGATTTATATAAGACATACGGACAGTTAAACGCTTTAGATGGCGTGACCGAAGATATTCGAAAAGGAGAAGTGGTTGTAATAGTAGGGCCATCGGGTTCCGGAAAATCCACCTTTTTACGGTCCTTGAATCTGTTGGAGACACCAACAAAAGGGCAGATATACTTTGAAGGTGTAGATATTACCAGTCCAAAGGTAGATATTGACATGCATCGCCGTAAAATGGGAATGGTATTTCAACATTTCAATTTGTTCCCACATAAGACTATTTTGGAAAATATTACACTGGCTCCTATTAAACTTTTGAATATGAACAAAGAAGAAGCCAATGCGAAGGCGATGGGTTTATTAGAAATGGTAGGACTTGCCGAGAAAGCCAATGCATATCCATCACAACTTTCCGGAGGTCAGAAGCAGCGTATTGCAATTGTGCGTTCTTTGGCTATGGAGCCGGAAGTTATGTTGTTTGATGAACCTACTTCTGCATTAGACCCGGAAATGGTTGGGGAAGTTTTGGAGATTATGAAACAACTTGCAAGAGATGGCATGACTATGGTTGTCGTAACACATGAAATGGGATTTGCAAAAGAAGTGGGAACTCGAGTGATGTTTTTTGATGAAGGAAAAGTCAAAGAACAAAATACACCACAGGAATTTTTTGACAATCCACAGGATGAACGATTAAAAGAATTTTTATCAAAGGAATTATAAATGAAATATAAACGTATTGAACAAGGGCGCTTTTTGGAGCGCCCTAATCGCTTTATAGCGTATGTGGAAATTTTAGGAAAAAAGGAAACTGTACATGTGAAGAATACGGGGCGTTGTGCAGAACTCTTGACCCCAAATGCAACCGTGTATGTACAAAGGGCAGAACAGTCAAATAGAAAGACGCAGTGGGATTTGATTACAGTACAAAAAGAGCAACGTATGATTAATATGGATTCTCAAATCCCTAATAAAGTAGTGGAAGAATGGATTTGCAAGGGGAATTTATTTCCAAATGCAACGCTCATACGTCCGGAGACTGTCTATGGAAATTCACGCTTTGATTTATACGTCGAAGTAGATGGAAGAAAGATTTTTATAGAAATAAAAGGGGTCACTTTAGAGGAGGACGGAGTTGTTCGTTTTCCGGATGCACCGACAGAGCGGGGGATCAAACACGTCGAAGAACTTGCCAAGGCGGTGAAAGAGGGATATGAAGCATATGTGTTTTTTGTTGTGCAGATGAAGGATGTAAAATATTTCACTCCAAACCGCAAGACGCATGCGGCGTTTGCTGATGCCATAAAGAAGGCTAGCGAACAAGGAGTGAAAATTTTGGCATATGAATGTCAAGTGGAGAAGGATAGCATAGAACTTGCAAAAGAAATTCCGGTGTTGTTGGAAGATGAGAATTTATATCAAATTGCAGAACCTTTGGTGCAATGGTATAGAAAAAATAAGCGTTTGCTTCCATGGAGAGATATTCGAGATCCGTATCGGATTTGGCTTTCCGAGATTATGTTACAACAAACTCGTGTAGAAGCAGTGAAACCGTTTTATGAAAGATTTTTAAATGAATTACCGACTATAGAGGCGCTGGCGCATGCAAATGAAGAACAACTGTTGAAACTGTGGGAAGGGCTTGGATATTACAATCGTGTAAGAAATATGCAAAAGGCAGCGCAACAAATTGTGGAGCAGCACAAAGGCATTTTCCCAAAGGAGTTTGATGCCATCCGTAGTTTGACAGGGATTGGAAATTATACTGCGGGAGCCATCGCATCTTTTGCTTTTGATATTCCAAAGCCGGCGGTGGATGGAAACGTTTTGCGCGTGATTGCAAGAATTACGGAAAATCAAGCAGATATTATGAAAGCAAGTGTCAGAACGGATATAGAAAAATCATTGGAAGAGGTTATGCCAAAGGGACAAGCAGCTGATTTTAACCAGGGATTGATTGAACTGGGGGCCATGGTCTGTGTGCCAAACGGGGCACCGAAATGCGAGGAATGTCCGTTGTCACATTTGTGTATGGCATATCAACATGGAACACATGGTACACTTCCGGTGAAGAGCAAGGCAAAAGAGCGAAGGATTGAGAAAAAGACGGTTTTTGTGTTGAAAGACGGAGAGAATGTGGCTATTCGCAAACGGCCATCTAAAGGATTGTTAGCAGGCCTCTATGAGCTACCAAATGTTGAAGGACATTTAACGGAGAAGGAAGCAATTCAACACTGTCGAAAAATGGGATTATCTCCATTACGCATTCAACACATGGATGAAGCAAAACATATTTTCAGCCATGTAGAATGGAGGATGATAGGGTATAGCATTCGTGTGGATGAATTGGAAAAATCAGATCAGGAAGACATGCTTTTTGTACACCCGGAAGATATAGAAGAAAAATTTCCGATTCCGGCGGCATTTGAGAAATATGCGAAATATGTTAATGTAAAGGTAGGACAAGAAAAATATAAGGAGAATAAGTGGCACAATGTATGATGCAATTGTAATTGGTGCAGGGGCTGCAGGATGTACAGCGGCGCGTAAACTTGCCGAACAGGGAAAAAAAGTATTAATTGTTGAGAAGAAGAAACATATTGCAGGAAATTGTTATGATGCAGAAGATGAATATGGTATTTTGATTCATGTATATGGACCGCATATCTTCCACACCGGGAATGAGCGGGTATATGATTTTTTGTCGCGATTTACAGATTGGCACGAGTTTCGGCATGAAGTAGTTGCACAGGTGCATGGGCAATATATGCCGGTTCCCTTTAATTTGCATACTTTGAAAAGAGTTTATGGAGAAGAAAAGGGAACAGAATTAGAGCAAAAACTGGTGAATGTTTATGGAATGGGAACGAAGGTCCCGATTTTGGAATTGATGAATCATGAAGATGCTGAATTGCGGATGATTGGACAATACGTGTATGATAACATTTATGTTTATTACACCATGAAGCAGTGGGGCAAGAAACCGGAAGAAATTGATCCGGCAGTGACCGCCAGAGTACCTGTAAACATCTCGTATGACAATGGTTATTTTGCTGACAAGTACCAAGGTGTTCCACGTTGTGGATTTACCAAGATGTTTGAAAATATGATTGATCATCCCGGAATTTGTATCAAACTGCAGACAGAAGCAAAACAAGTGCTTGCGATTAAAGAAAAGAAGATATATTTTGCAGGAGAACCATTTGCAGGGGATGTGATTTTTACCGGACCTTTGGATGAATTTTTTGACTGTAAATATGGAAGATTACCATATCGAACTTTAAATTTCGTGTTTGAGCATTTTGAAGAAGATGATTTTCAGGGACACTCTGTAGTTAACTATACGGTGAGCGAGGAATTTACTCGTATTACCGAATACAAACACTTGACGGGACAGAAGTGTGAAGGAACCACAATTTCGAAAGAATACCCGCTGGCATATACGGGTGAAAACGGACAAATTCCGTATTATTCTATTGCCAATGCAGAAAATCAGAAATTGTATGAAGCATATAGAATGGAAGTGAGCGACATACCGAATTTTTATTTACTCGGTAGACTTGCAGAATATCAATACTACAATATCGATGTGATGGTTGAAAAGGCCATAGAATTAGTAACGGGACTGTAAACAGTCCCGTTACTAATTCTATAAAGGTTTCGCCGTAATAACGCGTATTTTTTCAGGAATGCAGCATGCCTCCAACGTATTTTGCAAGAAAATAGGTTCCCCGTCTGTGTGAATCGGGAGAGGACGTTCTGCTTGAACCCGAACATGTTTCACCCGATGCATAGACACTCCTTTAATGCCGGTCAGTAATCCTGCAAAAGCAAGTGGAAATAGCATGAGGACTTTTACTTTTGGTATGTTGGATGCGATCATTACATCTAACATATCATCATCGTTTTTCGCCTTTGGAGCAAATTTGGCTCCGCCACCCTCGCATTTGTTATTCATAAGTGCCACAAAGTATGTATTCGGATAAGAGATTTCCTTTTGCTTATCTAAAGTTAATGTTACGGTGCAAGGAGTTGTCAGAAATAAACGATGAAGTGCAACTCCGGCATATGTGAGTTTTCCTAATTTCATTTTGTTCAGGAATAATTTGAGATGCGACACGACCGATTCGTGAACAATGTCAGCGTCAAATCCAATTCCTGCACTTACGGCAAAGCGTCGAGCTTTTCCTTTGTAACAAATTTCACCTACATTCATAGAGTGAAGATTTGGACAAGTCAGGATGGTGTTTAAGGCATCTAATGGATTGGCAGGTAGTTCCAACCCTCTTGCAAAATCATTGCTGGATCCAATTGGAATGTATCCTAAAATTGTTTTTTCAAAGTTTACAATTCCATTTACTACTTCATTGACGGTGCCATCGCCACCCAAGGCCACAACGGTGTGCTCATTTCCGTCAGAGGTAATTGATTTTGTGAGTGCAGTTGCGTGTTTTTGATATTTTGTAAAATATACTTGATAGGAAACATTTTCCTTTTTTAACAGTATTTCTAATTCATTCCAAACTTTTTTACCAAGGCCGGATCTGGCATTTGGATTTACAATAAAACTGTACATTAGAGCTTCCTCCTTTGTTTTGCATATATATTATAACAGTTGAGAAAAAATACGACAAGTATTCGCCAAATTATTTACTTGATTTGGCAAAAGAGAATTGACTATACGGGTGTGAAAAGATAAAATTAAAATGATATAGAAAAATGGAGGAATATGTATATGAAAGCACAATTACTTGAAAAGTTTAAAGAAATTTACGGCGACAATGGAGGTATTTGCGCATATTTCGCACCGGGACGTGTGAATTTAATTGGTGAACATACAGACTATAATGGAGGACATGTATTTCCGTGTGCATTAACGCTTGGTACATATGGGATTGCAAGAAAAAGAGAAGATAAAAGATTGCGATTTTTTTCCTTGAATTTTGAAAATTTGGGTGTTATCGAGAGCGATTTAAACGATTTGACGCCATACAAAGAAGCGGGATGGACAAATTACCCAAAGGGAGTGATGTGGGCATTCGAAGAGAGAGGATATAAGCTCTCATGTGGTCTTGATGTTTTGATTTATGGAAATATCCCGAATGGCTCCGGTTTATCTTCGTCTGCTTCCTTGGAAGTATTGATAGGACTTATGCTAAAAGATATGTTTGGATTTGATGTTTCTATGATAGATATTGCACTGATTGGTCAGTATTCAGAAAATAATTACAATGGTTGTAACTGTGGAATCATGGATCAATTTGCAAGTGCTATGGGAAAGAAAGATCACGCCATTTTTTTAGATGCTAACACATTAAAGTATGAATATGCACCGGTTGTATTGGAAGATGCAAAGATTGTTATAGTGAATAGTAAGGTGAAACACAGTCTTGTGGATTCTGCCTATAATGATCGCAGAAATGAATGTGAAACAGCACTTAAAGAGTTGCAAGAAGTAATAGACATTCAAACATTGGGCGATTTGACAGAAGAATTGTTTGAGGCAAACAAAGATGCCATCAAGTCAGAAATTCGACAAAAACGTGCGAAGCATGCAGTTTATGAAAATCAGAGAACGCTTAAAGCTGTGCAAGCGCTGAAGGACAATGATGTAGAATTGTTTGGGAAATTGATGAATGCTTCTCATGTATCCCTTCGCGACGATTATGAAGTGTCTTGTGATGAAATTGATATCTTAGTAAATCTTGCGTGGGAGACAGAAGGAGTTATCGGTTCCCGCATCACAGGCGGTGGTTTCGGTGGATGTACTGTTAGCATTGTAAAAAATGATGCAGTAGACTCCTTCGTAGCTACACTTGGAGCGCAGTACAGGGAAAAAGTAGGTCATGAGGCGGAGTTTTACATAGTAGATATTGGTCAGGGAGCGCATGTTTTGTAAATGGGAGGAAAAAACATGTTTTTTGCAAATGTTAAGAAATTAGTACAGTATGGAATTGATACAGGACTTATGCCGGAGTGTGAGCGTATTTATGCCACAAATCTATTGTTAGATTTGTTTCAGGAAGATAATTATGAGGACTTTGACATAACAGGTCAGGAAATTTGTTTGGAAAATATTTTGAAGGAATTGTTGGATGAAGCAGTTGCGAGAGGAATCATTGAAAACAGTATTGTGTATCGTGACTTGTTTGACACAAAGATTATGAATTGTCTGATGCCAAGACCTGCACAGGTACAGGCAGAGTTTGAAAAAAGATATGAACTTTCTCCAAAAGAAGCCACAGATTACTACTATAAATTGAGTCAAGATAGCGATTATATTCGTCGTTATCGTGTAAAAAAAGACCGCAAATGGAAAGTCGACAGTGCATATGGTGAGATTGATATCACGATTAATCTATCTAAACCGGAAAAAGATCCGAAAGCAATTGCAGCTGCCAAATTAGCAAAAGCAAGCAGTTATCCAAAGCGTTTACTCTGTGTAGAAAATGAAGGATATGCAGGACGTGTGAACCATCCGGCGAGAGAAAATCATCGCATCATGCCTATTACTGTGAACGAGAGTGCTTGGGGCTTCCAGTATTCTCCATATGTTTATTATAACGAACACTGCATTGTGTTTAATGGGGAACACACACCTATGAAAATCGAAAAGGCCACGTTTGTGAAATTGTTCGATTTTGTGAAATTGTTCCCACATTATTTTTTGGGATCTAATGCGGACCTGCCAATTGTAGGTGGCTCCATTTTGAGCCATGACCATTTTCAGGGTGGCAATTATACCTTTGCCATGGCAAAGGCGCAAATGGAAGAGAAATTTGAAATTAAGGGTTTTGAAGATGTAGAAGTGGGCATTGTGCATTGGCCGCTTTCTGTATTGCGTCTTCGTTCTGTTGATTCAGAACGTTTAATCGAGCTGGGTGCTCATATTCTGGATGCTTGGCGTGGATATACGGACGAAACAGCATTTATATTTGCAACAACAGGTGAAGAGCTGCACAATACGATTACTCCGATTGCTAGAAAAGTAGGAGACATGTATGAGCTTGATTTGGCACTTCGTAATAACATTACCACGGAGGAGCATCCGCTTGGTGTGTATCATCCGCATGCACAGTGGCATAATATCAAAAAAGAAAATATCGGTTTGATTGAGGTTATGGGACTTGCGGTTTTGCCTGCGCGTTTGAAAGAGGAGATGGAGATAATCGCCGAGTATTTGGTGGAAGGAAAAGATATTAGTAGTAATGCGAAGATTGAAAAGCATGCTGATTGGGTGAAAACATTCCTTGAGAAGTATGATACGATTACAAATGAAAATGTAATGCCTATTCTTGAACAAGAAGTGGGAATTGTATTTACTAAAGTGTTAGAAGATGCCGGAGTGTTCAAATGCACACCAGAGGGAAGGAATGCTTTCAAACGTTTTATAGCTACATTGTAAAGGAAAGAAGGATAGTATGAAAACTAGAAGTTTCGGAAATGCAACTTTATATATATTTGAAAATAAGCAAGGCATGAAAATGGAAGTCACTGATTTTGGGGCAACGCTATACGCTCTCACTGTTCCGGATAAAGATGGGAATCCTATCGATGTTGTTTTGGGATATGATAGCCCGGAAGGATATTTGAAAGGTGATACAAATTTTGGCGGGACAATCGGTCGAAATGGGAATCGAATCGGTAATGCGACGTTTGTATTAAATGGAAAGACCTATCAACTGGACAAAAATGATAATGATAATAACCATCACAGTGGGTATGACCAATACAATCTTCGTATGTGGAATGTGAAACAGACAACAGAAAGAAGTATCACATTTTCGTTACATAGTCCAGCAGGAGATCAGGGGTATCCAGGCACGTTTGATGTAGAAGTGACATATACCTTGACGGATGATAATGAGGTTTGTATTGAATATATAGGTGTTCCAGACGAAGATACAATTGTAAATATGACAAATCATTCTTATTTCAATTTGAACGGACATGCATCCGGTGATGTTTTGAGTCATTATGCGTGGGTGGATGCAGATGACTTTTTAGTAACCAGTGAGCAACTGGTTCCGACAGGAGAGATTTGCTCTGTGGATGGAACGCCGATGGATTTTCGTGTGAAGAAGATAATAGGAAGAGATATCGAGAAACCGTATGGTCCATTGATTCTTGGCAAAGGATATGACCATAATTGGTGCCTGAATAATGACGGAAGGTTTTCGAAAGTAGCGGAACTATCATCGGATATTAGTGGTATTAGTATGGAAGTGTACACGGATTTGCCGGGAATGCAGATATATACCGGTAATTTTTTAGAGCAGGAATTAGGAAAGTTGGGTGTCGTCTATAAGAAACGACAAGGAGTATGCTTTGAAACACAGTACTATCCAGATTCTATTCACCATCCAAATTTCCCGAGTCCTATTTGTAAAAAGGGAGAACAATATAAAACCACTACGACGTACAAATTTATTACAGAACGTTGATTATGAAGTATATATTTGATATAATGACAAGAAGTGAAAAATGGCGCACGTAGCCATAAAAGGAGGAAACAACATGGGAAATAGACCAAAACGAAAATTCGCAAAGAATAAAGGGAAAACAATGCCTGGTGGCGGGTTGTCAAAGGGAGCTTTGCTTGGTGTGGCAGGTCTACTTGTTTTAATAATTGTTTTAGCAATTGTTATATTTTCTGATAAAGGTTCTGATGACAATACAGCGATGTATTTTACACGGACCGGTTTGTCTTACATAGATGTTTCAAAAGAGAAGGCACAAAAAATATCGGATAATTTAATTACCGGCAATAAGTTGGATCAATTTGATCTGCAATATATGGCAAATTTTTCTTCTGATTTAGTGCAGATAAGCGAGGATGCAGGAAAGATTTTCTTCCCGGGCGATATGAAAGGCTTCGGTCGTTTTGCTTTGTACTATCGTGAATTAAACAATAAAAAAGCAGAACCGGTTCAATTGGTTGCTAATACAAGTTCTTATGTAATCAATAAAGATGGGAATTTGGTTGTATATATCAGCGACGGAACCCTCTATGCACATGATTTAAAAGAAAGCAAGGAAGTGGCAAAAGGAGTTACTAATTTTAGGGTTTCAGAAGATGGAAAGCAGATTGTTTATGTAGACAGGGACGGAAACTTGTATTTAAAAGGTTCTGAAAAAGCCAAGAAAATTGCAAAAAACATTTCTGCATTGCAGTATGTGAGCGAAGATTTTGAAACTTTCTATTTCATCAAAGACGGTAAGTTATACACTCAAAAAGTTGGAAAAGATGCCAAAAAGATTGCGTCAGATGTGAACGAAGTACTAAAAGTTTATGAGTCAGGTGCTGCTTACTATGTGAAGAATTCTGCAACTTCTGTTGCAGCAAAGGATTTTGTTGAAAATGATGTAAAAGGTAATGATACAAGATGGAACGAATTGAAGGAACAGACTATAGAAGTGCCTTCTTATGAACTTTTCTATTTTGATGGTAAAAAGACAGAATCCATTGCAAAGAATGTCGAATATACGGATATACAAGTGGCGGCAGAACGTCCTGTTGTGGTATATTCTACCTGCAATCTTAAGGATGTTGACAAAGTAAAATTATCTGAATTGAATGCGAGTGGAAGTATAGACGATGTTCTTTCAAGTATACAGGCGGACACAAAGCAAGTTCATGTAGCTGTCAAGAAAAAAATAACAGATATTGAAGAAAAAAGTGTTGTAACAACGATAATTGCGAATAGTGGCAAAATGATTTATTATGTAGCGAATGCCAAAGTAGAAGAAAATGACGGCGACAAGGAATACGGCGATTTGTATAAAATGTCCGTATCAGGTAGCAAGGCGAAAAAACCACAGAAATATGATGAGAATGTGTATGCAAATAATATTGGTTTTGTAGGCGATAGCGATGTATTTTATTATAAAAATGTGAAAAATGTTGACTACAATCCAGTAGGCGAACTTTATGTAAACAAGAAAATGGCAAGTGCAGATGTAAAAGTTGATACAACTGTATGTTATCAAGAAGCAGATGACAAGTCGGTATTCTTTATCACCGATTGGCAATATCAAAAATCAGCGGGAACACTCAAACAGTATAATGGTAAAGAAACGATTGAAATTACCAAATCTGCACATGGATTTTATGTGACAGATCAAGGCGAGATCTTGTTCTTGAGCGATTATGATGTTCAAACATATTCAGGAGCTTTATATCTCTATGATAAGAAAGAAGCCAAGAAAATCGACAAAGACGTCGTAGCAATTATTCAGAAATAATAAAAGGGGACATATATATGTCAGACAGAATTGAGTTTGAAGGACAACAGGAAAACGAAGTTGAAGAGTATGAAAAAGTCTGTTTCCTTTGTCATCGACCTGAAAGTGTTGTAGGAAAAATGATTGATCTTCCGAACAATATTTGTGTCTGCTCTGATTGTATGCAAAAGAGTTTTGATGCAATGAACAATATGCCATTTGATATCAATCAGCTGACAAATACACCCGGTATACACTTTATGAATCTTTCTGATTTAGAGGGAGTTATTCCTAAAAAGCAAAAAATCAAAAAGAAAAAAGAAGGGGAACCGAGGAAACCAATAATTGATATTAAAGATATTCCGGCGCCACATAAGATTAAAGCACAATTAGATGAGTATGTGGTAGGACAGGAACATGCGAAAAAAGCTATGGCAGTTGCAGTCTATAATCATTATAAACGTGTTGCAACAGATACCATGGATGACATTGAGATTGAAAAATCTAACATGTTAATGATAGGACCTACGGGATGCGGAAAGACCTATTTGGTAAAGACACTTGCAAAATTATTGGATGTACCATTGGCAATAACAGATGCGACATCATTGACGGAAGCAGGGTATATTGGAGATGATATTGAAAGTGTAGTGTCTAAGCTTTTGGCCGCTGCAGACAATGATGTAGAAAAGGCAGAACAGGGTATTATATTTATTGATGAGATTGATAAGATTGCTAAGAAGAAAAATACCAGCCAACGAGATGTGAGTGGCGAGTCTGTACAACAGGGGATGCTGAAATTATTAGAAGGCAGTGAAGTTGAGGTGCCGGTAGGAGCAAACAGTAAAAATGCGATGGTACCATTAACCACTATCAACACAAAGAATATTTTATTTATTTGTGGCGGGGCTTTTCCGGATTTAGAAAATATTATTAAAGAGCGTTTGAATAAGCAATCATCCATGGGATTTATCGCGGACTTGAAAGACAAGTATAATCATGAAAAAAATCTTTTATCAAAAGTGACGGTAGAAGATTTGCGTAACTTTGGAATGATTCCGGAATTTATAGGACGTCTTCCGATTATCTTTTCTCTACAAGGTTTGGACGAAGATATGTTGGTGAAAATTTTAAAGGAGCCTAAAAATGCAATTTTGAAACAGTATCAAAAATTGTTAGCATTGGATGAGGTGAAATTAGAATTTAGTGAGGATGCATTGCATGCCATTGCGGCAAAGGCGATGAAGAAAGACACAGGCGCAAGAGCTTTGCGTTCCATTATTGAAGAATTCATGCTTGATATTATGTATGAGATTCCAAAAGATGATAATATTGGAATGGTTACTATTACCAAGGAATATATTGAAGGAACCGGAGCACCGATGATTACAATGCGTGGTCAGGCAAAAATTGCAGATACAACTTCATAGGAAGAGTAAACGAGATGTCGCAGGGCATCTCGTTTTTGCATATAATAAATGAAAAAACGGGAAATAATTATGAGTATTGCTATGTGTCGTGAACAGATTTTATCAGAACAATACCGAGATTTTATTGTCAGTCGTTTACAGGAAGATATATTTGAAATGAGATTTGAGGGAGAGGTCTGCCGACAGGAAATGAGTGATTTCTATAGTTCTATTTATGTGGACAGTCAAATAGCAGACCCTATACGTTTTGACAGTTATCCCTATAATGCAATTCCCAAGTGCTATACGTTGTTGGATACAGCCGCATTAGAACAGGCAGGAATCATTCGGATTCAAAATTACCCCACATTGGAACTGCAAGGGAGTGGCGTTCTAATTGGGTTTGTAGATACGGGAATTGACTATTCTAATACGGTTTTTCGTAATTTGGATGGAAGCACCAGAATCGTAAGTATTTGGGATCAGACGATACAATCTGGGGAACCGCCACAAGAATTTTATTATGGAACTGAATACAGTAGTGTTCAGATTAATGAAGCACTTGCAAGCAGCAATCCGTTTGAGATTGTGCCGAGTATAGATAACAATGGACACGGGACGTTTCTGGCAGGTATTGCAGCTGGTGGCCCGGGGGATGATAATCAGTTTTTAGGGGCAGCACCGGATGCCCAGATTGCAGTTGTAAAATTAAAGGAAGCCAAAGCATATCTAAAGGAATTCTATTTGATAGATGCAGATGCTCCGTGTTATCAAGAAAATGATATTATGTTGGGAGTGACGTATTTGAATCAATTGGCGGAGCGTCTGCAATTGCCACTGGTTATTTGCATTGCATTAGGAACTAATATGGGTGGCCGTACAGCCGGGTCGCCGCTTGCAGGACTTTTGGACATCTATTCGAACATTGCAAGTCGTGCGGTAGTAATCGGTGGTGGTAATGAAGCAAGTCAACGTCATCATTTCTTTTCTCGGGCAGAAAATTTAAATGATGTGAAACAGGTAGAGATTCGGGTAGGAGAAAATGTATCAGGATTTTGCACGGAGTTATGGGCAGATGCATTGAACCTATTTGCGGTGTCGGTTATCTCTCCAAGTGGTGAACAAACCTATCAGTTTCCGATTCGTAGTGGACAGACACAAAGGTATACGTTTGTTTTGGAAAGAACAAGTATTACCGTTGATTATAAAGTTTTTGTGGAGAGATTAAATGCGGGACTTATCTTTTTTAGGGTGGAGAATCCGACAGACGGAATATGGAAGATTGTCGTGGAACCGATACAAATAGAGAATGGAGAATTTCATATGTGGCTTCCGATAACAGAATTTTTACAAAATGAGGTTTATTTTTTGGAGTCAAATCCGGATTATACAATCACAGAACCGGGCAGCACGATATCGGGAATGACAGTAGGATTCTATAACGGAAACGCCAATTCTATTGCCATTCAGTCAGGAAGAGGGTATACTAGAAGTGAAAGAATTAAGCCTGATTTTGTTGCACCGGGGATTGAGGTGCTGGGTGTCATACCGGGAGAACGCTTTGTGAGAAGAAGCGGCTCCAGTATAGCAGCAGGAATCACGGCGGGCGCAGCCGCGCTGATGATGGAGTGGGTTGTATATCGTTTGCAACAGGCGACGATAGATTCCACGCAGATTCGTAACTTGTTAGTTTTAGGTACGGAGAAGAGAGTTGACGAAATCTATCCAAATCGAGAATGGGGTTACGGAAGACTGAATGTGTACAATACCTTTGAAACAATAAGGCAAATTTGATAGAAAGAGAGGAAAAACAGATGGCAGAGTTTTTTGACAAATGGAAACGAATCATTTCTGAAAAGGTGGGAGAGGTTTCAAAAAAAACAGGGGAAATAGCAGAGGTCGTAGTTGATAAGGCAGGCGACGTAGTAACTGTTGTGGCTAATAAAACAGAGCAGACGGTAGAGGTACAGAAAATCAAGAGCCAAATCCATGTGATGGAACGCAATAATGAAAGAGATTTCACACACATTGGAAAAATGATTTATCACAAATTTAAAAAGGGTGAAGATATAGATGCTCAATATGCCGAGTTGTGCGAGGCAATTGCAGAACGTGAAACATGTATTGAAGAATCAAAAGCAGAAATTGCAAAGATTAAAGGAAATGATGTTTGTCCAAATTGTGATGCACATTTAGAGAGTGGAGCAAAGTTTTGCTCAAAGTGTGGAACACAAATAGATTAGAGAAAGGGAAGAAGAATATGAAAATAGCAGTAACATATGAAAACGGACAAATTTTTCAACATTTTGGACATACAGAACAGTTCAAATTTTATGAGATAGAGAATGGTGTGGTAGTATCTGAATCTGTCGAGGACACGAATGGCAATGGGCATGGCGCTTTGGCAGGATTTCTGCAAGGAAAAAGAGTAGACATTTTGATTTGCGGAGGAATCGGAGGCGGTGCACAGATGGCATTGGCAGAGGCAGGTATTCAATTGTATGGTGGAGTTAGTGGGAATGCCGATGATGCTGTAGAGGCATTCTTAAAAGAGACTTTGATATATAATCCAAATGTGAAATGTGACCATCATGAGGAACATCATCATGAGGGGGGATGTGGTTCCCATGGATGTGGCTCTCATAGCTGTGGGGGACATTAAAAACAAAAGTGAACTGTAATTAGATAAAGATACAATAAAGGAAGGAAATGTACGAAAGGAAAGAGGTTATGTATAACGGGAATGAAAATATTATAATTTGTGAGCATCCATTGATTAAGCATAAAATTACAATGATTAGAAAGACAGAAACCGGAACGAATGAGTTTCGTGCAATTGTAGAAGAGATTGCAATGCTAATGGGCTATGAAGCATTAAGGGATTTGGAGTTAGAAGATATTGAGATTGAAACACCACTTGAAAGGGCATCTTGTCCAGTTATTTCCGGAAAAAAACCTGCGATTGTTCCGATTTTAAGAGCAGGCCTTGGCATGGTAGGAGGACTACTGAAATTGATGCCGGCCGCAAAGATAGGGCATATTGGCCTTTATCGTGACGAAGAAACGCATGAACCGCATGAGTATTATTGTAAGCTTCCGGCACCAATTGAACTTAGAAAGATTTTTGTGGTTGACCCAATGTTAGCAACCGGAGGTTCAGCAGTAGCAGCTATTGATTTTATTAAACAACATGGAGGGAAAGATATTACCTTTATGTGCGTAATAGCGGCGCCTGAAGGATTAGAAAAATTGCAAAAGGCACATCCGGATGTGAAGATTTTTGTAGGAAATCTTGACAGACAGTTGAATGAAAAAGCGTATATTTGTCCGGGACTTGGAGATGCAGGAGACCGTATTT